>NZ_JASSVO010000010.1:0-113415 GCF_030541085.1 Marinobacter sp. ST-43
TCACACATCTTTATGTTGGGAGGAGAAAGCTATCGACTGAAGCAGAAAGTTACAAGCTAGACTATAAAGGGTGGGTCAATTTTATTGGCCAAAGGTGGGTCAAAATAAATGGCCATTGACAACACGGAAAACTTCGAGGAGTGCGTGGCGTTCTATCGAGACCTCTTTGGGTTGCGTCAGCTATTCGAGAAAAAGGAGGGTGACTTCAAGCTCGCGTGTCTCGAGTACGGGAATGGATATTTGATGGTCGAGCAAGGAGGCAAGGCGAAGAATGGCGTTAAGTCACCGAAAGAGGGTAGCTTCAAACTGCGCTTTAATGTTGAGGATTTGGAGGTGGCCCTTGCGGAAATAAGGGCATGGGGTATCCAAGCTGAAATCCAGGAAAGTTCGTGGGGTCGGACTATCAACATCAGCGACCCTGATGGCAACCGAGTAGGTGTCAGAGACGAAGCTGGCTTCGTCCACCAGATAAATGCTTAATAAGCTGTTACAGCCTGCAGGGAGGGGGTGGCATGGCAAAGCAGATAGGCGGATGCTTGTGTTTAGCGGTTGTCGTCGTCATGGCTTCTTTGCTTATACCGTCAAAGGTTAATGGTCGATCTGGCATGGGCGAAGTTCCTCATGGCTTCCCCTTTCCGTTTGTGTGGCAGAGCGTGGAGAAACTAGACCCACCCTCATTTCCTCGCTCCTTTGCTGTCATGCTTCCCCAGGAGTTTCCGACGTGGGTATCATTTGCCAAGCTATCTTTGAATGTGGCATTGGTTGGGGTCGTCGCATTTGCTGTGTTACAGGTATTCAGAAGATGGAGGCCGGGGCGCAGATTCGTATGACCTCGGCAGCTCTAACCAGTGCATTAACTTCGTTCCCGGCCCGACAGCCTTCCATCGGATGCTGTTTACGCAAGCGTTAACCTCATTGACAATCTGGAGAGCCGGACATTGTGGAAGTTTGATCCCGTCATCAGGGATGCTAGCTATTATCGTCGGCGCTGGTCATTCATTAATGGTTTGTTCAGTTTCGTGTTCCTGGTTGCCGGTACGGTGGCATTCTATTTCGACAATGTGACGCTACCTGGGCGCACGGGACTCGCTGAGTTTTCGGGTAAGTGGGCCCACGGGGTAGGGGTGGCTTCCTTTTTTGTTGCCGCCTATTGGATTTATATGTCGCTAAAGGAGTATCGAGTCTCTTTACTCATACTCATAGCGCCGTTTTTAGCTGCGGCGGCGGTGTCGGCAACTTTGCTCGCCATCAAGTATGGTTAACAAGTTGTTGTAGCCCATTCCCTCAGAGAGCGCCTCCGTTTCGGCCACTGATCTCGGGAGAGAGCCTTGGCGATTTTGCTCTGGTTGAGGTACACATTGAACTGTGCCCTCCCTTCAATACTTGATTTTTTGCGGATGCAAGCATTTAACCAATGGCGGTTGCCGGATGTGCCTGCGCTTGCGCTGCGGTGGGCCGCAACGCACCGGCATTAAACGTCATAAGGAGTGCTGGTGGAGTTTCTTTTAGTCTTGCTCATTCCCCTTGGATTTATTGGAGTTTTTCTTGCGGCTCCATTTTGGATATCACGTGCAACGAAAGCCGAGCATGAAGAGGTACTGACTGGAGCCCAGGACTATGAGGGACAACAAAGAGACGAGTTCATAGAAGCTCAGCGAACAGCGAAACGCCTTGGCGAATACGGCAAGAGCCTCTCTGGAGGAGTGGTCTTAATCTTGATAGCGGGATTTGCGCTGCTGACAGGAGAGTTGTCGTTCCGCGGAGGCGATCCAATAGTAAGTCAGGCTGATGGTGATGATCGATTCTTTGCTTTTGTGGGGATTATTCTTGTTTTGGGTGTTTGGCTTAGTGGATATGGATTGATAGGAAAGTGGAAAAATAGAACGTTTGACAAGTCACGGAAGAGAAACGTCTAGGACACGTTGCTTATCTCAATGCCCGCAGGCCCAATCATGGAACTGACACTGGACAAGCTTTTAATCTTTGCGGTTCGCAACGGTAATCTGGAGCTGGTCAAAGGGCGAATCGAAGCCGGTGCTGATGTTAATTATCAAGACCCACAAGCTGGGTCAGCTCTTGGCGCAGCAATACATAACGATGATGTGTCCCTGGCGCAATACCTGCTTGAGGCTGGTGCCGATGCAAATCTTCCGAATGAGCATGGCACAGTTCCTCTGGAGTTGGCCTTACATCATGCAGGCGACAATATGGTGCGCAAGCTTGCTTGGTTCGGCGGCAAAATTACCAGTCGCTGCAGGCCGCACTGGAGAGAGAGGCTGGAGGCCTGCCTCCGTGTCAATTAAAACGTTATTGTAGTTCGTTCCGGATTGGAGCTTACATCGGGTGCTCCGGTGGGGCCCGGTAGGGAGAGCAGATGAAAATTTACGGTGATGCCAAATCCGGCAACTGCTACAAAGTTCAGCTGGTGTGTAACCTCCTGAACATCGACCACGAGTGGATTGAGGTCGATATTCTGGCTGGCGACACCAGGTCCGACGAGTTCTTGCGAAAGAACTCGAATGGCAAAATACCTTTGCTTGAACTCGATGGGGGCGAGACGCTTTCCGAGTCCAACGCCATTATCAACTTCCTGGCAGGCGGATCGGCGTTATACCCCGAGGGTGGGCTGGCTCAAGCGCGTATCCTGCAGTGGCAGTTTTTCGAACAATATAGCCATGAGCCCTATATCGCGGTAGCCCGCTTCATCAATAAGTACCTTGGGCTGCCTGATGACAGAGCTGAGGAATATGCGTCGAAGCAAGCCGGCGGCCACAAAGCGTTGCGAGTGATGGAGCAGCAGCTTCAGAAAACGCCTTATCTCACAGGGGAGCATGCGACCACGGCAGACATCTCGCTTTATGCCTACACCCACGTAGCTCACGAGGGCGGCTTTGAACTGGCAGACTATCCGGCGATTCTGGCATGGCTGAAGCGTGTGGCTTCGTTGCCAGATTTCAAGCCGATGGCCTGAGGCCATTGGCTTTTCTGAGCTTTCCAATCCAGTGAACCGGATGCCCGCGTCGGGCGCTTAACAACAGCCTTGTATGAACTAAAGGGATTGTTTATGCATAAATCGATAGTGTTGGTTTTGTTGTCTTTCCTCCTGCTGACAGGCTGTGCCTCTCACCAGATACCTGGCAGGCACAAGGTCGCCTTGTCTTCTGACTCAGAACGAATCGCTTATGACGTGGTCGGGGGTGGAAAAACGGCTCTGGTTTTTATCCACGGCTGGAGTTGTGACGGACGTTACTGGCAGCAACAAATACCGGCGTTTGCCGGCGATTATCAGGTGATTACGGTTGATCTGGCGGGCCATGGGCACTCATCGGTTGGCCGCTCTGATTATTCGATGGTGGCTTTCGCTCACGATGTGAAGGCCATTGTTGATCAAGAGCGCATTGAACGTGCCATTCTTGTAGGGCATTCGATGGGCGGTGCGGTGATTGCCGAAGCAGCCAGATTGATGCCGGCCAGAGTTGTTGGTGTGATAGGGGTTGATACCTTACAGAACGTTGCGGAGCGGATTCCCCAAAGTGTCGTTGATGAAATGGCTCAGCCCTTTGAAGCTGACTTTACGACGGCGGTAAAGGATTTTGTCGCACCTATGTTTCCTGAAGGTGCCGATGAGCCCTTGGTTGCCTGGGTGAAAGAAGATATGTCTTCTGCGCCAAAGGCCATTGCCTTGAACACTTTCCGAAACTATCTGGAGCGATACGTCACTGGCGAAGCGGCCACTGCGTTTGATGAAGTCAGGGTGCCCGTCATCTCGATAAACGCCAGGTTGTGGCCGACAGCGGTGGAAGAGAATAGAAAACACATTGATGATTACCAGCTTATGTACATTGAGGACGCTGGCCATTTCCCGATGTTGGAAAGGCCTGAGGCGTTCAATGAGCTTTTGAAACAGGCCATTGACTCGATCGAGGAAAAGGGCCGTAAACCCATTTAACTGCCGGGCAGGGCATGCTTGGTGGCACGCGGGAATTCTGAATGAGCAGCAGCTCCAATAAACCATCCGAGTTGGCGCAGAGCTGGATAACGAACGCCGAACTCTGGACAGCGGCGGTACGCGACGGCGATATCGAGAGTCGCCGCCTGGTGACCGACCAGTCCATGGTCAACGCCGTGCTCGCCCAACAACCGAGGCGGGTGCTTGACTTGGGGTGCGGAGAAGGTTGGCTGGTACGGGCGCTCGCCAGGCATGGTGTTGACTGCGTCGGGGTGGATGGCTCACCCGGGTTGATTGAAGCGGCCCGGTCTCTTGGGGGAGGACGATTCCACGTCTGTACCTATTCTGAGCTTGTCGACGATGCCCGGAAGATAGGCCGCGACTTTGATGTGGTGTCTGTGAACTTCTCGATCCTGCATGAAGACGTGGCCGAGTTGCTGGAGGCCCTCAGGCCGTTGCTCGCCCCTCGGGGAAGAATGGTCATGCAGACGGTGCATCCCTGGTCGGTGAGCGGCCCCTCGTAATCAACGGGTTAAGCGGCATATGAAAAAGCTCATTGTCATCGCTTTTTTTTCGTTTTCTGCCTCGGCGGCGGAGCTGGCAACAGAGAGGTTCATCGTCAATATAGAATCTCGCTGCGCTGAAGGCGAGGTTTCGTGCGACCAAATGACCTATCACGGTACAAGCAAGGCAACAGGAAATAGCATCATGCTGGAAGGGAGTTCCTGGCACACACTCTGTGCCGACGGCGATACTCCCTGCCGTTTTCTTGGGTATAAGTTTGAGAATGGAAATACCACGTACTACGTGCATCAGGATGGATTGCTTGAAGTTATACGTAACCGAGATGAGGTATTAGTCCGGGAACGGGGCAGCTGGCGAAAGGAATGATCTATGAAGGGCGAATGTCTCTGTGGAAATGTAAAGTTTGAAATCACAGAGGAAATCCGAAACCTCTATCAGTGCCACTGTTCGCTCTGCCGAAAAGCCACTGGAGCGGCGGCGAATGCCGCAACTTTTGTAAATGAGCATGCCTTTCGGTGGGTTTCCGGTGAGAGTGGTATACGCAGTTACAAGAAGCCCAGTGGGTTCAGAAGCGATTTTTGCTCGGTCTGTGGCAGTCCGGTTCCTAATAGTCTGAGGGACAGCGGGATGGTCTGGATTCCTGCTGGTTTGTTGGAAGAGACTCTTACGTCGAAGATATCTGTTCATCTTCACACAGAGTCTGCTGCATCCTGGGAAGAAGAATCGGCTCGGTGTGTGCGATTGGCCGGCGGGCCTGAAAGCTTGGAAACGCTTGATAGTATGTTGTAGCCCGTTCTAGCCTCCACTGAACTTTTTGATAGCAGCAATATCGATTTTTCCAATGGTCATCATGGTGTCGAAGGCAGGCTTGGCAACAGCGGGGTAGGTAATTGGTAATTCCATCTCCAGGTTCGGGGGGCATTGAGCCGCTGAAGGTGATCTCTGGGTTCTCCCGCCTGTAACTATTTGGATTCAAAGCAAACATGGAAGTCTTGGCTAAGATTGTAATCAGCGTGGTGGGTAGTTTTCTGACCTACTATATCGTCAGCAATGCGGCAAAGAGATCATCAACTGCTGAGACCGGCGGTAAGCTTTTCTTCGGTTGGTTCCTTATATTGACCAGCTTGGCGTCTACGCTGATTGCGGCAGGAATGCTCTGGTTGTTGTTTTTTGTTGACCATGGCGGTCAGGATATCCCCATCATCCTGATGTTGGAGATGTTTGGCGCCTTCGCGATTTATGGATGGGCCGAGGTGATCTGGACCAGAGGTTGCTTTGATGATGAGTCCCTGACGTTTCAAAGCCTTTGGCAGGGTAAACGGCGGTTTACGTGGAGCGAGTTAAGAAGCATAAGCTTTAACAAGCATCTGCATTGGTACGTTCTTCGTTTTCGCCATGGGAGGACGATTAGAATCTCAATCTATCTAAACGGCCATGGATTGCTGCTCGATAAGATCGAGAGCATGGGATATGACGTCTAGTAAAATCCACGTGGACGGGTTTAAAAAGGTTGTGCAGTGGCCGCTCAGGACTCCTGAATGACCATAAGCTCCTCGGGATTTCCAGGGAACTGCAGGAGGCAGTATGATTCGGGTTGTTTATCGTTGGAAAGTTAAGGAAGAGAACTTCGCGGACTTCAAGAAGGTTTGGGTTCGCACCACCAACCATATCCATGAAACCGTGCCCGGAGCCCTGGGTAGCTTTATGCTCCGCAGTCCTGAGGACAAAACCGAGGTGCTCACCGTCGCGAAATGGGATTCCGTGGAAAGCTGGAAAGCATTCTGGAGCGGGGAAAACCCTGCGCAGATGGTCGGCATGCGGGCACTGGGGGAGCGCGTTTCAGTGATGCACTATGAGGAAGTCGAAGACTTTACCCGTTAGCTCTGGCTGCAAAGCGTCAATCGACCAGCCAGTGGCGTTTCTTGCTCCCATCACTTGATCCAGGTGTGGCTCTCAGGGGCCAACCGCTGCCTCGATTGCAGCAATATCGATTTTTCCCATGGTCATCATGGCGTCGAAGGCACGCTTGGCAACATTGGGGTCCGGGTTATTGATCGCCCCGGTAAGGGCCACAGGGGTTATCTGCCACGAAAGTCCCCACTTGTCTTTGCACCATCCGCACGCACTTTCCTCGCCCCCGTTATCGACTATGGCATGCCAATAGCGATCTGTTTCTTCCTGATCCCAAGTCGCAATCTGGAAAGAGAAGGCCTCGTTATGCTGGAAGGCGGGGCCGCCGTTGAGCCCAAGGCAGGGAACGCCAAGCACCGTAAATTCAACCGTTAAGATGTCGCCCCTGGATCCGGCGGGATAATCCCCGGGTGCGCGCAATATCCTGCCGACTGAGGAATCGGGGAAGATGCTGGTATAAAACTGAGCGGCCTCCTCAGCCTGGCCGTTGAACCAGAGGCAAATGGTATTTCTCGGATGTGTCATGGCAATAACCCTCCTGGACGTTTGGTTTGTGTCTATGAGTCTAGTCGGTTGGGAATGGTCGAAATCGACGACGGCTATCGGCAACTATCCAGAAGGCGAGTGGCGTGCGCCTTTACCGCGTGTTTGAGCTCAGCAGGGGAATGAATGGTGAAAGCAAAGGTCAGCTGGGCGAGCCAGCTGGCGAACCACTCGAAGCTGTCGACGTGGGTTTCCATCAAAAGCCCATCGGCAGTTTGCTGAATGCCATCACGGCAGTATTCGCCGGGATCAAATAATGAGGCTAGCGTTGCAGGATCGGTATGAAAGGTCAGGGATACCGCGTGGGTATTGTTCCAGGCCATGAAGCTCTGGTGCAGGAATTCCGCGGCATCAAAATCTGCAGGCCGTGTGAAGCGGTCTGCGAGCAGCTGAACCTCGCTGATTCGGTCCAGTCGGAATGAGCGCATGGCCGATCGGAGATGGCAAAACCCCGTGACATACCAGCGCCCCTGTCTGAAAACCAGGCCGTAGGGGTCGATTTTCCGCTCCATTTCCGGGTGTTGTGGAGCGTGGTATATGAAATGGACTGAACGAGCGGTTTCTGTGGCAGTGGCCAGTGTGTCCAGTGCATGTTCATCCAGATTGGGCTCTTTGCGCGGCAGGATTACTCTGGCTGTCTCGCTGATGGCCCGAGCCCGACTTTTCAGCTTGTCGGGCATTACCCGCTCCAGTTTGGCCTGAACACTCGCAATGGCGGGCGCTGCATCGGTCAATCCAAGTTGCTTCGCGGAAAGCAGGCCCAGCGAGATCGCCAGCGTTTCCTCGTTGGTGAACATCATCGGCGGTAGTTTGAAGCCCGCCACCAGTCTATACCCACCGTAGCGCCCCTGTTCTGTCATCACAGGGATACCCAGATCCTCCAGTATCCGGATGTAGCGCCGAACCGTGCGCCGGTTTACGCCCAGCCGTTGCGCTAACTCCCCTCCGCCCAACTGGCCATGAGCCTGAAGTAGTTCCAGAACAGTCAATACACGGGTGGTTGGGCCAGACATGGGCGCCTCCGGGGAGCTGAATCAGCCGTCAGATGATGGCACGAATTATTTCATTTATTTAGGACGGATTCTTGCCTAGTTGCCGCATAAGCTGGCGCTGCAGTACACACAATCATGAAAACAACTGGCAGGAAAAGGAGATCAATATGTCAGATCTGACGTTCTATACCCATCCCATGTCCCGTGGGCGCGTGGTTCGATGGATGCTGGAGGAAGTGGGTGCCGATTATACGGTGAAAACACTGGAGTTTGGCGGGGATATGAAAGGGCCGGAATACCTGGCCATTAACCCGATGGGCAAGGTGCCCGCTATCAAGCATGGCGACGTGGTGGTGACTGAAGTCGCCGCGATCTGTGCCTGGCTGGCCGATCGGTTCCCGGAAAAGAATCTGGCTCCCGGGCTCCACGCACCGGAGCGTGGCGGGTATTACCGCTGGCTGTTTTTTATGGCGGGGCCTTTTGAAATGGCGAGCAGCGCCATCGCTTATGATTGGCGGATAGATAGCAGCAACGAGCAGGCTGTAGGGTGTGGGCCAGTCAATGACAGTATTAAGGTACTGGAACAAGCGCTGGCAAAAACTCCCTATATCTGCGGTGATCAGTTCACGGCTGCAGATGTGCTGGTGAGTAGTTACCTTTGGTGGGAAATGATGCAGGAAAACATCCCCAGGCTCGATGTGTTCCGGGAGTACACCGACAGACTGGAAAGCCGGCCAGCGGCTAAACGTGCCAATGTGTTGGACGACGAACTGGCAGAGCAACTCAAAGTTGCCGCTGGCTGAGGTTGGCGACTACGCTGACATTTGAATACATGGTTCACCATGCTTTTCAGTCAGCGGAGGTGGCATGAGGTTTCCCTCAAGCACAGCATTCGCATTACTGGGCGCAGGGTTGATTGCGATCAGCTTCGGCCTTGCGCGCTTTGCATTCGGCCTGTTCGTTCCGCCCATTCGTGCGGATCTGTCTTTGTCGCCCCATGTGATCGGTATCATCGGTGCACTCCCTCTGATCAGTTTTGCCCTGGCTTCGTTGGTGGCGCCCTGGTGTGCCGACCGTCTCGGCGCCCGAAATACGGCGATGGCCTCCGGCGTTTTTGGGGTAGTCGGACTTGCTTTGATCAGTCAGTCGGCCGGAGCCCTGTCACTGGGGCTGGGCGTCGGGGTTGCTGGCCTGGGTGGTGCCGTGGTTGCCGATCTGGCAGACCGCAATAACCCGCCGATCACCCAGGCATTGATGTTGATGATGCTTGCGGCGAGCCTGGCTCTGTTGGCTGCCAGTCCAGACAACCTGCCGCTGGCAGCGTTTTCAGCCCTGGTGTTCGGCCTGGCCTATATGAGTCTGACCGGGCTGTACCTGATGACAGGGATTCGTTTGTTACCGGGGCGGCTGTCCATGGGGCCGGTGCTGCCATTCATGGCGGTGTCTCTGGGACAGGCAGCGGGCTCGCCTGTGGTCGGTATGCTGGTGGGGCAGGTGGGGTATGCCGATGCCTTTGGGTTCTTCTGCGCCATTGGCATTGTCGTGGCCATGTTTTCACCTCTATACCCGCGCTGTCTGGAGCAGGAACCGGAGGAGGAGACGGAAGACGAAACCGGGCTCCAGGCTGCCTACGATTATCAACTGCAGAATGAAGAGGGTGAGCCCTACCGGTACAAGCGTATGAGCAAGCATTAGGTTTCACTGATAGCAGAAACCCGGCCGTGGCCGGGTTTCCTGGGGTTGGGCGGTATTCGATTATTGCTTCAGTCCCATTTCCTCAATCGAGATTTCCCGCATCTTGAACTTCTGGATCTTCCCGGTCACGGTCATCGGGAATGCATCCACAAACTTGTAGTTTTTGGGAATCTTGAAGTGGGCGATCTTGCCCTTGCAGAAGGCCTGCAGGTCCTCTGCGGTTACCGGGTCTGCATCGGGCCGCAGTTTCACCCAGGCAATCAGCTCTTCACCGTACTTCTCGTCCGGAATACCGGTTACCTGCACCTCTTCAATGGCCGGGTGAGTGTAGAGGAACTCTTCGATCTCTTTCGGGTAGATGTTTTCACCACCGCGGATCACCATGTCCTTGATGCGGCCCACGATCTGGATGTAACCATCCTCGTCCATGGTCGCCAGGTCGCCGGTGTGCATCCAGCCGGCATCGTCGATGGCTTCGCGGGTCTTTTCCTCGTTGTTCCAGTACTTCAGCATTACGCTGTAGCCGCGGGTACACAGTTCGCCAATCTCACCGCGGGGCATGACGTTACCGGTGCCCGGGTCGACAATCTTGGTTTCCAGGTGCGGCTGGGTGCGGCCCACGGTGGTGACCTGCTTCTCGAACGGGTCGAGGGAACTGGTCTGGGTGGAAACCGGGCTGGTTTCCGTCATGCCGTAGGCAATCTGCACTTCCTTCATGTGCATTTTGCCGTTGACCTTCTTCATGACTTCGGCGGGGCAGATGGAACCTGCCATGATGCCGGTGCGCAGGGTGGAAAGGTCGTAGCTGTCGAACTCCGGGTCGGCCAGTTCGGCGATGAACATGGTGGGCACACCGTACAAGGCCGTGGCTTTTTCCTGGTGGACGGCCTGGAGTACGGTTTTCGGGTCAAAGCCTTCGCTCGGGTAGATCATGGCGGTGCCATGGGTGATGCAGCCCAGGTTGCCCATCACCATGCCGAAGCAATGGTAGAGCGGCACTGGAATCACCAGCCGGTCGTTCTCGGTCAGGCGCTGGCTTTCACCAACAAAATAGCCGTTGTTCAGAATGTTGTGGTGGGTGAGCGTGGCGCCTTTCGGGTTGCCGGTGGTGCCGGAGGTGAACTGGATATTGATGGGGTCGTCGAACTGAAGCTCATCCTGACGCTTGGCAAGGTCTGCCTCTGATACGTCGCCGGCAAAGCCGAGGAAATCCTGCCAGGTCCACATACCCTCGTGGTTATCCGGGTGTACGTTAATGACCGCCCGAAGATCGGGGACGTTGTCAGCTTTGAGTTTACCGGGAGCGCTGCGTTTCAGTTCCGGGGCCAGCTCGTAGATCATTTCCCGGTAGTTGGAGGTTTTGAAGCTGTCGGCGGTAACCAGCACACTGATGCCGGCCAGATTCGTGGCGTACTTCAGCTCGTGCACACCGTAGGCCGGGTTGATGTTTACCAGAATGGCGCCTACTTTCGCAGTCGCAAACTGGGTAACGGTCCATTCGTAACGGTTGGGTGACCAGATGCCCACGCGGTCGCCACGCTTGACGCCGATGGCTATGAACGCCCGGGCCGCCTCGTTCACCTTGTCGACGAACTCTTTGTAAGTCCAGCGAATGTCCTGGTGCAGGCACACCAGAGCCTCGTTGTCGGGAAACTGTTGGGCGGTGCGGTCCAGCATATCGCCGATGGTCATGCCCAGCAGTGGCTTTTCTGCGATACCGCTGGTGTAACTTGGGAGAGTCTTGCTCATGTCTCTGCCTCCATTGTTTTTGTAGTTGAGGGCTGGAAAGTTACTGGCACAGGCCCCCGAGTGCCTGGCCCACTTTAGAGCCGTTATGACGTTTCAGTTGCGCGCAGATCCAGTCGCCGGTTTTCACCAGCTTGTTCAGATCCACGCCGGTATCGATGCCCAGGCCGTTAAGCAGGTATAGCACGTCTTCGGTGGCTACGTTGCCAGATGCCCCTTTGGCATAAGGGCAGCCGCCCAGACCGGCCACAGAGGCGTCAATCACGCTTACGCCCTCTTCCAGTACTGCGTACAGGTTGGCCAGGGCCTGGCCATAGGTGTCGTGGAAATGTGCCGCCAGTTTGTCCATGGGCACATGGGCGGCCACAGCTTCGAGCATCCGCTTGGCTTTCAGGGGCGTACCCACGCCGATGGTGTCGCCCAGGGATATTTCGTGACAGCCCATGTCGTACAGGGCCTTGGCCACGGTGGCCACTTGTGCCGGTTGGATATCGCCCTCGTACGGGCAGCCCATCACGGTAGACACGTAACCGCGTACGGGAATGCCGTGTTTGCGGGCTTCTTCAACCACCGGTGCAAAGCGCTCCAGGCTTTCAGCAATCGTGCAGTTGATGTTCTTTTGGGTGAAGGACTCCGATGCCGCACCGAATACCGCTACTTCGTCGGCCCCGGCCGCCAGGGCGCCCTCGAATCCTTTCAGGTTCGGGGTGAGGGCCGAGTAGCGAACGCCGGGTTTACGGGTGATGCCGGCCATCACTGCGGCCGCGTCGCCCATTTGCGGCACCCATTTGGGTGATACGAAGCTGGCGGCCTCGATGTGACTGAGACCGCAATCGGCCAGCCGGTCGATCAGGCCGGTTTTGACCTCGGTGGCGATCACATCGCCGGGCTCATTCTGAAGCCCGTCCCTGGGGCTCATTTCCACCAACCGAGCCTGCTTCGGAAAGGCCATTATTCTGCCTCCCCGGTGTCGATGGCGATCAGTTCCGCACCCTCGGCCACCTGGTCACCCTCGGCGAAGAAAATCTCGGAAACCACACCATCGGCGGGTGCCTTGATGGCGTGTTCCATTTTCATGGCTTCCATGATCACCAGCGTCTGGCCGGCCGTTACCTTGTCGCCTACCTGGGCCTGAATCGCCACTACGGAGCCGTTCATGGGCGCCGCCAGGCTGCCTTCGCTGGCCATTTCCTCAAACCCGTAGGTTTCCCGGTATACGGTGCACTTGAAGGTATCGCCCTCGTAGAAGAGCACCAGTTCTTCGTTGTGCAGGTTGCCGTGCACGCTTAGCCGGTGGCCGTTGATCACCGCCTGCAGGTAATCGTCATTCAGTTTGGCGTTCAGGTGGTACACGCTGCCGCCCACAAACACCTGGTAGCGGTCATCCCGTTCCAGGATCTTGAGCTCGTGTTTATCGTCGGCCACCTGGAGGGTGAGAGGCTGGGCGTATTCGGAGTTCATGCGCCAGCTGTTCTTGCGGCCGAACGGCGACCAGGGGTCTGCGGTAACCGGTTCCGCTGATTTGCGTTGCTCCAGGATGAATCCAGCGGCAAGCACCAGTGCCTTGTCCAGATCCAGTCTGGATTTCGGGAACAGCAGGTCGTTGTGAGTGGCAATGAAGTTGGTGGTCAGCTCGGCTTCGCGGAATGGCTGCGCATCCACCGCCGCGTGCAGGAACCGGATATTGGTTTTCAGCCCGGCGATACGGTAGTGCTCCAGGGCCTGAACCATGCGGTTGACCGCCTGTTCGCGGGTCTCGTCCCACACGATGAGTTTGGCAATCATCGGGTCGTAGTGGATGCTGATTTCATCGCCTTCGGTCACGCCGGTATCTACCCGCACGTGGGCAGACTCATCCGGAGTGCTCAGATAACGCAGGGTTCCGGTGGCTGGCAGGAAGTCCTGATCCGGATCTTCGGCGTAGATACGCGCCTCGATGGCGTGGCCACGGGTCTTTACCTGGTCCTGGGTCAGCGGCAGGGGCTCACCCCAGGCCACTTTCAGTTGCCATTCCACCAGATCCTGGCCGGTGACCATTTCGGTGACCGGGTGTTCTACCTGCAGGCGGGTATTCATTTCCATGAAGAAGAAGGAACCGTCCACGTCGTACAGAAACTCGACGGTGCCGGCGCCCACGTAGTTGATGGCCTGGGCCGCCCGCACCGCGGCTTCGCCCATGGCTTTGCGGGTGTCTTCACTGAGGCCGGGGGCGGGCGCTTCTTCCAGCACTTTCTGGTGCCGGCGCTGCACGGAGCAGTCCCGCTCGGCCAGATAGATGCCGTTGCCGGACTGATCGCAGAACACCTGGATTTCAACATGGCGAGGCTGGGTCAGGTAGCGCTCGATCAGCATGTCCGGGTTGCCGAACGCATTTTTTGCCTCGCGCTGGGCCGCGGCCAGGGCATCGTCGAATTCGGCCATGTTCTCGACCACCCGCATGCCTTTGCCGCCGCCGCCGGCAACCGCTTTCAGCAGCAGTGGGAAACCGCATTTTTCGGCTTCAGCCCGCAGCAGGTCCGGCGACTGGTCCTTGCCGTGGTAGCCCGGCACCAGCGGTACACCGGCGTCTTCCATGATCGCTTTTGCCGCGGACTTGGAGCCCATGGCGGCGATGGCGGAAGAGGGCGGGCCGATGAAGACGATACCGTTGGCTTCGCAAGCTTCTGCGAAGTCGGTGTTTTCAGACAGGAAACCGTACCCCGGGTGGATGGCCTGGGCGCCACTTTCTTTGGCAATCTCGATAATCTTGTCGGCCCTCAGGTAGCTTTCGGAGCTGGGGGCAGGGCCGATGTAGAAGGCCTCGTCGGCCATGGCTACGTGCCGGGCGTTGGCGTCGGCTGCGGAATAGACTGCCACGCAGCGGATGCCCATTCGATGGGCCGTCTGGATGATCCGGCAGGCGATTTCGCCCCGGTTGGCTATCAGGATCTTGTTAAACATTATTTTGTCTCCGGAGTCCAACTGGCCTTTCGTTTGTTCAGGAAAGCGCTGAGCCCTTCCTGGCCTTCTTCGCCCACACGAATATCGGCGATGCGCTGCGCGGTGTCGTCAATCACTTCGGAGGTGATGGTCTTGTGGCTGACCGCAAAGACCAGTTCTTTGGCTGCTTTCATGGCTTCGGGACCGTTCAGCGCAAGTTGCAGTAGCAGCTCGTCGCAACGCTGGTGCATGGCCTGTTCGTCTTCGCACACCAGGTGAACCAGGCCGTAGTGCTGCGCCTCCTGAGCACTGAAGACTTCCGCCGACAGGAAGTAGCGCCGGGCCTGACGTTCGCCGATGGCTCGCACCACATAGGGGCTGATCACGGCCGGAATCAGGCCGAGTTTGACTTCGCTCAGGCAGAAGCTGGCTTTTTCAGTGGCCAGCACGATGTCGCAGCAGGCCGCTAGGCCGACCGCGCCGCCGAAGGCCGCGCCCTGCACCAGGCCGATCACGGGCTTGGACAGGTGGTTCAGGGTGTTCATCAGACGGGCCAGTTCCCGGGAGTCGTCCAGGTTTTCCTGGCGGGTGTTGTCCGCCATGCGGCGCATCCAGCCAAGGTCGGCACCGGCGGAAAAGTGTTTGCCCTCTGAGCGCAGGATAACAATCTGGGTTTGCTCATCCCGGTCCACGTGTTCCAGCGCCTGAATCAGCTGCTGGATGATCACGTCGTCGAAGGCATTGCGTTTGTCCGGGCGGTTCAACACCACTTCCGAGACGCCATCGCCCCGTTGGTGCAGCAGAACCGCTGTGTCTTGCTGTGACATGGCTGCGCTCCTTTACATGCGGAACACGCCGAAGCGCGTTGGCCTGGCGGGCCGGTTGAGGGTGGCAGACAGGCTCAGGGCAACCACTTCCCGGGTCTGGGCCGGGTCGATCACGCCGTCATCCCACAGGCGGGCGCTGGCGTAGTACGGGTGGCCCTGGTGTTCGTAGGTTTCGGTAATGGGCTTCTTGAACTCGGCTTCTTCCTCGGCGCTCCAGCTCTGGCCTTTACGCTCCAGGCCTTCCCGGCGTACCTGCGCCAGCACGCCGGCTGCCTGTTCGCCGCCCATGACGGAGATCCGGGCATTCGGCCACATCCACAGGAAGTCCGGGCTGTAGGCGCGGCCACACATGCCGTAGTTGCCGGCACCGTAGCTACCGCCAATCAGAACGGTAATCTTGGGCACGTTGGCACAGGCCACGGCCATCACCATCTTGGCGCCATGTTTGGCGATGCCCTCGGCTTCGTATTTCTGGCCGACCATGAAGCCGGTGATGTTCTGCAGGAACAGCAGGGGTATGTTGCGTTGGCAACACAGTTCAATAAAGTGCGCGCCTTTCTGAGCGGATTCGCTGAACAGGATGCCGTTGTTGGCGATGATGCCCACGGGGTAGCCGTGGATGTGGGCAAACCCGGTTACCAGGGTGGAGCCGTAATAGCGCTTGAATTCGTCGAATTCTGAGCCGTCGACGATGCGGGCGATGACGTCGCGCGCATCAAACTGCTTGCGCAGGTCGGTGCCGACGATGCCGTAGATTTCTTCCTGATCGTACAGCGGGGCGCGGGGCTTCTGGACCTCAACCGGTACTGGTTTGCGACGGTTCAGGTTGGCCACGCAGCGCCGGGCGATTTCCAGGCCGTGGGCATCATTCTCGGCGTAGTGGTCGGCGACACCGGAGATTTTACAATGCACGTCTGCGCCCCCCAGGTCTTCCGCGCTGACCACTTCACCTGTGGCGGCTTTTACCAGCGGTGGGCCGGCCAGGAAGATGGTGCCCTGGTTACGGACGATGATGGATTCGTCGGCCATGGCGGGCACGTAGGCGCCCCCGGCGGTACACAGGCCCATGACGACGGCAATCTGGGGAATGTCGTCTGCGCTCATCCGGGCCTGGTTGTAGAAAATGCGGCCGAAGTGGTCGCGGTCGGGGAAGACTTCATCCTGTTGGGGCAGGTTGGCGCCACCGGAATCCACCAGGTAGATGCAGGGCAGGCGGTTGGCCATGGCGATTTCCTGGGCCCGCAGGTGTTTTTTCACGGTTAGCGGGAAGTAGGTGCCGCCTTTGACGGTGGCGTCGTTGGCGATAATCATGCACTCGGTGCCGGAGACGCGGCCGATGCCGGCGATGACGCCAGCGGCGGGCACTTCTTCCTTATAGACGTTGTAGGCGGCGAACTGGCCGATTTCGAGGAAGGGGGAGCCTTCGTCGATGAGGGTGTTGATGCGCTCGCGGGGCAGGAGTTTGCCTCGGTCGGTGTGGCGCTTCTGGTAGTCGGGGCCGCCGCCCTGGTGGATTTTTTCGACTTTTTCCCGGAGGTCGGCGACGGCTTGTTGCATGGCCTGGTGGTTGGCCTGGAATTCGTCGGACCTTGGGTTGATTTTGCTTTGGAGTATCGTCATGTTCCGTGGTCCCTCGGGTTGGGGGCACGGGCCTGGAGGGGTGTCGTTCCGAAAACCGCTACGAGCACATCCATGTGCGCTTCTCTCCGGCCATCCATGGCCTCCGACATTTTCGGAACGACACCCCTCCAGTCCCTAGTCGTACAATTGGAGCTGGATTCTGTGCGTCGTTACTTGTTCAGGAACAGCTCACGACCGATCAGCATCCGTCGGATTTCAGACGTTCCAGCGCCGATTTCGTAGAGTTTCGCGTCCCGCAGCAGGCGGCCGGTCGGGTATTCGTTGATGTAGCCGTTGCCGCCCAGCAGCTGGATGGCGTCCAGGGCCAGTTTGGTGGCCATTTCGGCGGAGTAGAGGATGGCGCCGGCGGCGTCTTTGCGGGTGGTTTCGCCGCGGTCGGCGGACTGGGCCACCATGTAGACGTAGGATTTCGCGGTGTTCATCCAGGTGTACATGTCGGCGACTTTGCCCTGTACCAGCTCGAATTCACCGATGGCCTGGCCGAATTGTTTGCGCTCTCGGATGTAGGGGACGACCACGTCCATAGCAGCCTGCATGATGCCCAGCGGGCCGCCGGAGAGGACGAGGCGTTCGTAGTCGAGGCCGCTCATGAGGACTTTGGCACCGTTGCCCACGCCGCCCAGGACGTTTTCTTTGGGAACTTTGCAGTCCTGGAACACCAGTTCACAGGTGTTGGAGCCGCGCATGCCGAGTTTGTCGAGTTTCTGGTGACGGCTGAAGCCCGGGTAGTCGCGCTCTACGATAAAGGCGGTGACGCCTTTCGAACCGCCTTTCGGGTCGGTCTTGGCGTAGATAACGTAAGTGTGTGCGTCCGGACCGTTGGTGATCCACATCTTGTTGCCGTTGAGGACGTAGTGGTCGCCTTCGTCGCGGGCGTGGAGTTTCATGGAGATTACGTCGGAGCCGGCGTTGGGCTCGGACATGGCCAGGGCGCCGATGTGTTCACCGGTGACCAGCTTGGGCAGGTATTTCTGCTTTTGTTCTTCGGTGCCGTTGCGGTGAATCTGGTTCACGCACAGGTTGGAGTGGGCACCGTAAGAGAGGCCAACGGAGGCCGAGGCGCGGCTGATTTCTTCCATGGCGATGACGTGAGCCACATAGCCCATGTCGGAGCCGCCGTACTCTTCGCTGACGGTAATGCCCAGCAGGCCCATGTCGCCCAGTTTGCGCCATAGGTCCATGGGGAATTCGTTGTTTTTGTCGATTTCCTCGGCCCGCGGGGCGATTTCGGTGGCGGCGAAGTTGTTCACCTGTTCCCGGAGCATGTCCAGGGTCTCGCCGAGGCCGAAATTGAGCTCTGAGTACTGTGATTTCATCGATTGCTACCTTTTTGTTTTTAACGTCGGGTATCCGTTGGCTGCCAGGTGCTATTTGCTGACAGCGGTTTCTTTGGTGTTCGTCGTCAGGCCCTGCTCTTCCTTTTTCTTCTGCAGTTCGGTCAGGGCCTCGCGGCACCGCGCTTCGGCGGTATCCATTTCCATTTCTGCCATGGCGATGTCTTCTTTCTGCTGTTCCAGCTGTTCCCGTCTTGCGCTGAGGATTTCCAGCATCTTCAGCAACTGCTTTTCATTGCCGGTCAGCGTTTCGTCCCAGAGGTCGAACAGTTCTTTCGTTTCGGCCAGGGAAAAGCCCATGCGCTTGCCCCGGAGAATAAGCTTCAAGCGAACGCGGTCCTTGGTGCTGAAGATCCGGGTTTGCCCGCGCCGGGTGGGCTTGAGCAGCCCCTGGTCTTCATAGAACCGGATGCTCCGGGTGGTTACATCGAACTCCTGGGAAAGCTCGCTGATACTGAAAGTTCGTTTTTCGCTCATGACGGATTTCCTTTTTTCACCAAGGTTAGTTAAAGTTTACGTAAACGTAAAGTGTTTTTGTGGTCCGAATGGATACCCGCGGATCAGACTTCGATCATTGTTAATAAGGAGTACCCGATGGAATTCCAGAATGTGCCGGCAATTGTAACAGGCGGTGCCTCCGGTCTGGGTGAGGGCGCTGCCCGTGCTCTGGCGGCGGCTGGCTGCAAGGTTGCGATTCTTGATGTGAACAAGGAGCAGGGCGAAAAGGTTGCGGCTGAGCTCGGCGGTATCTTCCTGCATTGCGATGTGACCTCGGCCGACAGTGCTGAGGCTGCTGTTACTGCTGCGCGAGAGGCTCACGGCCCCTGCGGTGTCGCCGTGAACTGCGCGGGTATTGCGCCGGCGGCCAAGATTCTGGGCCGGGAAGGTGTGATGCCGCTGGAAAGCTTTAGCAAGGTGGTCCAGGTTAATCTGATCGGCACCTTCAATATCTTGCGGCTGGCGGCTGCCGATATGGCGCAACGGGAACCGAACGGTGACGGCGAGCGCGGTGTCATCATCAATACCGCTTCGGTTGCTGCCTACGAAGGCCAGATTGGCCAGGCGGCTTACAGCGCATCCAAAGGCGGTGTGGTGTCCCTGACCCTGCAGGCGGCCCGCGAGCTGGCCCGTGAAGGGATTCGGGTGAATACCATTGCTCCTGGCCTGTTTATGACACCAATGCTGGCGGGTATGCCCCAGGAAGTGCAGGACAGCCTTGCAGCCACGTTGCCGTTCCCGAAACGCCTCGGTAAGCCGGAAGAGTTCGGGATGATGGTGGACCAGATGGTGCGCAACCCGATTCTGAATGGCGAAGTCATCCGGCTTGATTGTGCCCTGCGGATGGCGCCAAAGTGACATTGGAATAACCTGCCAAAAGCAGGTTTCTGTAATGGTGTTCGCCAAAAGCGAACCGGTAACCACAGGTGAGTGATATGACTAACCCTGTCGATCAGGAAGAACTGGCTCTTTTCCGGGAGTCTGTGATCAAGGCTCTGGAAACCGAAGTGGCCCCGCATTACGAGGCCTGGGAGAAAAGCGGCATTGTGCCACGGGAGCTTTGGAACACTCTGGGCGATGCAGGCATGCTGTGTGTCGATGTGCCGGAAGACTGCGGCGGCTGCGGTGCACCCTTCCAGTACTCGGTCGTGGTGGGTGAGGAGCTTGCCCGGCTGGGATTCGGTGCGCTTTCCACCAACGTGATGGTGCATTCCGACATTGTCGCGCCCTACCTCAGCCATATCGGCAATGAAGAGCAGAAACAGCAGTGGCTGCCGAAGATGGTATCAGGTGAGGCGGTAGGCGCCATCGCCATGACCGAGCCGGGCGCCGGCAGCGACTTGCAGGCCATGCGCACCAGCGCTGTGAAAGACGGCGACGACTACATCCTCAATGGCTCCAAGACCTTCATCACCAACGGCCAACACGCCGATATGGTGATCGTCGCCGCCAAAACCGATCCCAAAGCCGGAGCCAAAGGGATCAGCCTGTTTCTGGTCGATACGTCGTTGCCAGGATTCAGCAAAGGCCGGAACCTGGACAAGATTGGCCAGCACTCTGGCGATACCTCCGAGCTGTTTTTCTCCGACATGCGCATACCTGCCTCGGCGTTGCTGGGCGAGGAAGGACAGGGTTTCGTTTACCTGATGCGCGAATTGCCCCGTGAGCGACTGGTGATCGGAGCGCTGGGTGTGGCAGCGGCCCGGGGCTCGCTGGACATGACCATCCAGTATGCCCAGGAGCGTGAGCTGTTTGGCCAAAAGCTCAGTCAGTTGCAGAACACACGCTTCGAAATTGCCCGCATGGAAACGGATTACCGCATCAACAAAGCGTTTGTGGATCAGTGCATTCGGGAATACGAACAGGGCAAATTGGATGCCCCCACGGCGTCCATGGCCAAGTACAGCGCTACCGAGATGCAGTGTCGTGTTGCTGATGGCTGTTTGCAGCTGTTTGGCGGCTATGGCTACACCACGGAGTACCCGATTTCCAGGAACTTTATTGATGCCCGGGTGCAGCGGATTTATGGCGGCACCTCGGAAGTAATGAAGGAAATCATTGCCCGGTCGGTTTTAGGTCGCTAATCCCCTATCACTTTTTCGGACAGATATAGACGTTGACCGGGCGGGTGCGGGGAGGCCTTTCAGGAACCGTCAAAAGCCATGGATGGCTTTTGTCGAGCGTACAGGGATGTATTTACAGCGTGTTTCTGAAAGGCCTCCCCGCACCCGACCGCTCACCAAAAAATGAGGACAGTCACCATGAGCTCAAACGATATAGTAATAGCAGGCTCCGCCCGAACCCCCATGGGCGGAATGATGGGCTCCCTGAGCTCGGTACGTTCACCGGACCTGGGCGCCGTCGCCATTAAGGCAGCCATTGAACGCTCCGGCCTTCAGCCGGCAGACATCCAGGAAGTGATCATGGGCTGCGTACTGCCCGGGGGGCTGGGCCAGGCACCAGCCCGCCAGGCCTCGAGGGCCTCTGGCATCCCGGACAGCTCAGGTTGTACCACCATCAACAAAATGTGCGGCTCCGGCATGCAGGCCGTCATCATGGCCCACGACCAGATCAAAGCTGGCACCAACAACATCATGATCGCCGGCGGCATGGAAAACATGAGCCAGGCACCGTATCTGTTGCCGAAAGCCCGCGCCGGCATGCGCATGGGCCATGGCCAGGTACTCGACAGCATGTTCCTGGACGGTCTGGAAGATGCCTACGAAGGTGGGCTGATGGGAGTATTCGCGCAGCGCACGGCTGACAAATTCGACATCACCCGCCAGGCCATGGATGAATTCGCCATCGGCTCCCTGCAGAAATCCCTGGCGGCCATCGAAAACGGCTGGTTCCGGGACGAAATCGTACCGGTAACCGTTCCGGGCCGCGGCGGCGACACCGAAGTGGATACCGATGAACAACCGGGCAACGCCAAACCGGAGAAAATTCCACACCTCAAACCCGCGTTCGCTAAGGACGGTTCTGTCACCGCCGCCAACTCCAGCTCCATCAGTGATGGTGCTTCCGCGCTGGTACTGGCCTCCGCCGCCGAAGCCGATGCCCGGGGCCTGACCCCGCAGGCCCGCATCGTGGCGCATGCGACTCACGCCCGCTTACCGGCTGAATTCACACTCGCGCCCATCGGCTCCATCGAAAAGGTGCTGAAGAAAGCAGGCTGGAGTATGGATGATGTGGATCTGTTCGAGATCAACGAAGCCTTTGCCGTGGTCACCCTCGCGGCGATCAATGAGCTGAAGCTTCCTGCGGAGAAGGTCAACGTGCACGGCGGTGCCTGCGCGCTGGGGCATCCGATCGGCTCCTCCGGCTCCCGGATCATCGTCACCCTGATCAATGCGCTGAAACAGCGTGGGCTTAAGCGTGGTGTAGCCTCGCTCTGCATCGGTGGTGGTGAAGCCACGGCTGTGGCTATTGAGTTGATCTGATCGGCTGATATTCCCTGTAGCCTGTCAGCTCTGGGGCGGGCTTGCGGGATGGCCGGTGGATTTTTCTTGTAAAAAGAACTCGCTTCGCTCAGACACCTTTTTCCGGCGAAAAATCCACCGACCACCCCGCGCCGACGGGCATTAGGGGTATACCAGTGATGCACGTCGGTAGGGGGTATGGGGTATTTTTTCTGACAGGAAAAAGGTGTCTGAGCGAAGCGAGTTCTTTTTCCCGAAGAAAAAATACCCCATACCCCCGTACCTGCCCCTAGACGAGAAGGCTGGGAACCCAAGCCCCACTAAGGCAGATCTGTTACGGCCCCAGTAGATGCAGAGCTCACCACACGGGCATACTTGGCCAGCACGCCCCGGGTAAATCTGGGTTCTGGCGGCGTCCAGGCTTTGCGCCGTTTTTCCATTTCCGCGTCAGAGATTTCCAGCACAATCGAGTTGCTCACGGCATCAATGGTGATGGTGTCGCCGTCTTCCACCAGCGCAATTGGCCCGCCCACGGCGGCCTCTGGTGTGATATGGCCAACCACAAAACCATGACTGCCACCGGAGAAGCGGCCGTCGGTAATCAAGGCTACATCGCTGCCAAGACCTTTGCCCATAATCGCCGAGGTGGGGCTGAGCATTTCCCGCATGCCGGGCCCGCCCTTGGGGCCTTCGTATCGGATCACCAGCACGTCGCCGGCCACCACGGTGCCGTCCAGGATGCGTGCCTGGGCCTCCTCTTCCGAGTGAAAGACACGGGCGCGGCCGGAGAAATGGGTGCCTTCCTTGCCAGTGATTTTCGCCACCGAGCCTTCCGGAGCCAGGTTGCCGTAGAGAATGCGCAAATGGCTGTCGGCTTTGATCGGGTTGTCGAAGGCGTGGATGATCTGCTGGTCTTCGGGGTAGGGCACCACGGTCTCGAGGTTTTCTGCCAGGGTCTTGCCGGTCACCGTGAGGCAGTCCCCGTGCAGCAGCCCCCGGTCGAGCAGCATCTTCATTAGCGGTTGAATGCCGCCAATGGCCACCAGCTCGGACATCATGTAGAGGCCGGAGGGGCGAAGGTCTGCCAGGACCGGTACCTGTTTGCCGATGCGTACGAAATCGTCCAGTGACAGCTCCACTCCCACGGTACTGGCCATACCCAGAAGGTGAAGCACGGCGTTGGTGGAACCGCCCAGCGCGATCACCACGGTGATGGCGTTCTCGAACGCTTCCCGGGTCATGATGTCGGAGGGCTTGATATCGGCTTCCAGCAGTTTCAGCACCGCGGCGCCTGCGGCTTCGCAATCCGCCAGTTTGCTGTCGGAAACGGCGTTCTGGGCCGAGCTGCCTGGCAGGCTCATGCCCATGGCCTCAATGGCAGAGGCCATGGTGTTGGCGGTGTACATCCCGCCACAGGAGCCTGGGCCGGGAATCGCGGTTTCCTCGATCTGTTTGACTTCGATCAGCTTCATGTTACCGCGGGCATGGGCGCCCACCGCCTCAAACACAGAGATGATGTCGGTATGGTTTTCGCCGGGCATGATGGTGCCGCCGTAAACGAAGACCGAGGGCCGGTTCAGCCGGGCCAGGCCCATCATGCAGCCGGGCATATTCTTGTCGCAGCCACCGATCGCGACCAGTCCGTCGAAGCCCTCACAACCGGCCACGGTCTCAATGGAATCGGCAATCACCTCGCGCGACACCAGAGAATATTTCATGCCCTCGGTGCCGTTGGCGATGCCATCAGAGATGGTGATGGTGTTGAATATCAGGCTCTTGCCCCCGGCTCCGTCGGCACCCTTGGCGGCCTCCCGGGCCAGGCCGTCAATGTGCATGTTGCAGGGCGTGAGGTTGCTCCAGGTGGAGGCAATGCCAATCTGAGGTTTGCGGAAATCCTCGTCGGTAAAACCAACCGCCCGGAGCATGGCCCGGCTGGCGGATTTATTGATTCCGTCTACCACCGGTGCCGAGTGTCGGCGTCGTTTATCGGTTGTCATGCGTTATCCCTCTCCGTCGTTTCAAGCCGATCGCGACCGTGCCATGGTATCGGAGACCAGTTCAACTCCGGCAACGGTATGCAGTTTCTCCAGCTGAGATTGAAGCATAGCAACTGGCCGGGAACCCTCCAGCGTGAGGGCAATGTCGAGGGTATCGCCAGTTGATTCCATGGCCATCCTGGAAATCCGGAAGCCGCGTACCCGCACCACCCGGCACAGCCGCTCCAGAGCTGCCGCTTCCTGGTTCATGCGGCAATTCAGGGTATATCGTTGACTGGCGCTTTCATGATTCGGCTTCATGCTACCTGCTCCTTGCGGCTGTTCGCTTTACGGGGTTCGTCAATCATTTCCTTGTTGCTGGCGCCGGCTTTGACGATGGGCCAGACGTTCTCTTCACGACTGATGGCAACGTGCAGCAGCATCGGGCCGTTGTAAGCCAGAATGGTTTCGATGCCGCGGCGGATCTGGTCGGTCCGCTCAATGTGCAGGGCCGGGATATCGAACGCCCGGGCCATGGCGACAAAGTCCGGATTGTCGTCCAGATCGATCTGGCTCTCGCGGTTGTTGTAGAACAGTTCCTGTTGCTGACGAACCATGCCCAGGCACTGGTTGTCCAGAATGATCAGCTTCAACGGCAGGTTGTAGCGCCGTATGGTGGCCAGTTCCTGTGCGTTCATCATGAACGAACCATCACCGGTCACGTTGATGACGGTGCGTGTTCGGTCCGAGAACTGGGCGCCGATGGCCGCCGGAAGCCCGAAGCCCATCGTGCCCAGGCCTCCGCTGGTCAGGTGGTGGCGTGGGTGGGCGAACTGGTAGTACTGGGCAACCCACATCTGATGCTGGCCAACATCGCAGGCGATGACGGTGTTGTCGCCGGTGATGCCGGAAAGCTGACGGATGAATGCGGGGCCGGTAATGGGGGCCAACGGTTCCTCGTTATCGGCGGCGCGAAAGCCTCCGGTGGTATGCCAGGTGCGGCATTGTTTCTGCCAGGCGTCGACAGCCAGTGGCTCAGCCGCAATGGCATGGGTTAATGCCGCCAGGATGGCGTTCAGGTCACCACGCAGAGACAGGTCTGCCGGCCGCAGTTTGTTGATTTCGGCGGCATCGGCATCAATGTGGATCATCCGGGCATTGGGCGCGAAACCGTCGAGCTTGCCGGTGGCACGGTCATCCAGCCGGGCGCCGATGACGACCAGGAGGTCGCACTCGTCAACCGCCTTGTTGGCCGCCCGGGAACCGTGCATGCCGAGCATGCCCAGATCATTCGGGTTGTTTCGGCCGGCGTTGCCTATGCCTTTGAGGGTAACCACGCCCGGCAGCCCCGAGACTTCGGCAAAGGTACGAAAACGGTCTTCGGCTCCGGCCAGAGACACACCGCCACCACTGTAGAGCAGGGGCCGCCTGGCTGATTTCAGCATGGCCAGGGCCGGGCCGATCTCCGGGCAATCCGCTGGCGGTGCCTCGTTGCAGGCCGGGGCTGGAGCCTTAATCTCGGACAACAGAATGTCTTTGGGAATATCAATCCATACCGGCCCGGGGCGGCCAGCCTGGGCCAGGTCGATGGCTTCCTCCAGAATGCCCGGCAGGTCTTCGGGGTCATCCACCAGGTAGCTGTGTTTGACGATGCCCAGGGTCATGCCAAGGATGTCGGTTTCCTGAAAGGCGTCGGTGCCAATCAATCCGGAGGGGACCTGCCCGGTGATCACCAGCAGGGGAATGGAATCCATGTAGGCGTTGGCAACGCCAGTGATCAGGTTGGTGGCGCCGGGGCCGGAGGTGGCAATACAAACCCCCAGTTGGCCACTGGCCCGGGCGTATCCGTCTGCCGCCAGGGCGCAGGCCTGCTCGTGGCGGCACAGCACATGCTCCATTCCCACGTCATCCACCAGCGCGTCATACAGGGGCATGATGCAGCCACCCGGATACCCGAAAACCGTGCTGATGTTATGGCGGTGGAACGCTGCAAGAATGTGCTGTGAGCCGTTCATGGTCGTTTTTCCCTTTCTCTTTGCCGCAAAAAAGAAACCCCCGGGACCTTGCGGTGCCGGGGGTTTCTGGTGTCGTTGTCAGGTTGTCGCTATCTCACCCGCTTGTCCACGCAAAAGCCCCCGGACGGTACCACGACCACCAGGACTAGCTTCACAAGGACCATAACTGCGTTGAGATTCATGAAATCGACAATCTGCTCTGAATTGAGTTGAACAATGTGTGTAGAATCTAACCTACGTTTTCAGGCGGATGCAAGGGCTTATTTCCGGAAATTCAACCGGTGCCGGTTTTTCCGCTTTCTCAAACCGAATCTGTTCACGGCGAGTGGTGCATGACAAGAGCAAAATGGAGCTCCTTGGGATTATCCCTTCTGGTCATCGTGTTATTGGTTATCTGGATGGCAACGGGTGAGGTAAAAGTTGCCAGTGATGAGGCGCCGGAGGAGCCGGCCTCCGAACAGGTAGCCATAACTCGGGTAGAGGTAACACCGGTCAGCGCCCGGACTTATCAGCCAGCCCTGAAACTTCAGGGCCAGCTGGAGCCCTGGCAGTCGGTTCAGGTCAGTGCCCGGGTGGCCGGCACCGTTGAGCAACTGAACGTTCAGCTGGGGCAACAGGTGAAAGCGGGTACGGTGTTGGCGACCTTGTCGACGGACGGTCGGGACACGGTGGTTCAGCGCTGGCAGGCCAGTATTCGCAAGTTGGAAGCGGATCTGGCCGCCGCCCGGAGGCTGCGTTCCAGCAATCTGGCCGCCGAAACTGAAATACTGCGTCTGCAGAGTGAACTCGCCGCGGCTCGAGCAGAACTCGCTGCGGCTGAACTGGCGCTGAATCACCTCAAGCCCATCGCGCCGTTTGATGCCACTGTGAATCGTCGCGAAGTGGACGAAGGCAGTCTGGTGCAGGTGGGAACGCCCCTGTTTGAGCTGGTACAGATAGACCGCCTGAAAGCCACCGGACAGATCCCTCAACAATCGGCGGCGCTGGTTCAACCGGGGCAGGCAGTCGATATACAACTGCTGGACGGCTCCCGGCTGGCCGGCGTTGTCAGTTTTGTGGCCAGCGCTGCCAATTCGGACACCCGAAGTTTTGCGGTGGAAGTGGTGGTGGAGAATCCTGAATTGAAGCGGGCTGCGGGCGGCTCTGCCAGCCTGAGTATTCAACTGCCGGAACAACAGGCCACCTTCATATCGCCGGCTTATCTGGGGCTGGATGACGATGGCCGGCCCGGCGTGAAGTATGTCGATGCCGATAATCGAGTGGTGTTTGAGACCGTGCGGATGCTAAGCGTCTCGACCGACGGTGCCTGGGTTGCCGGCTTGCCGCCTGAGATTCGCCTGATTACCCGAGGGGCCGGATTTGTCTCGCCGGGTGAACAGGTGCGCCCTGTTGATACCTCCGACCAGCGGGGCTGACCGTCATGCGAGCATTGATTGCCGCGGCCATGGACCGAAGCCGCACCACGCTGTTGTTGTTCCTGTTCCTGCTGTTGGGCGGTATGGCGGCCTACCAGGCGATTCCCAAGGAATCCAATCCGGACGTCACCATCCCGATGATCTATGTCTCGATGACGCTTGAAGGCATCAGCCCGGAAGACGCTGAGCGCCTGCTGGTCCGTCCCATGGAGCAGGAGCTGCGCTCGCTGGAAGGCATCAAGGAAATGCGGGGTACGGCCTCAGAAGGCCATGCCTCGGTGATGCTTGAATTCGACGCCGGTTTCGATCCGGACAAGGCCCTGCAGGATGTCCGGGAGAAGGTGGATACCGCTCGCAGCAAGCTACCCCAGGAAGCCGACGAACCCCGGGTCAATGAAATCAATGTGTCGCTGTTCCCGGTGTTGTCGGTAGGCCTTTCCGGTCCTCTGTCGGAACGCGAGCTGATTACCATTGCGCGCCGACTTCAGGATGCCATCGAAGCCATTCCCGAAGTGCTGGAGGTGGAAATTGGTGGCGACAGGGAGGATCTGCTGGAGATCGTGGTGGATCCCCAGGTGCTGGAAAGCTACGGCATCGATTTTGATCAGTTGGCCTCCCTGGTTACCCGGAACAACCAGTTGGTGGCTGCCGGCTCACTCGACACGGGTAATGGTCGGATGGCGCTGAAAGTGCCGGGAGTAATCGAAACCATCGAAGATGTGATGTCGATGCCCGTGAAGGTGGACGGCGACACTGTGGTTACCTTCGGTGATGTGGCCATGCTGCAGCGTACCTTCAAAGACCCCACCGGGTTCGCCCGCATCAACGGGGAGCCAGCCCTGGTACTGGAAGTTTCCAAGCGCTCGGGCGCCAACATTATTGAAACCATTGAGCAGATTCGCACCCTGATTGATGAGGCCCGGCCCCGGTTGCCGGAGACCCTAGATATCCGCTTCATCATGGACCAGTCCGAGGAAGTGCGCGATATCCTCTCGGATCTGCTCAACAACGTGCTGACTGCCATTGTGCTGGTAATCATCGTGGTGATCGCGGCCATGGGCCCACGCTCAGCTGTGCTGGTGGGGCTCACCATTCCCGGGGCGTTTCTGACCGGCATCCTGGTGATCTGGAGCATGGGCCTGACGCTCAATATCGTGGTGCTGTTCAGCCTGATCCTCGTGGCGGGCATGCTGGTGGATGGCGCCATTGTGGTTTCGGAGCTGGCAGACCGGAATCTGTCGGACGGGCAGCCGGTCAAAGCCGCCTGGGTGGAAGCAGCCTCGCGCATGGCCTGGCCGGTTATTGCCTCCACGGCGACGACGCTTGCGGTCTTCGTGCCGCTGCTGTTCTGGCCCGGAGTGGTGGGCGAATTCATGAAATACCTGCCGATGACCGTGTTGATCTGCCTGATTGCTTCGCTGGCCATGGCGCTGGTTTTTCTCCCGGTTTTGGGTGGCGTGAGCGGTGGTCGCCGGCACCACAAGGATGCCAGTGAAGGGCGTTTCATGCGGGGCTACCGACAGGTGCTGGCCGCTCTTCTGCAGCGCCCGGGCCTGACCTTGCTCGGCACCCTGATGGTGATTGTTGTGATCTACGCCGCCTATGGGCGCTTTAACCATGGTGTCGAGTTTTTCCCGAGTGTCGAGCCCGATTCGGCCCAGGTTCAGGTGCGGGCTCGTGGCGATCTTTCGGTGTGGGAACGGGATGCCATTGTGCGTGAAGTGGAGTCTCGGCTGCAGAATATGCCGGAGGTAAAGGCCCTGTATGCGCGCTCCATGGTGACCACCAGCTCCCAGATGGCTCCGGATGTGATCGGCGTTCTGCAGTTCCAGTTCACGGACTGGTACACCCGCCGCACTGCCACGGATATTCTGGAAGACTTTCGGGAACGTACGGCAGATATCGCCGGTATTGAACTGGAGTTCCGCAAGCAGGAGGGCGGCCCGGCTGAAGGCAAGCCCATCGAGCTGCAGGTCAGCAGTATGGACAGCACACAGCTGGATGGCTATGTCGACAGCATTGAGAACCGCATGCGCGAACTCGGTGGTTTTGTCGATATTGAAGACGACCGGAGCTTGCCCGGGATCGAGTGGCGCCTGAATGTGGATCGTGAGGCGGCCGCTCGATTCGGTACCGATGTGTTGAGCATCGGCAGTGCGGTTCGGCTGGTAACCAATGGCCTGGTGCTGGCCACCTACCGGCCGGAAGATGTTCGCGATGAGGTGGACATTGCGGTGCGGGTGCCCAACAACTGGCGGGAGCTGGATCACCTGGAGCGCCAGACACTGAACACCCCTCGCGGTCAGGTGCCGCTGTCGGAATTCGTGGACCTGGAGCCAGGCGACAAGACCGGCTCAATCGTGCGGGTTGATGGCCAGCGCACGATCACCATCAAATCGGATATTGCGCCGGGCAGGCGAATGGACGAGCTGCTGCGGACCCTGCAGGCTGAGATGCCTGAGCCACCGGAAGGGGTGAGCGTGCGCTTTGCCGGCGAAAACGAGGATCAGCAGCAGGCCGCCAACTTCCTGACCTCCGCTTTTCTGGTTGCGGTTGGCCTGATGTTGCTGATTCTGGTGACCCAGTTCAATTCTCTTTACCAGACCCTTCTGATCCTGTCGGCGATTGTATTGTCCACCGCCGGAGTGCTGCTGGGCTTGCTGTTTTCCGGTCAGTCTTTCGGCGTGGTGATGGTGGGCATGGGCATTATTGCGCTGGCGGGTATTGTGGTGAACAACAACATCATCCTGATCGATACCTTCAACCAGATGAAGCGGGAGGGCAAAGCCGCCTACGAGGCCGCCCTGGAGACCGGATGTCTGCGTTTCCGGCCGGTGTTGCTGACGGCCATCACCACGATTCTTGGTCTGATGCCCATGGTGTTGGGGGTGAATGTGAACCTGCTGGAGCCATCATTGGGCCTGGGGGCTCCATCCACTCAATGGTGGACCCAGCTGTCCAGTGCCATCGCCGGTGGCCTTGCCTTTGCGACTCTGCTGACACTGCTGCTGACGCCCGCACTGCTGGTTCTGGGAGAACGCACCGGCCAGCGGGTCAGGGCGCTGGCCGGGCGCATTGCGCGGCGCGATCAGTAGCGGATTCGTTGGGCCAGGTCTTTGGCTTTGCTGGCCATGGCTTCAAGTTCCGGAACCGTGCGCAGGTTATCCTCGGCAGCGCTGTGCATGGCTTCGGAAATTTCAGCGACTTCGGTAACGTTGCGATTGATGTCTTCGCTCACACTGGTCTGCTCCTCGGCGGCCGTGGCCACCTGGGTGGTGGCATCATTCACGCTGACCATCCGCCGGGTAATGTCCTCCAGGGTTTTGCGAACGGCATCCACCGATTCACTGCTTTCCCGGGCCACCACTTCTGACGCCTGCATATATTCTGTGGCATCCCGGGAGCCGCCCTGAATGCTGGCAATAATCTCATCAATCTCGACCGTGGCCTCCTGGGTTTTCGCAGCCAGGTTGCGCACTTCATCGGCCACCACCGCAAAGCCTCGGCCGGCTTCGCCGGCCCGCGCAGCTTCGATGGCTGCGTTCAGCGCCAGCAGGTTGGTCTGATCGGCAATCTCGCGAATGACTCGCATCACATCACCCACGCGCTGACCGCTCCTGGCCAGTTCCGCCACTGTGGTGGCCGAGCTCCGGATCTGATCTGTCAGGCGATTCATGCTGTTGACGGCATCGTTGATCTGTTCGTCGGCATGGCGGGTCTGGTTCGTGGTCTCATCGACCTGGCTGGCTACTGAGGCCGCGTGCTGAGCAACATCCTGAGCGGTGGCGGACATCTCGTTCATGGCGGTTGCGATCTGGTCGATACGCTGATGAGCCCGATCAGACTGGGACGACACGGCATCGGCGTTGGTCCGGATCATGGCGCCGGTGTCTGCCAGTTGTTCGGCGTTGTGTTTCATCATTTCGCCGGTTTCCTGCAGGAACCGGTGCAAGGCGCGGGCGGTGTCTGCCAGCTTGCCCAACTCATCCGGGCGCTTCAGAGTGACCGGACCGGTCAGATCGCCTTTGCCGATGCGATCCAGCTTGCCGATCAGTTCCTGGGTTGGTCGAACCACAGAGCGAACCAGCACGCTCAAGCACGCCAGTGTGCCGAGAATAATGGCTGCCAGTAGAAATCCTCCCATCAGCCAGGTGGTGCTGGTGGCTTCGTCACGAAGCTCGGCGGAATGAGCCACGGCGGTGTCCCGGATTCTGGCGGATGCCTCTTCAATCAGTTTGGATGGTTCCCGGTCTATGCCGGAAACGGCCTGATCGCCTGCGGTGTGGTCGTAACCCGAGGAGACAAAATCGCGGAACCCTCTGCGATAGGCTTCGCCCATACGCTGGTGAGCGGTTCGGAACTGCGTCATCAGGGATTGTGCCTGGTTGTCATTCAGTTCAGGAATCAATGCGCCCAGTTGTTGCTGGATATCCGCTTCCACCGCCTGGAAACGCTGCCAGTATTTTTCACGCTGGCCGGTATCGGCGCCCCGGATCAGCACGTTTTTCCATTCCTGAACCTGGGTTTTGAAGTCGCTGAGAATGTCCTGGGCCTGAAGTGCCTGGACCATTTCCTCGCTCACCAGATGATCATACTCATTCTGGGTGGCCAGAGAACGGTTAAAGTAGATGCCTGCAACAACGGCAATCACGAGGTTGGACACCACAATAATGGTAAGGATCCGGTTAAGGATACTTTTGAAGTACCAGTTCATGGGTGGGGTTCCTGTTTTAATCCGGAGGGTGAGAGTAGAATAACGAACCGCAGGAGGCCGCTGAGCGCTCCTGGTTTGTTTATCGGCCGCTATCTTACATGCTGAACCCGCTTACTGAAATTTATCGGGACGACTGGCTGCTGGCCGTGCACAAGCCAGCCGGATTGCTGGTGCACCGCAGTCCTATCGACAAGCACGAAACCGAATTTGCCCTGCAGTATGCCCGGGCTATGAACGGCGGTGAGCATGTCTACCCCGTGCACCGGCTGGATCGTCCCACCTCGGGTGTCTTGTTGTTTGCCCGGGATCCGGAGACGGCGCGTACGCTTGGTCTGGCGATGATGGCCGGGGGGGTGAGCAAAACCTATCTGGCGATGGTCAGGGGCTGGGCACCGGAGCAGGGGGTGGTCGACCACCCGCTCCGGGATGAGCCGGAAGACCGACGTCTCAAAGGTCAGGAGCAGCCGGTTCGTGAGGCGCTCACCCGGTATCGCCGGCTGGCGACGACCGAATTGCCGGTGGCGATTGAGCGTTACCCCACGAGTCGATACAGTCTGGTGGAGCTGAAGCCGGAAACCGGCCGGAAACATCAGCTGCGCCGACATATGAAACACATCAATCACCCGATCATTGGTGATGCCAACCATGGTCGGGGCAGGCACAACCGGTATTTCGCCGAGCGCTTCGGTCAGGGGCGCCTGATGCTGGCGGCGACGGAGTTGCGGCTGAAACATCCGGTAACCGATGAGCCTCTGTGTCTGAAGGCCCACCCTGAGCGCAGTTTCTTGCAGGTTTTGGCAATTTTTGACGGGGACGACCTTCCACTGCCGCAATAGCGGAGCGTTTCCGAACAGGCCAACTTGTGTAGCTTTTTATGTCAATTTGCGACAAATAGTACCCTCGGCAGACGCTTCGTTCACCTTGGTGCATACTCCTTTGTAGGCTTATAACCAATAACTAAGGCGCTTGACGCCAGAGACCCATATGCCAAGGCTCTTTGTCTTACTCAGTCTGCTGTGTTGCTTGTTGGCACCGTCTCTTTCGAGTGCCGAATCGGTGGAGTGGGGCCAGTTCTCCAAGCGACTGGAGCTCTCCCGTTTCGTCGACTACTGGAAGGAAGAGGGCGCCCGGTCGATCGAAGACGTTCGTGGTTTGCCGGCCCAGGCCTGGACCGGGAACGGGAGCGACAGCGTCAGTCTCGGCTATGGCGACGACATCTACTGGTTCCGCGTTGAGCTGACCAATACCCTGAAATCGGAAGCCAGTAATTTTCTGGAGATCGGTTATCCCGTCCTGGACCATATTGAGATCTACCGTGAGGTCAGGGGGAAGCTGCTCGAACCGCTGATCCTTGGGGATAAGCGTCCTTTTTACGACCGGCCGATCCACCACCGCAATTTCATAGTCCCGCTGGTGCTGCCCCCGGAATCGTCCACAACGATTTATCTTCGGGTGGACACCACCAGCTCTATGCAGGTGCCCATGACGCTCTGGGAGCAAGATGCCTTCTACGCGGCTGAACAGGCTCGTAGCCTGTTTGAGGGGATCTATTACGGCATCGTCCTGGTGATGATGCTTTACAACCTTTTCGTATTCATGGCTGTGGGAGAGCGCAGTTTTCTCTACTACGTGGGCTATATTGCGTCGATGCCGCTTTTCCTGGCGTCACTGCACGGTGTGGCGTTCCAGTACCTCTGGCCTGAAGCGACCTGGTGGAACGACCAATCCATTATTGTGTTCCTGAATCTGGTGGTGCTGTTTGGGGGAGCCTTCAGTATTCGCTTCATCAGTGTGACAAGAAAAAACCACCCGTGGCTGAACCGGTGGACGATGGCGATGATCATGACGGCCGGTCTGCTTGCCCTGGCGGGCCTTCTGATTCCCTACAGACTGATGATTCTTCCGACCATTCTGGTTGCCTTTGTAGGATGCTCCACCATGCTTATGCTGAGTGTGGTGCGTTGGCTGAAGCGTGACCCAGCTGCCCGGTATTACACGGTGGCCTGGGTTTTTATGCTGTTCGGGGGCATCGTATTGGCGCTGAGCAAATTTACCATGCTGCCCAGGAACCTGCTGACTGAGAATGCCACTCAGGTTGGCTCGGCCCTTGGCGTGATTCTGTTATCGCTTGCGCTGGCCGACAGGCTGAACCGGGAGAAGAAGAAGTCATTTGCGGCCCAGCAGAAGCTATTGCGTGAAGAACGCAAAGCTCGACTGGCCCAGGAAAAATCGTTGCGTGTTCAGCAAGAGGCTAATGCCCTGTTGGAAGAGAGGGTGCAGGAGCGGACCCGCGACCTGGAATCCCTGAACGAACAACTACTGGAACTGAGTGCGACGGATCCCCTTACCGGACTCAAAAACCGGGGGCACTTTGACAAAAAATTTCAGGCTGACGTGGTCCATGCCTATCGGTTTGAGGAGACGCTGTCGCTGCTGGTGGTAGATATTGATCACTTCAAGAGCTTTAACGATACCTACGGACATCTCGTTGGCGATGATTGTCTGAAAATGGTCGCCGACTGCATCAAACGTCACGTCACCCGGCCGCAGGATCTGGCCGCGCGATACGGCGGCGAGGAGTTTGTTGTCCTGTTGCCAGACACTCCGGAAGCGGGCGCCGTTCGGGTCGCCGAGAGAATCCGCGAGGAGATTCAGAAAACAGCTTTCCGGGTCTCCGATCAGGTACTTCATCTGACCGTCAGTATCGGTGTTTGCAGCTGCGCGCCCGCCCGGGCGGACGCTACCAAAGCGTTGTTTGCCTGCGCCGATGACGCGCTTTACCAGGCCAAGGCGGAGGGCCGCAACCGGGTAATTGCAAATACCCAGGCCGGGCAGGACCAGGCAGTCTGTCAGGCCTGATTTGACCGGGCTGCCTGGCTTAGAGTGGGCCAGGGGTGGTTGGCTTCCAGCGCGTAGGCAATTTCAAGTAGCGTTCGCTCATCGCCATGCCGACCCATAAACTGCACCGAAATGGGCAGGTGCTGGCTGCTTTCCCCCATAGGCAAGGCGATAGCCGGAGCACCTGTGGCGTTGGCCAGCGGCGTAAAACTCACATAGCGGGTCAGCCGTTCGAACAGGGTATCGAAAGGTACGCCGGGGTTCAGATGGCCCAGTGGCGGTGTGGTATGTCCCAGGACGGGGGTCAGCACCGCGTCATAATCATTCATGTGCCTCTGATAGTCGTGCCAGGAGCGTTTCAGCCGCCAGATGACAGCGGGCAGGCGCCAGAACTGGCGGCGGAACATTTTGTCGAGGCCATTGGTCAGGCCGTCCACTCGGGATTTGTCGAAATCCGGGTGATAGAGCTTCTTACCGCGGGCTTTTACACCGAACGCGAGCATCCCCCAGTAAAGCGCAAAGTCATCCGGAAATGAGCTGGCGACCGGCACATCCATGGGCTCGATAATGTGCCCCAGCTTTTCCAGGTAGCGGGCCGTCTGCTCCACGGTTAGCCGGGTTTCCGGGTCGGTGGGGTGGCCGTTGATGGAGTCCAGCACCAGGCCAATGCGCAATTGTCGGCCAGAGGGGCCCTGCACATGCCCGATGGCGGGTAGTTTCCGGTTCTTGAACCAGGACTCGGCGTACGCCAGGAAGCCGGCGGTATCGCGCACTGAACGCGTGACGACACCATCACTGATGATGTTGACGGGCAAATCCCGGGCGGCATCGTTATCCACCACTCGGCCTCGTGTAGGTTTCAGGCCTACCAACCCGCAACAGGCAGCCGGTATGCGGATAGAGCCGCCACCGTCATTGGCGTGGGCGATGGGCACCACGCCGGCTGCGACCAGGGCGGCAGCACCGCCGGATGAAGCGCCACAGGAATAGTCCAGGTTCCATGGGTTGCGTGTCGGGTCTCCCTGGGCGGGCTCAGTTGAGGCGTTAAAACCGAATTCCGGCAGTGTGGACTTGCCCAGGCAAATATAGCCCTGGGACAACATCTGTTCGGCAAAAGGGCTGGTTCTTTTCGCCACCCGGGGCGTGACCGCCTGTGACCCGTGCCCGGTGGGCAAACCCTCAACGTCTGTGTTGTCCTTGATATAAGTAGGTACACCGGCAAAGGGGCCAGTCTGGGCGCCCGGTCGCTGGCTCTGTGTCAGCGCTGGCTGATAACGTTCAGCTACCACACCATTGATCACCGGCGCCGCCAGCTGTGCCCGCTCTATCGCCGCCGCCGTCACTTCCTGCGCCGAAACCTCGCCTGAACGAATCCGTTCAGCAAGTGCAGTAGCGTCGTTGTCGGCCATCGCGTCGTTGCGGAAACAATGGAAGCGGGTACTGGCTGGCTGATTCATGGCGGCTCCTGAATGCATAAACAGAGGCTTACTAACATAACCCAGGCTTAAACGTGACGATATGTCATTTCAGGTATGACGTCACAAAACAGGTGCAAAAGGTGGGTTTGTAAGGATTGCGTCCCGTCTCTTTCAATGCAGCGTCAAGCACAGTAAGCTGGCTGCCAACCTACTGAACCAGAATGAATAATGGATTTGATTGAGCCTGCTGTCCGGGTTTTCCTCGGCGTCTTTTTCCTGATGATTGGCCTGCAGTTTGCCGCCCGTACACTCGGCCTGTATTCGCGACTGGGCTTCTCACACATCAATTATGGCAAGACCGGGACGGCCACCTGGTGGCATCGTCATACCTTCAACCTGTTCCGGGCTGCGATCCTGCTGATTTGCCTGGCCAGGATCTGGGTTGATCTGGATGCCTGGCTGGGCGTTATCCCCATGCTGTACCACTGGCCGGTATTACTGACTGGCGCCGTTTTGCTTCTGGTTTCCTACACCTCGGTAAATTACCTGCAGGCCTACATGCATGAGGACTGGCGTTCCGGCATTGATGACCACCATGGCAGTGGCCATTTGCTGACCGAGGGGCCTTTTGGTCGTAGCCGAAACCCGCTGTTTCTGGCGGTGATGACGGGGCAGTTGGGGTTCTTTCTGGCGTTGCCCAGTGTGTTTTCGCTGGTGTGTCTGGTGACTGGCGTGCTGGTGATCATGCGCCAGGCCAGGGAGGAGGAGAAAGCCCTGGCCAGGCGTTTTGGTGAACAGTACGAGGCCTATTGCAAACGAGTGCCCCGCTGGTTCTGACCGCCCGGTTCAGGACGCTTTGTTCCGCGCTTCCTTGATCACGTCGTAAGCGTGGCTGATTTCACGGGTTCGTTCCTCCGCCATTTCCCGCATGCTTTCCGGCAAGCCGCGTCCGGCGAGTTTGTCCGGGTGGTTTTCACTCATCAGCTTGCGGTAAGCGCGCTTGATCTCGGCGTCTGAGGCCTCTGGCGAGACGCCAAGAACCTTGTAGGCATCATCGATCTGCTGGCTGCTGGAGTAATTGCGGGTACCGCCCGCCTGGCCGGCATGGGCGCCACGCAGCATGGCCTCAAGCTGGTCGACCTGACTTTCCGGCAGCCCCAGCCCACGGGCGATACGAACCAGCATTTCGTGCTCGGCCGGATGCACCTGCCCGTCTGCGGCAACCGCAGACACCTGTACCTGCAGAAACATTTGCAACAGGACCGGCTGGCGGCCGGAAGCCTGCATGAAGCGCTGGAGTTCGGCGTCCAGGTCGAAATCCGATGCTTTACCCCGGTTGAACGCTTCCTTGGCCATGGCTTTCTGGGATTCGTTCAGGCGAAAGCGAATGAACATGGCCTCTGCCATCTGGATTTCATCCCGTGAGACCACGCCATCGGCCTTGCACAGGGCGCCCATCACCGCGAACACGGATTCAATGAAACCGGCCTGCAGCCCCTGAAGCTTGCCCAGCAGTCGGCTTTTCATGCGCTGGAACAGGAACGCACCAATGGCTGCGCCAACCAGAAAGCCGGGGAATCGACCAAAGGCATAACCGATCAGACCGCCAAAAATGATTGCGAACAGCATTCTCTATCCTTCGTTGAGTAAACAGTCCTGAGAATATACGTGTTTTTGGTCAGGGCTTCATGAACAGGCTTTCATCCACGGTATCAATCTGCTCGGCCTTCAGGTGCTGGGCACCGTAGCGCCGATAGGTTCCGGAGCGCACGAAGAGCAGGAATACGTCCCGGTCTATATGGCCCTGTCTGGTCATGTTATCCATGATGTTCAGCGCTTCAGACAGTGTCTTGCCCTGCTTGTAAGGGCGATCCACGGCGGTCAGCGCCTCGAAGATGTCAGCTACGGCCATGATTTTCTCGGGAATGCTCATATCCTCACCGCTCAGGCCGAAGGGGTAGCCCTTGCCGTCCACACGCTCGTGGTGGGTGCCGGCCAGCCGGGGCACACGGGCCAGACGGTCTGGCAGGGGCAGGGCATCCAGCATGCAGATGGTCTGCACGATGTGTTCGTTGATACGGAAGCGCTCTTCTTCCGTCAGGGTGCCGTACTGGATGGTCAGATTGTGGAGTTCTCCCCGGTTATCGGCATACTCAGGCAGCTTCATGTCAAAGCCCCAGAGATTGCGCGGGTCGTCCCGCTGGACCGGAGGCACCCGGTCGCCCCAGGTGCGAATATGCCAGGGTTTGTCTGCCAGCAGTGGCTCGGTGGCGGGCAGTGCCGCTTCCGGAGAATCCGCCAGGGCTTGCTGCTCATCCCCGGAGAGGCCCAGCCGGTCACTGAAATGGCGTTGCCAGGTCTGGGCTCCGATCTGGCGAATGCGCGCTACATCCTCGTCCGACATGGACTCACTGCCCACATTGGCGTTTGCCAGGAAGCCAAAGTCAGCCTGCAGTTTTGCCTGGGCCTCATCTCTGTAACGGGCAGCCTGGGTCGGGTCTTCTCCATTCAGGCAGGCTTGAAGGTAACGGACCTCGGCATCCCGGTGCAGGATTTCAAAGCGGGCCCGGATTTCGTGGATGCGGTTGTAGATGGTTTCCAGCTTTACGGCTTTGTCGACCACATATTCCGGGCTGGTGATCTTGCCGCAGTCGTGCAACCAGGCCGCCAGGTGAAATTCGTAACGTTCGTCTTCGTTCATGCGGAAATGGGCAAAAGGCCCTTCCGATGCCTGCTCTGCCACCTCCGTGATCATCTGGGCGAGCTTGGGTACCCGCTCGCAATGACCGCCGGTGTAGGGCGACTTGGCATCAATGGCGCTGGCCACCAGGCGGATAAACCCATCGAGCAGGGCCTGCTGGCTTTCGATCAGTTCACGGGTTTCGATGGCAACTGCGGCGGAGCCGGCAATTTCATCCACGAAAACAATCAGGTCATCACTGAGATGGGTGTGGTCGCCCACTTCCATTTCGATGATCAATGCACCAATGAGTTTCTTGCGTCGATTACGCAGGATGGCAAACACCGGGTGGCCGGATATGTGGTTTCTGAGCTGGCGAATGATTTCGTTATCGTCTGCCCCCGGGTTGATGGCTGGCAGGCTGGCGGGCAGTTCCAGTCCGCGGTTAACCGCCAGATCGAGCTTTTGTTCATGGCTGCTGTACAGGTAGATAGCGCCCCGCTCCTGGCTGACGATGGCGATGATCTGGTCAAGAATGTCCCGTAACAGCTGGTTCAGGTCCTGGCCCCGGTTGAGCACCGTGGCGATGTTCTGGAAGCTTCGGATGGTGCGGGCCATGTCATCCAGGGCAATGCTGAGTTCCGAGGCTTCCCGGATATGGGACTCCGAGCGGATTGGCGTGTCAAAGCGGAAGCGGGAGAGGCTGCTGACCCTGTCGGTCAGGCGTTCAAGGGGTTTGCCCACCTGGCGCCCCATAAACCAGCCAAGTATCAACAGCAGAAGCGCTATGGCGCCGGCGATCGCGGTCTGGCGGGCAAGGGCGGCCCAGACATCGGCCAGCAGTTCATCCGAGGGAATGGCGACAACCACGGAGAGTGCTTCATCGGGCAGGGTTCCAAGTCGCTCGGCCATGCCATACCAGTCACGGCCCTGCTGCTGAAAGCGGCGGATTTCCCGGTTGGTGCCAGGCTCAAGCACCTGGCGGATCACGGCATCGGGCTCGGTGTTACCGTCGGCGTCTGCAAGCAGTTCCCCGGAGGCGCTGACAATGGCCAGCCGGCTGCCTGGGGTCTGTTTCAGCTCCGCCAGTTGCGAGCCCAGGTCGGTCACGGTGACATCAACACCCAGCACGGTACCCGGGATACTGGCGGCCCTCTGAGACAGGGTCAGCCCGGTTTCCTGGGTGGTGAAAAACACATAGGGCGCTGATAGCTGCAGTGAATCTCCGGCCCTGGCTGCCTGATACCAGGGGCGCTGGCGGGGATCATAGTCGTAATCCGGCAGCGAGCGGCGTTCGAGCAGTTCCAGGTCGCTGTTATAGAATTGCCAGATGCCCTTGCGCAGGTTGCCCTGGTATTCCAGGCTTTGCAGCAGATAGCGACTGGTTGCGGGGGCGTCCGGAAACTGGAGTGAGCCCGAACTGCGAATCTTACGGAACAGGAAAAAATCGCCATTGTCATAGCCTGCGTATACCGCACTGACAATATCGCTGCTGGTGAGCACATCGGCAATCACCGGCAGGCGTTGCCGTCGTTGCTCAAGGGTGGAACTCCGGGTGAGTGGGTCGTGCCGCAACAAGGCCAGCGCCGTAGCCGGCGGTTGGGTAATGGCATTGATACGATCGTCCACGCTGAGAGCCAGCTGTCGGGCAGTGGCGGCGGCAGCGGTGACCTTGGCCTGTTCCATGCCCCGATAACTCTGGGCCACCAGTGTTATGGCCAGTATCAGCATTCCCAGGGTGATGGCAGACGCAATCAGGAATGCCAGTGATACCCGGGCGGTCTGTTTGTTGTGTGGCAGTTTTGTCTGTCTCACAGCGTCGGGATCCAGCGACGGATGAAGGGTTCTCTAAGTGTAGACGCTCTGCGGGCGTTATTCTGATTTCAGAAGATAAACGGGTGGCTTATGACGCCAGATCTGTTTTCCGGGTTGAATGATCAACCGACAGTGGAAGCCTTTGACGAGGGCGTGGTTGTGCTACGGCGTCATGCCGTGAAGCACCAGCAGGCCTTGATGCGAGATATAGATCAGGTGACGCGACTCGCGCCGTTCCGCCATATGAAAACGCCGGGTGGCCATCAGATGTCGGCCGCCATGACCTGTTGCGGCCCCCTGGGGTGGGTGACTGACGAGACAGGGTATCGCTACCAGCCCCAGGATCCGTTATCCGGGCTTCGGTGGCCGGCCATGCCCGAAAGCTTTGTCTCATTGGCCCGCAAGTCGGCCCGGGAAGCGGGATTTCCCGGCTTTGACCCGGATGCCTGCCTGATTAATCGCTATCAGCCTGGGGCCAAAATGGGACTGCATCAGGATAAGGACGAAAAAGACTTTGCCTGGCCCATTGTGTCGGTGTCTCTGGGCCTGCCCATTGTGTTTCAGTTTGGTGGACTCAAGCGCAGCGACCGCCCCGCGCGTATTCTGCTGGAACATGGTGATGTGGTGGTCTGGGGCGGCCCGGCCCGTTTGCGTTACCACGGCGTCCTGACTCTGAAAGCCGGTGAACACCCGGTGACCGGCTCGGCCCGCTACAATCTGACCTTCCGTAAGGCTGGCTGATACCTTATTGCAGCCAGGCCACCAACAGGCCTGCGGCCAGAGATAACACCATCGGGCCAGCCACCAGCAGACCGGTTTGTCGGTTGCCGATACTCCAGGCGATGCCCGATTTCACCAGATTATTCACCGCTGCCGCGATGACAATCCCCAGCACGGCTGCATCCATGCCCAGGCCATCGTTGGACATCCGGGTAAGAGACAGGGTGATGGCATCGACATCCGCCACGCCAGAGGTGGCGGCCAGGGCGTAAATGCCGACATCGCCAAAGGCATTCTTGAGGAATTCCCCCAGTAACAGAATGGCGGTCAGCAAGAAACCGAACACCAGTGCGGAAGAGAGATCCAGCGGGTTCTGGTTCATGGTGGGCTGGCTCACCTGCAGTTGCCGGGCGTTGCGGCGCCAAATGATCAGCGCGGGCACGTAGAGGAGGGCGGTCATCATGGCGACCGGCCAGATCAGGCTGGGTAGCAGTGCCTTGTTGATGACCAGGCAATAAACCAGAATCCGAGGGAACATGGTGCCGCAGGCAATCAGGATGCCGGCAGCAAACTGCGGGCTGAAGTCGGGATTCTTCGCCGATTGCCGGGCGAAGTGCAGGCTCAGGGCGGTAGATGAACTCAATCCGGCAAACAGACTGGTGAACAGAATGCCTTTGCGGGCTCCGGCAACCCGGATGGCAAAGTAACCGACAAATGAGATGGAGGCGATCATCACCACCATCCACCAGATTTCCCGGGGGTTCAGCACGCCACCCGGGCCCATGGCCTCGTTTGGTAGCAGAGGCAGCATCACCACCGAGATCAAGAGCAGTTTGAGGGCCGCGTCCAGTTCGCTGGCCTGAAGCTTGTGTACCCAGCCGTGGATTTCTTCCTTGTTGTCCAGAATGATGGCGGTGACCACCGCAGCAGCGGTGGCGATCACCGGATCCACCGCCACGGCAACGGCGCCAAAACAGAAGGTCAACAACATGCCGACCATGCCGGTAATGCTGAAATTGCGGATGTGTTCCAGGCGCTCGCTGTAGGCCACCAGCCCCATGGCCACTACACTGAGTAGCAATACCGGAAAGGCCCAGGGGGTAATCTGCTCCGACAATACGGCGGCAATACCGCCCAACAGCCCGACCAGTGAGAAGGTGCGGATACCGGCAATGCGTTCCCCGGATTTCTGCTCCCGGGCATCCCAGCCCCGCTCCAGGCCAATGATGGCCCCGAGCAGCAAGGCCACGGCCAGATTGATGGTGGTCTGGTTGGCGTTTAGGAACTGGCTTGCTACATCGTCCATGTATTTGTCACCACAAAGATTATTTAAACGCATTCTAGGCAATTAGCGGCCCCGGCGGCACCCCCGGTCTGTCTGGATGGCCAGTCTGGCCATACTTTCAGGACGGTTTCTGGTACCCTTCGCGGCCCCGATCTGATATCCCCAAGAATTGAAAGCGACACCCCTGACCATGACAAACGCACTCAAGCAGAACTGGTTTTCGAACATCCGCGGCGACTTGCTCGCCGGAACCGTGGTTGCGCTGGCACTGATTCCGGAGGCGATTGCCTTCTCTATCATTGCCGGGGTTGACCCGAAAGTGGGCTTGTATGCCTCCTTCTGTATTGCCGTGATTATTGCCTTTGTCGGTGGCCGCCCGGGAATGATCTCGGCGGCCACCGGCGCCATGGCGCTGCTGATGGTGACGCTGGTCAAAGAGCATGGGCTGCAATACCTGCTGGCGGCAACCCTGCTGACCGGTGTGATCCAGATTGCCGCCGGCTACCTGAAACTGGGCGGCTTGATGCGGTTTGTATCCCGTTCAGTGGTGACCGGTTTCGTGAACGCTCTGGCCATCCTGATTTTTATGGCCCAGTTGCCGGAACTCACCAATGTGACCTGGCATGTCTACGCCATGACCGCCGCTGGTCTGGCTATTATCTATCTCTTCCCGCTGATACCCACTGTGGGCAAGTTGATTCCGTCTCCGCTGGTTTGCATCGTCGGTTTGACCATTGTCTCCATGGTTATGGGGCTGGATATTCGTACCGTAGGTGATATGGGTGAATTGCCGGATACCTTGCCGATTTTTCTGTGGCCAGACGTACCGCTCACGCTGGAAACCCTGATGATCATCCTGCCCTATTCACTCGGTCTTGCCGTGGTAGGGCTGCTGGAATCCTTGATGACGGCGACGATTGTCGATGATCTTACGGACACGACCAGCGACCGTAACCGCGAGTGCAAGGGCCAGGGCATTGCCAATATCGGTTCCGGCTTACTGGGCGGCATGGCCGGCTGCGCGATGATCGGTCAGTCCATCATCAACGTGAAATCCGGTGGTCGCACACGTTTATCCACGCTCACGGCCGGTGTCTTTCTGCTGATTCTGGTTCTGGTGCTCGACAAGTGGCTGGTGCAGATTCCGATGGCCGCCCTGGTGGCCGTGATGATTATGGTCTCCATCGGTACCTTTAGCTGGGATTCCATCCGTAATCTCAGGGAGCATCCATTGTCCACCAATATCGTGATGCTGGTTACGGTCATTGTGGTAGTCGCCACCCACAACCTGGCTTTCGGCGTGCTGGCCGGTGTCCTGCTGGCGGCCCTGTTCTTCGCCAACAAGGTTGGCCATTACATGCTGGTGACCTCCGAGCTGGACGAGGCAACAGACACCCGTCGCTATACCGTGGTGGGCCAGGTGTTTTTCAGTTCCTCGGAAAAATTCCTGGAATCCTTTGACTTCAAGGAAGCGGTGGACAATGTTGTGATAGACCTCAGCCGCGCGCACTTCTGGGACATTACCGCCGTTGGCGCGTTGGACAAGGCAGTGATCAAATTCCGCCGTGAGGGTGCGGATGTGGAAGTGATTGGCCTGAATGAGGCCAGTGCCACCATCGTTGACCGCTTCGGGGTGCACGACAAGCCCGACGCCGTTGACCAGCTGATGGGGCACTGATATGACTCAGACCAAAGAAAACTCTGACATTCGCAGCAATAATAACAGCCAGAATCAGGCGCAAGGCGAGGCAGCTATGACGGCAGACAAGTTGAGAATTGTAGCGTGTATTGACGGTTCCCGGGCCGCCCCTGCAGTGTGCGATTTTGCCGCCTGGGCCAGCCGCCACATGGACACACCGCTGATGCTGCTGCATGTTCTGGATGAAGAACGGTATCCGGCCGAGCCGGATCTGGCTGGCAGCATCGGCCTTGGCAGCCGCGAGCATTTGCTGGATGAGCTGGCGGAGCTGGACCGTAAGCGCTCCAAGCTTGCCCTGGAGCATGGCCACCACATGCTGGACGAAGCAGAGGCCAGGGTAAAAACTGCGGGTATTGGCGAGACGGTCAAGCGCCAGCGCCATGACAACCTGGCCGAGGCTCTGACCGCGCTGGAAAAAGAAACCCGGCTATTTGTGATGGGGTTGCACGGTGAAAGCAGTTCCGATCGCGATGTGCACATCGGTAGCCAGCTTGAGACCGTGATCCGTAGTGTGCATCGTCCGATTCTACTGGTGCCAGATGAATACCGCGAGCCGAAAAGTGCCATGGTGGCCTTTGATGGTTCCGCGACCGCCTTCAAGGGCATTGAGATGATTGCGGCCAGCCCGGTGTTACAGGGCATGCCTTTGCACCTGGTGATGGTTGGAGCCGACACGGCCGATCGTTGGGAGCAACTGAAAAAAGCGGAAAAAATGCTGGAAGGCCTCGGTGTTGAGATCACGCTGGCTATCCGCGCTGGCGATGTGGAGCCCACGCTGCACGCCTATCAGGAAGAGCACGGCATCGACATTCTGGTGATGGGCGCTTACGGCCACTCGCGAATCCGCCAGTTTCTGGTGGGCAGTACAACAACCACCATGCTGAAAACCGCGCACAAGCCGCTGGTTATTCTCAGATAAGGAGCAACCATTGCTCAAAGGCAGCCGAGAAGGGAACCCGATGATCAGAAGGTTATTGACCCTGATATCCCTGGTTGTCCTTGCTGGCTGTGCAGGAGGGATCAAGCCGATGGAACACGGGCTGGCAATACCGGTCGCCTCGGAGCCAGACGCTTTTCTGCAGGCACAGAGCGAAGAGCGGGTCGGCGCCGGGTTGCCGGCGGTAAAACTGCTGAACACAGGCCAGGATGCCTTTCTGGCCCGGGCCGCACTGATCGAGACTGCCAGCCAGCGCATCGACGCCCAGTATTACATCTGGAACGACGATGACAGCGGCCGCTACCTGGCCAGCCGCCTGGTTGCGGCCGCGGATCGCGGAGTGGTGATTCGCCTGCTGCTGGACGATATAAACGTCGCTGGCAAGGAATCCCTGTTCGCCCTCCTGGATGCCCATCCCAATATCCGCGTGCGTATTTTCAACCCATCCCGGTCCCGGGATGGCTTTGGCCGCTGGCTCTCGTTTATCACTGACTTTGATCGCATCAACCGGCGCATGCACAACAAAACCTTTGTGGTGGACGGGCTTGTGGGCATTGCCGGGGGCAGGAACATCGGGGATGAGTACTTCGATCAGCATCCGACACTGAACTTCCGGGATCGCGATGTTCTGGTGCTGGGGCCGTTGGCGGGGGACATGACCGCCAATTTCGAGGCCTACTGGGACAGTCCCTGGACCTTGCCACTGGTAGAGCTTTATCCCAAGCCTGAACAGGCACAACCGAAGCTCAACGTCCTGATTGAATCTGCCGCCTCGCGGCATTACCAGATCGCGCCACCAGGAAACCGGCAAACGGCAAGAACCTATCTGGAGACCTTGTTTGCCAACACCGTGTCCGCACCCGCCGAACTGGTGTTTGATCCGCCTCCCGAAGACCCGGATGCCCCCGCAGAGGCTCCCCAGCGAACCGCGCAAACCCTGTATGACCTGGTGGACGGTGCCCGGTCCGAGATTCTTATTGAATCGGCGTATCTGATCCTGACTGACCATCAGCTCAGTGCCATGAGCGACATTGGCAGAGGTCGTTTACAGGTTGCCGCCCTGACCAATTCGCTGGCCACCAATGATCTGGTTACCAACCACTCCGGATACGCACGGTGGCGCCGGGCGATGTTGGAGCAGGGTATTGAGCTACACGAATTACGACCGGATGCCCCTGCATGCCAACGTTGGGTGGCCGCCAGTGCAGCCTGTGAAGGCGGTGAGGTAAGCCTTCATTCCAAAGCGGTGGTGTTTGATCGGGAAACCCTGTTTGTCGGGTCCTTTAACGTGAATCTTCGTTCCATCTATCTCAATGGCGAGACGGTGCTGGTGATCAAAAGCCCAGAGCTCGCGGATGCCGTGGCGGACGATATCCGTTACGCCATGGAGCCCCGGAACAGCTGGCGGGTTGAGCTGAATGGCCAGGATGAGCTGGTCTGGCGGTCAGAAGGGCAGGAGGTGCAGCACGAGCCGGAGGTGGGTTTCTGGCGCCGGGCCATGTCGCGGATGCTGTCGTGGTTGCCTATCGAGAAATACCTGTAGCGGGGCTCAGGCCTCGTTGCCGGCAGCCACACCAGACGCCCAGGCCCACTGGAAATTGTGACCACCCAGGTGCCCGGTCACGTCCACCACTTCGCCAATAAAGAACAGGTTCGGCCGATCCAGAACCGCCATGGTTTTGGAGGAGAGTTGGCGTGTATCAACTCCGCCCAGGGTCACTTCTGCGGTTCGATAACCTTCGGTGCCGGCAGGTTTCACCGTCCAGTTGCCCAGAGTGTCGGCAATCTGCTCGATGTCCTGATTGCTGCAGCCTTGAAGTGGGCCATGCCAGCCCTGAAGTTCATTAAATGCCTGGGCAAAACGTTTGGGCAGATGCTGGTTGAGATACTGCGCCGGAGTGGATTGCGGCTTTTGCTTGCGAAGTGCCAGCAGGTCCTCCCGAATTGGCTGGCCCGGTAACAGGTTGATGTGCACCTCATCCCCCGGCCGCCAGTAGCTGGACACCTGCAACATGGCCGGGCCACTCAGCCCCCGGTGCGTCACCAGCATGGGCTCACGGAAGTGCTCGTTATGGCAGTGGGCATCGACCGGACAACTGACCCCCGAGAGTGGCGCCAGTTGCTGTTTCAGCTCCGGTTGCAGGGTAAAGGGCACAAGCCCGGCCCGGGTCGGCAGGACGTTCAACCCGAATGTTCTGGCGAGCTCATAACCGAATCCGGTCGCGCCCATGGTGGGAATGGACAGGCCGCCGCAGGCAACCACCAGAGATTCGCAGCTCAGCACGCCGCTGCCGGTCACAACCTGATAGCCACCGTTCACCTCCCGTACCTTCTGAATCTGGGTCTTCAGCCGGATCTCCGCGCCCGCCCATTCACATTCGGTCAGCAGAACATTGAGGACGTCTTTGGCGCTGTCCCGGCAGAACAACTGACCGGGCGCTTTCTCCTCGTACTCGACGCCGTGTCGATCCACCAGTTCGAGGAAATCCTGGGGCGTGTACCGCTTCAACGCCGAGATACAGTAATGGGGATTATCCGAGAGGAAGTTGGTGGGTGTGCTGTTCAGGTTGGTGAAATTGCAGCGCCCGCCGCCGGACATCAGGATCTTCTTGCCCGGTTTGTTGGCATGGTCCAGTACCAGCACACGCCGGCCCCGGTAGCCGGCGGTTGCCGCACACATCAGCCCTGCTGCGCCAGCGCCGATGATGATTACGTCATACGCTGAGGATGAACCTGCCATGATACTACCCGCCGTTGGTGAAGAACGCCGGGCAGTATACCAGCCTCACGGCAGGTGAACGGAGCCTTCCATGTAGAAGGCTGCCTGGCCAGAAATGGCCACCCGCTCGCCCCGGAGCTCGCAGCGCAGTTCGCCGCCGCGGGCAGAAACCTGGCGAGCCCTGAGTTCGGTTTTACCAAGCTTCTCAGCCCAGTAGGGCACCAACACACTGTGGATGGAGCCGGTCACGGGGTCCTCGTCGATACCGGCGCCGGGAGCGAAATAGCGGCTGACAAAATCGCAGTCCGTTCCCGGGGCGGTCACAATCAAGCCCTGGTTGCCCAGCTCGGCCAGCTTGCGGTTATCCGGGTTTGCGTTCCGTACCTCGTCTTCGGAACCCAGCACCACCATGTAATTGGTGTCGTTAGGCACGTAGAAAGACTCGGCCGGCGCCCCGGGCAAAGCCTCCAGAATCAGCGCCGGCGTTGGCCTGTGCTCGAAGGGCAGGTTCGGGAAATCCAGCTCCAGCCAGCCTTCTGCCCGGCGGGTAACGGCCAATGGGCCACTTTTGGAGTGAAAACGTACGGTGTCGGCCGGCCAGTTCAGGCGGTTGAACACCACCCATGCCGAAGCCAGTGTGGCATGGCCACACAGGGGGACTTCCACCGTGGGGGTGAACCAGCGGATATGAAAATCCGCCGGGTCGGACTCTGACAGCGGCACCAGAAACGCGGTCTCCGACAGGTTGTTCTCCAGCGCTATTGCCTGCATCCGGTCGTCTGGCAGCCATTGGTCGAGCGGCATAACGGCCGCCGGATTACCGCCGAACAGGGCGTTGGTAAAGGCATCAACCTGATAAATCGGTGTGGTGTTCATCGGCTCTCCCTGTTGGGGGTGGTCAGATAATGTCTGGCCCGCGAACGGGCAAAGCGCTGCAATTCCTGCTCACTGTAGCAGTGGACTTCCGGCAGCGGGCGGTTGCCGGTGAGAATCCAGTGGTTGTGGCCGGCCGGGACTACCTGGATGCCCTCCCGGGCCAGGCCTTGTATGGTTTTCAGGTGAAGGCCGTTGCCTGTGGTAGCGTCTGCTCCGACAAGGTTGAACAGGTCTTTCTGACTGGCTCTGGATCTGTCCGGTTGTTGATTAAAGCGCTCGTGGGTTTTCTGTACCTGTGCCATGGTGAAGCTCCTTCTTCAGTGGATGGCTCTATTGTTCGCCTATCCGTGTTGCCATAACAGATTCAGTTAACCAGGCATTGAATCGGTACAGATGATCTATAATCTGAACTGTGCTGGCCGAAAAGTAGCCAATCTGTACTGCCTGAATTGGCGCCGGATCTGCTGCAATAGACCTCGATTGGCCACTGCAAACAGGGAGAAGACCATGGGTGTGCTTTATAACCAGGTAGCAGATCAGCTGCAGGGGCTGATCCGTGATGGCGTTTACCGGGAGGGTGAGCGTTTGCCCGGGGTTCGGGTGCTCAGCCGTCAGTTTGGTGTCAGCATTTCCACAGTGCTTCAGGCCCACCAGACGCTGGAAGCCCGTGGCTATCTGCAGGCCAGGGAGCGTAGTGGCTATTTCGTAAGGTTGCCTGCCAGGGACGTGCCGGAACCCAGAATGTCGGAACAACGCAGCCAGCCGCTGCCGGTGTCTGCCCGGGAAATGACACTGGATCTGTGCGCGGACGAGCAGAAGCGCATGGTGCCGTTGGCAACCGCCATACCACACCCGGATTACCTGCCGCTGCGGCAGATCCAGCAGAGCACCCTGTGGGCTGCCCGGCGGGGCCTGGAAACCCTGGACTACGCCTTCCCCGGCAAGGAATCCTTTCGCCGGCAGATTGCCCAGCGCATGGCCAGCCTCGGCGTGCCGATCTCGCCAGACGATGTACTAGCCACCAACGGTGCCCAGGAGGCCATCATCCTGGCCCTGCGAGCGGTCACCCAACCCGGCGACATTGTGGCCGTGGAATCGCCTTCCTTTCCGGGAATCCTGCAGGCGCTGGAAGTGGTGGGGCTCCGGGTGATTGAGATTCCAACCCATCCCTCCGATGGTATCAGCCTGGAGGGACTTCAACTGGCCCTGGAGCAGTGGCCTCTGAAAGCCTGCGTGGTGGTGCCGAATCACAGTAATCCTATGGGTGCCAGGATGACGGACGAGCGCAAGCAACAACTGGTGGCCATGCTGGCGGCCGCCAATGTGCCGTTGATTGAAGACGATATCTATGGCGATCTGTACCACACGGGTGAGCGCCCGCGGCCGGCCAAGGCTTTTGATCGCGCCGATAACGTGATCTACTGCAGCTCCTTCTCCAAAACCATTTCACCGGGCCTGAGACTGGGCTGGATGATCCCCGGTCGACACATGGCCAGTGCTCGCCAGCACAAATATTTTGTGAACCTGGCAACCTCATCCATTCCACAGCTGGCGGTGGCGCATTTTCTGGAGCAGGGTGGTTACGATCGTTATTTGCGCGCTGCCCGCCAACACTACCGTGAGGCGACCGAACGGCTGCGTTCGTCCGTGGCCCGGTCGTTCCCGGAGGGCACGGCGGTCAGCCGGCCACAGGGTGGGTTTGTGCTCTGGGTGCAGCTGCCGGACGGTGTGTCCGGTACTGAATTGTATCGGCGCGCCCGGGCTGAAAACATCAACGTGGCACCGGGGCTGATGTTCTCAACCACCAACAAGTTCGAGAACTGCCTGCGACTGAACGGTGGCAATCCCTGGACAGACCGGCTGGAGACCGCGGTGATACGACTTGGCTCCCTGGCCCACGAAGTCCAGCGTCATTCTGGCTGAGCGGGCTGCCTGAGTTCGAGCGGGTTCAACAGACCCGCGGCAATGGCCAGGCCGGTCACGTCTGGCAGGCGCTCGGCACCAAGGCGCTTCATCACCCGGGCCCGGTACAGGTCGATGGTCTTGACGCTGACATCCAGCTGCTCGGCAATTTCCTTGCTGGTGTAACCCTGGGCCAGGGGCAGGAATACATCCTTTTCCCGGCGGGTCATGCTGGCAATCAATGCTTCGGTACTGGCAGCAGGCGTTGCGTTTGGTACAGGATCGTCGGCGTCCTGAAGGGCTTGTTGCACACTGTCCAGCAACAATTGTTCGTTGAATGGTTTTTCGATGAAGTCAAAAGCCCCGGACTTGAAGGCCCGTACCACAATGGGCACGTCGGCGTGGCCGGAAACAAAGATGATCGGCACGTCCAGGCCTCGTTTCTGCAACTCTTCCTGTACGTTCAATCCCCCCAGCCCCGGCATACGGATATCCAGAACCACGCAGCCAGGGCGCTGGTCTTCCACCGCATCCAGAAACTGGCGGCCATCGCTGTAGGCTTTCACCTTCAGCCCCACTGATTCCAGTAGCCACTGGGTGGATTCAAGCATGCCGGCGTCGTCGTCGACCACGTAGACCGTGTTGTGCGTGTCTGGCATCAGGGTTTTTCTCCTGGCGAATGTGCGAAATCTGCGGTGCGATTTGGGGCGAGCCGGTGCTGGTTGGGCGGAAACCGGCAGATCAATGACAGCCCGCCGGTTTCGGCGGGTATGGCGTCGAGAAAGCCGCCAAAACCTTCGATAATGGAGCGGCTCATGGACAGCCCGAGCCCCAGGCCTTTGGGTTTGCTGGTGAAAAACGGCTGAAACATCTGGCGTATGCCTTCGTCATCCAGGCCCGTGCCCTCGTCGGTGACCTGGATCAGGGTTTCGCGCTGATCGTTGATGCAGGTGGTCACCACGATATGGGACAGCCGGCCGGTTTCGCCACGGGCTTCGACATTGGCTTCTATGCCGTTACGGACCAGGTTGATCAACACCTGCTCCAGCAGAACCGGGTCTGCGGTAATCACGGGAGAATCGGCGGCCAGATACTCCTGTAACCGGACCCCGTTTTTTTCAGCTTCCCACTGGCACAGTTTCACTACGTCGCTGATAACGGCATTGAGCGAGACCGGTGCCATGCGCTTCTGGCCCTTGCGCAGGAAAGCTCGTAGCCGTTTGATGACTTCTGAGGCCCGGTTGGCATGATGTACGATCTTCTGCAGACCGTCGTCCACTTTCAGCAGACGGTCCGGATGTTTGTCCGCTTCCTTGAGAAAACGCTGGCTGGCGCTGGCGAAATTGACGATGGAGGCCAGCGGCTGGTTCATTTCATGAGCAATGCTCGAGGCGAGCTCGCCCAGGGTGGCCAGGCGGGCGGTATGGGCCAGCTCGTCTGCCAGTCGGCGGTTCTGCTCTTCCGATTCTACCCGGGCCGTAATATCACGGGAGACACTGATCACTTCGACTACGGCACCGGTGTATGTCTCGCGGATGGCCCGGCTGGCAATTTCGAACCAGCGGCGGCTGCCGTCCCGGTGATGGAGTTCCAGAGTGAGGGTGGCGTAGCCGTCTTCCCGCAGGCGGTGGCGGGTTTGTGCCAGCTCTTCGGCCAGATTCTCCCCCTGGAAAACGTCTTCCAGGGCTTTGCCGCGCAGCTCTTCGGGCCAGTATCCCAGCAGCCGCCAGGAGGCGGGCGTGGCGTCGATAAAACGGCCATCCGGGGCATGGCGGGAGATCAGGTCGGTGGTGTTCTCAGTGATCAGGCGGTAAAGCCGGTTGGAGCGGACCGCCTGCTCCTGATCCCGAATGTCGTTGGTGGCATCACGCCCGCGCACCAGAACCTGCGTGCCCTCTGGCAGGGGAATAAAGCTCCACAGAACGATTCGATCACTGAACCGTGACTCCACATCCTCAATGGCCCGGCCCTGGCCGATGGCCGCCTGCACCAGCGCCTGAGTGTTTACCGGTAACAAAGCATCTGGTGTAGGTGCTTTACTGATAGTGAGCAACTCACGGGTGGCACGGTTGTAGTCGGATACCGTGGCGTCGGCTGCCAGAATCAGCGTGGGTTGCGGATCGCTGTCCAGTAGGAGATTGATTTGTCGAGAATTGTTGGGATCTGTCATGTTTTATAGAAGTATTCCCATAATACCATGGTAGAGTTTCTAGTAATTTTGCTGTGGTCTACCATTTTCGGCAATGCTGATAATAGCTGCTTTAGCGATTCTTCTGAATACGCCATAAGAACAACATCCGAGTTAGAGGACCACGCCAATGACGTCGATCTTTGACCAGGGCCTAGAGCCCCGGGACGCGAACTACGCTGTTCAATCCCCCATAGATTTTATCGAGCGCACGGCCAGTGTGTATCCGGATTACCCGGCCATCATTCACGGTGCTATCCGCCGCACCTGGGCTGAAACCTACGACCGCTGTCTGCGCCTGGCATCTGCCCTGAAAGGCCGTGGAATCGGCCGGGGCGACACCGTTGCCGTGATGCTGCCGAACATTCCGGCCATGGTGGAGTGCCATTTCGGCATCCCTATGATCGGTGCCGTGCTCAATACCCTGAACGTTCGCCTGGATGCCGAAGCCATCGCCTTCATGCTGGAGCATGGCGAAGCCAAGGTGGTGATTGCTGACCGGGAGTTCGGTCAGGTGATCAAGGACGCGGTGCGCCATCTGGAGCACAAGCCGCTGGTGATTGACGTGGATGACCCGGAATATGGTGAGGGCGTTCAGGTCAGCGATCTGGATTACGAGGCCTTCCTGCAGGAAGGGGACCCGCAGTTTCAGTGGAGTTTCCCGGATAATGAGTGGGATGCCATTTCCCTGAACTACACCTCCGGCACCACCGGTAATCCCAAAGGCGTGGTGTACCATCACCGCGGTGCCTACATCAACGCGCTGGGCAACCAGACGGTGTGGTCCATGGACATGCACCCGGTGTACCTGTGGACGCTGCCGATGTTTCACTGCAATGGCTGGTGTTTCCCCTGGACCATTACCGCCATGGCCGGTACCCACGTGTGTCTGCGCCGGGTAGACCCGGAGAAGATTCTGCAGCTGATTCGTGACCATCAGGTTACCCACATGTGTGGTGCCCCGATCGTCCTCAATGCCTTGCTGAATGCCTCACCGGAAGCCAAGGCGGGCATCGACCACGAAGTGAAGTCCATGACTGCCGGCGCTGCGCCCCCTGCCCAGGTGATTGGCTCCATCGAAGAAATGGGCATCAAGGTTACTCACGTGTATGGCCTGACCGAAGTCTATGGACCGGTCACTGTGTGTGCCTGGAAATCCGAGTGGGACGAGCTGCCTCTGCATGATCGCGCCAAGATCAAAGCCCGCCAGGGTGTGCGTTACCACACGCTGGGCGGCACCATGGTGGCTGATCCCAACACCATGCAGCCAGTCCCCAAGGACGGCAAAACCATCGGTGAGATCTTCCTGCGTGGTAACACCGTGATGAAGGGTTACCTGAAAAACCCGACCGCCACGGAAGAGGCGTTCCGTGGTGGCTGGTTCCACACTGGCGACCTGGCGGTGTGGCACGAAGACGGCTACATGGAAATCAAGGATCGCCTGAAGGACATCATCATCTCCGGTGGCGAGAACATCTCAACCATCGAGGTGGAAGATACCCTCTATCGTCATCCGGCCGTACTGGAAGCGGCGGTGGTTGCCCGGCCTGATGAGAAGTGGGGCGAAACCCCCTGTGCCTTCATCACCCTGAAGCCGGAAGCCGGGGATGTGTCTGAAGACGACATCATCAACTTCTGCCGCGAGCACCTGGCCCGCTTCAAGGTGCCCAAGACCGTGGTCTTCACGGAGCTGCCGAAAACCTCAACCGGCAAGATCCAGAAGTTCGTACTGAGGGACCAGGCCAAAGACCTGAACTGAATCCTTTAACGGCTGCGCCTGCCGGCGCAGCCATACCTCTCCACAAAAACAACACTGGCTGGCGCCTGAAACACGGTGTCTGGAGGTTTCTTTATGCAAATGTTCCACAGAAAAAACGGTGAAGAGCAGCCGTACTGGCCTGCTGGTCCCTTCAAAGTTCGTCTTCCGTTTGTGCATTACCGCTGGGAATTTGCGGAGATGGTGCAGGCGTTGATCATGTTTGTGGTCAGCCTGGCCATGATCCCGCTGCTGGAAAAATATCTCGGTGTTCCCTACGACGTGGCCCTTGCTTACGTGGTGATCTGCGGTATCGGCTTTATGCTGCCAGCCTTGCTGGGTGTGCCTCTGGTGCCCGGCTGGATTACCCCGGGTATTCCGGTGGTGCTGCTGTTCCTTTCCGATTATGAACCCGGTCCTGAGGCCATCCAGGCGCTGTTTGCATTGCAGTTCCTGGTGTTCTTGATCTTCCTGATTCTGGGCGTGACCCGTCTGGGCAGCAAACTGGTTAACTGGATTCCGCGCTCGATGAAGGGCGGTATCATTATTGGTGCCGGTATTGCGGCATTGATGGGTGAAATCGAGGCCGGCGGCCGCCTGGCCAACACGCCGATCTCCCTGATCGTGGGTGGTCTGGTGTGTCTGTATCTGATGTTCTCGGTCTCGTTCAAAGGCTTTGTCGACAAGAACGTGCTGGCCCGCAAGATTGCCAACTACGGCATGGTGCCGGGCATGGTGGTGGCCATTCTGGTGGGCTTTGCCACCGGCGAATACGATGTGCCAAACGTGGAGTGGGGGATCACCAAGCCAGCGTTCGACCAGCTGTGGAATTACCTGCCGTTTAGCGTTGGTTTCCCGGATCTGAATGTATTCCTGTATGCGATTCCGACCGCAGTCATTGCCTACGTCATTGCCTTCGGTGACATCGTGGTGGGTCAGTCCCTGATGAACCGTGTCGACCACCTGCGCAAAGACGAAGACATCGACAACAGCGTGGACCGCGTGCACCTGGTGACCGCTATCCGTAATGGCGGCCACGCATTCTTCGCGCCTTACCCTGGCCTGGCTGGCCCGATCTGGACGGCGGTGACCGCCACCATGGCCGAGCGCTACAAGTATGGCCGTAATGCCATGGATTCCATCTACAGCGGTGGTGGCACCTTCTGGATTACAGGCTTCATCGCACTGTTTGTGCTGCCGCTCGTGAGCTTCTTCCAGCCGGTGCTGCCGATTGCGCTGTCGCTGACACTGCTGCTGACTGGCTACATCTGTCTGATGGTGGGCCTGGAGCAACTGGAAAACAACACTGAACGTGGTATTGCTGGCACGATGGGCGTAGTACTCGCGGTTTACGGCGCGGGCTGGGGCCTGGCCACTGGTGCGGTGTTGTACTTCCTGATCGAGCGCACTCATATTCTCGGCTTTACCCCCGACCCGGAAGCACCGGGCTCGGAGCCGGTCAACGAGCACTGAACCTGATGCCGCCGTGTTCGGCGGCGGCATCTACCCACTGTGTGTCCTTGGGAGGCCTGAGCGCCTCCCTTTTTTGTTTCTGTCAAGGTTTCTGACAAGTTGTCATATTGTGACAAAGCGTCTTTTTTTCTTGAGGTATGCCTTCCGGTTTGCAGTTACGTGGGGGTAAACTGAGGCCGTTGATTAAAAATTATCCGCAGTCAAACTCCCGATAACAACAAACAGACCACAGGAGGCTGCCATGACGATCAGCTCCACCCCCGATGGTGTCACGGTCAAACCCCGGCACCTGCGGTTCGATGTTCGTACCGAACTGAGAACGCTCTGGCATGGCAACGATGCCTTTCGAACGGCCTTTTTCAATGCCTTGTCCCTGCAGTTTCCGGATGGCGAGCAACAGTTTATCAACGCAGTCCGGCTCTACCGGGATCAGATTACCGATCCCAAGTTGAAGGAGGAGATCAAGGGCTTTATCGGCCAGGAGGCTCTGCATAGCCGCGAGCACAAGGAATACAACGAGGCTCTGAAAGCCCGGGGCTACGATATTGATGCCCTGGACGAACGGTTCCGCAAACATATGGAGTGGGTCGGGCGCCTGCCGCCGAGTCGGCAGCTGGCCGGGACTTGTGGTGCTGAGCACTACACGGCCGTTCTGGCCAACGCCATTCTCAGTCACCCGGAGTGGATGGAAGGGGCGACTCCAACCATGAAGAGGCTGTGGCGCTGGCATGCCATTGAGGAAACCGAACACAAGTCGGTGGCCTTCGACGTATACCGTGCCTGTATTGGCAACGACAAGCTTCGCCGGATCGTGTTCCTGTTCGTAACCTGGAATTTCTTCCGCTACACCTTCCTTAATACCTGCAGCCTCCTGAAAACCGACGGCAAGCTCTGGAGCCTGAGAACCTGGTTGGGCGGGCTGAATTTCCTGTGGGGCAAACCGGGGGTTCTGCGCAAGTGCCTGCCGGATTTTCTGGCCTATTTCCGGCGGGATTTCCACCCGTGGCAGCAGGACAATCGCGGTTTGCTGGAAGCCAATCTGAGGGAACTGGAAGCCTGATCCGGTTCCCGGTTTGCTGAAATTTTCATCAGCCTGTGTAACACTGGGGCGCTGCAAAATAATCATAAAAAAGGGCGCTCCCGCCAGAGGACGCGCCCGAATCCGGAGACATTCAGCATGCGAGTTGGTCTGATCGTTGATAGCGCCTGTGATCTACCCTATGAATTCGCCCGCAAACACGACCTGTTTGTGCTGCCCGTCACGGCCATAATTGATGGCCAGACCTACATCGATAACCACGATCCTGTCCGTACCCAGGAGTTCTATCAGAGCGGCCTGCTCGATAAGGGGCACCAGGCGGAAACGGAGGCGTTCAGCGCCGAGCAGATTCATGATCTTTTCATGGAAAAAATTGTCACCGAATTTGATGTCGCCATCTGCGAAACTGTTACCCGCAGCCGGAGCCTGATTTACCAGAACGCATCTGAAGCCATGAACTCTGTGATGGCGCATTATGAAGAGGCGCGCAAGGCTGCAGGCCGGGATGGCAAATTTTCCATGCGGGTGATCGACAGCAAACAGATATTTGCCGGCCAGGGGCTGCTGGCGGCTCACACGCTGAAGCTGATTGGCCAGAAAGTATCGAAGAATGCGCTTCGCCATGAAGTGGAAACCTTCACCGACAAAATCTACACCTGTGTCATTCCCCGGGATCTGCATTACATCCGTGAACGCGCCCGGCGCCGAGGGGACAAAAGCGTGTCTGCGGTGGCGGCTTTCCTGGGTAAGGCGCTGAACATCATCCCGGTGATTTTCGGGCAGGGTGTGGAAGGCAAACCGGTTGCCAAGACCCGTAACTTCGACATGGCTGTGGAGAAGGTGATGAATTACGCGGTCGCCCGGGTGGAAGCGGGTTTGCTGACGCCGTATGTCAGCCTTTCCTGTGGCCTGAGCTGGACCGAAATCGAGGATCTGCCGGGCCTGAATCGCCTTCGGGACGCCTGCGAGCAGAACGGCGTTGAGCTGTTGTTGTCCCAGATGGGCATTACCAGTGCCATTTATGTGGGGCCGGGCAGTATCTGCCTGGCGTTGGCAGCCGAGCCTCACGAGTTCAGTGATTTTCAGTAAATCGAACGGGCCGGTCGCCAGACTGGCCCTGTATCACGCCTGAAGGTGTAGTTCGGGCAAACCCGCCTTACCCCGGAACGTGTTAGCCTCTTTGCCAGACAAGAAAACCTGGCAAAGGAAAACAGGCTTATGACCGAGACCACCTCAACCCTGGCGGACCAATTACTTGAAGCCCACGTTCGGCACGAGCTGAATGCCCTGAAAGGCGCCAAACTGAAAAAGTTCCTGCATCAGGAAGTGGACGAACTGCTGGAGTATGCCAATAGCGTGACCCTGGAACGCGTGGTCAGTGCCGAGCAGATTATGGGCCTGATCCGGCGGGTGGTGGTGAGCATGGAGCTGGATGCCGGCATTCCGGAGCTGGCAGCGGACCTGGCAACCGAAGTGTTGAAGGCCCCGGTTCAGAGCCAGACCAGGCTGGGCGATATTCTGTCCCGGGAGCAGGCCAGTGCGTTTGTTGAGGAAGCCCTGGAGTTGCGCCACCAGCGGGAACGGGTGATCAGTGAGATTATGGCGCACCCGGTTTATCAGGAGCTGGTGTCGAATGTGGTCTATCACGGCCTGGTGAACTACCTCTACGAGGATAATCTGATTACCCGCTCAGTACCCGGGGTGGGCTCGATGATGAAATTCGGCAAGAAAATGGCTAACAAGGCCGTGCCGGGGCTGGATGAGACCTTTGAACGCCGCATCAAGGCCTGGCTTTCGGACAGCCTGCCGAGCCTGATTGCCCGAAGTGAGCAGTTCCTGCACAAGGCTTTGAGTGATGACGAACTGCGTGACACAGTCATGGCGGCCTGGGTGTCTCTCGAAGACCGAACCATCGAGGATCTGCAGGACGGACTGGGTGATGTTCAGCTGCAGGAATTTGTGGTGCTGGGCTATGACTTCTGGCTGCATTTCCGCCAGACCCCGTATTTTGAGGGCTGTGTTCAGGCAGTAGTGGAGGGATTGTATGCCCGCTATGGTAACCAACCGGTGATGAACCTGCTCGCGGATATCGGCGTCACGCGGGAAGTGATTGTCACAGAACTTGAAGCGGTGGGCTTGCCGCTGGTGGATCTGCTCCGGCAGGAGGGCTATCTGGAGGCGTTGTTGCGGCGCAGGCTGGAACCGTTCTATCGTTCGGCGGCGACGAAAAAGCTGCTGGCGGCCGCTGGCTGAAACGCATCAGGGCCAAACACAAAAAAGGCCGGAGGTGATGCCTCCGGCCTTTTTGTTTGCGCGCGGCCTGGTCTCAGCGCTCCAGGTACTTGAGTTTGTCGGGCTTACCGTCCCACTCTTCGGCATCTGGCAGCGGGTCTTTCTTTTCAGTGATGTTGGGCCACTTGCCGGCCAGCTCTGCGTTGATTTCAACAAAGGCTTCCTGGCCTGCCGGTAGCTCGTCTTCCGAGAAGATTGCCTCGGCCGGGCACTCTGGCTCGCACAGGGCGCAGTCAATGCACTCGTCCGGGTCGATCACCAGAAAGTTGGGGCCTTCGTAGAAGCAGTCCACGGGGCAGACTTCCACGCAGTCGGTGTATTTACACTTGATGCAGTTATCAGTAACGATAAACGCCATAGTCAGATCCCTGGTTCGTAGAAGATTCAGTCTCATCAGGAGCCTGTCAGTTACCCGGCCCCGTTTATAATTTGGAGCGATATTGTAGGGAGCCCCCCACACTGCCGCAAGCGTTGGCCTGCTATATCGTTATTACCCAGATCAAGTTTGGCGCAGAATGCTGTTATTTTGCCAGTAACCCCTTGAGTTCATAAAGTTGGTTCAGCGCGTCTCTTGGGGTAATGCCGTCCAGATCGAGCTTCTCCAGGGCCTGTTCCACCACGCTCGGCTCGGCCACGGCAAACATGTCGCCCTGGTACACTGCATCCACAGTGGCGGTCTTAGCCGCAGATGGCGTAGCCGGTTCCGGCTCATTAACGCTCACGGGCGCCGGCGACGGGTTGCTGCCTGCTCCCAGGCCTTCCAGATGGGCCAGCTGGGTTTTGGCGTTGCGGATCACATCCTGGGGTACACCGGCCAGTTTTGCCACCTGCAGCCCGTAACTCTGGCTTGCCGGGCCATCGTGCACATTGTGCAGAAACACGATGGAGTCGTCGTGCTCGGTGGCGGTCAGGTGCACGTTAACCGCATGTTCGAGGTCATCGGCCAACTGGGTCAGCTCGAAGTAGTGGGTGGCGAACAGGGTGTAACACCGGATGTTCTTTGCCAGGTGCTCAGCCGTGGCCCAGGCCAGCGACAGGCCGTCGAAGGTGCTGGTGCCGCGGCCCACTTCATCCATCAACACCAGGCTGTGTTCGGTGGCATTGTGCAGGATATTGGCGGTTTCGGTCATTTCCACCATGAAGGTGGAGCGGCCACCGGCTATGTCATCCGAGGAGCCCATGCGGGTGAAGATCCTGTCCACCGGGCCAAGCACGGCGCGGTTGGCGGGCACGAAACTGCCGGTGTAGGCCAGCAGGGCAATCAGGGCGGCCTGGCGCATGTAGGTGGACTTACCGCCCATGTTCGGGCCGGTGATCACCAGCATGCGGCGTTTGGTATCCATCAACAGGTTGTTGGGCACAAACGGCTCGTCGAGCAGCTGCTCCACCACCGGGTGCCGACCTTCCTCCACATCAAATCCTGGCTGGTCGGTAAATTCCGGCGCGGTGAAGCGCAGGGAAGTGGCTCGTTCGGCGAAGTTGCTCAGCACGTCAAGTTCGGCCAGGGCCTGGGCGGCGTCCTGTAGCGGGGCCAGCTGTTCGGCCACGGTTTCGAGGACATCGTCGTACAGGCCTTTTTCCCGGGCCAGGGCACGGCTTTTGGCGCTCAGTGCCTTGTCCTCAAACTCTTTCAGTTCCGGGGTGATGAAACGTTCGGCGTTTTTCAGGGTCTGGCGGCGGATATAGTCCACCGGCGCCTGGTCAGACTGCGCCCGGCTGATTTCGATGTAATAACCATGCACCCGGTTGTACCCCACTTTCAGGGTGGAAATGCCGGTGCGTTCACGCTCCCGGGTTTCCACATCCAGCAGGTACTGGCCGGCGTTTTCACTGATGTTGCGGAGTTCATCCAATTCTTCGTCGAAGCCTTCGGCAATCACACCGCCATCACGAATCACCACGGGCGGGTTGTCGATGATGGCGCGTTCCAGCAGGTCGGCCAGTTCCGGGTATTCACCGATGACGGTGGCCAGCTTCACGACATGGTGTGAGTTGACCGGTTTCAGTGCCTCCTGCAGTTCTGGCAGGGCATGAAAAGCGTCGCGCAGGCGCGCAAGGTCCCTGGGGCGGGCAGAACGCAGGGCAACCCGGGCCAGAATCCGTTCGATATCACCCACCCGTTTCAGCAGATCGTGCACCGGCTCATAGTGGAAACCGTCCAGCAGCGCAGATACTGCCTGCTGGCGCTGGCGCACGCGCTCAACATCCCGAAGTGGACGGTTCAGCCAGCGTCGGAGCTCCCGGGCTCCCATGGCGGTGGCGGTGCGGTCCATCACCCAGGCCAGGGTGTGTTGTTGGCCACCCATCAGGTTGGTGTCGATTTCCAGGTTCCGGCGGCTGGCGGCATCCAGTATCACGGCGTCTTCCCGGCGTTCGCGGGTCAGTTTTCGGATATGTGGCAGTGCTGTGCGCTGGGTCTCCTTGGCGTATTGCAGCAGGCAGCCGGCAGCGCAAACGGCCAGGGTCAGGTCTTCGCAGCCAAAGCCGGTGAGATCGCGTACCTGCAACTGCTGGGTGATCACCCGGAGGGCGGTGTCCGATTCAAACAGCCAGGGGCCCTGGCGGCGTACGCCGGTGAAACCCTCAAGGATGTCGGTATAGGGAAAATCCTCGCTGATCAGGATTTCAGCGGGTCGCAGGCGCTGAAGCTCACCCTGCAGGGCTTCAAGGCTCTCCAGTTCCGACACCGCGAACCGGCCGCTGGAAATATCCAGTGAGGCAAAACCGAACTGCTCTTTGTGATGGTAGATGGCTGCCAGCAGGTTATCGCGGCGGTCTTCCAGAAACGCCTCGTCACTCAGTGTGCCGGGAGTGACAATGCGCACGACCTTGCGTTCCACCGGGCCCTTGCTGGTGGCAGGATCTCCAATCTGCTCGCAGATAGCGATGGACTGGCCCGCGCGAACCATGCGGGCAATGTAGCCTTCGGCCGAATGGAAGGGTACCCCTGCCATGGGAATCGGATTACCTCCGGACTGGCCACGTGCGGTCAGGGTAATGTCCAGCAACTCTGCGGCTTTTTTAGCGTCGTCGTAAAACAGCTCGTAGAAGTCCCCCATGCGGTAGAACACCATCTCGTTCGGGTGTTCTCCCTTGATTTTCAGGTACTGCTGCATCATCGGGGTGTGCTTGGACAGGTCCGTCATAGTTCCTCAATTCTTCCGGGTAAACATCGGCAAGGGTGGTGGCACGCCGTTCGGGATACCAAAACCCGCGATGGTACCACGGTCCGGAGGTGTCGGCAGCCGGTCAGTCACTCAGGGCATCATCAGTCCGGGATAGTCTGTCGCCAGCCTTTGCAGGTCAGCCGGTTCGTCGACGTCGTTCAGGGTTTCGCTCTCCGCCAGCCGCCACCCCAGGGCCGCCAGACGCTGTCGGGTGATGGCGGCCACCTGTTCGGTACTCCAGGGTATATCCGTGAAGAGGGTCGGGCTGAAACGCCGGAGCCCCAGCAGGGCATAGCCGCCGTCGGCGACCGGACAAAGGCAGGCATCGTGGTTCAGGAGGTCGCCGGCCATTTGCCTGAGTCGGTTGGCGTCAAGATCCGGGCAGTCTGTTCCGATCAGGATCACCGGTAAGCCGGCTGTCAGGGCATGTCTGGCGGCTTCCGCCATGCGATGGCCCAGGTCACCTTCAGCCTGGGAAGACAGGATGGCTCGGTCCCCAAGGTCCAACTGTTGCCAGTATTCTGCCGCAGGATCCGGGCTGACACAGAGCTCCACCGGGCCGATATTGGCGTCGAGGGCCTGCGCTAGAGTGTGCCGCAGCATGCGGTCTGCCAGCCGGGCGGCACCGGCCTCGCCCAACGCCGGGATCAGGCGGGTTTTTGCCTTTCCAGGTCGGGGTTCTTTGGCGATAACAATAATACGTGTCTGGTTCATCGGTAACGGGCTGCCAGTTGGTCTGCGGGAACGCCGCGCCAATAGGCCCAGCGCAACTGCCACATTAAAAAGATCGTCCGCCAGCCGCCGCGCTGGTCCCAGCGCCGGCCGGAGGTGACCACTCTGTCCCTCAGACACACCGGGGGCGTGATGTGTTTCAGGCGTTTGCAGATTTCCACATCTTCCATCAGTGGTTGTTCCGGAAAGCCTCCGACCTGCTCGAACAGGGTTCGAGTCATAAACAGGGCCTGATCGCCGGTGGCGATGCCGGTCAGTCTCGAGCGCAGGTTCATCATGGCGCCAACGATCGGCAACAGGCCGGAGCGGCCGTCGATACAAACATCAAAACGGCCCCAGCTGGTTTCTGAGCGTGCCAGGTGAGTCATCACTTGCGTGTCCGCATGCTCCGGCAGCCGGGTGTCCGCGTGCAGGAACATCAGGAAAGGCGATTGGCTGGTGCGGGCTCCAGCATTCATCTGGGTTGCGCGTCCGCGGGCAGAGCGGATCAGGGGAACCCCCCTTGCTTCAATGAGACTGTCCGATTTGTCGTCGCTGCCGCCATCCACCACAATGATTTCGGCGCCCCGCTGACGCCAGGTTTCCAGGTGGCTCAGCAGCGGTTCGATACCCTCGATCTCGTTGAGAACGGGGACGATGATTGCGAGCCGGGGATCTTCTTCGCGTATTGGGTGTCGCAACATGGGTTTTGGTGGCCTCCTGAGAGGAGCATATCAGAGCTCGGGGTGGTGAGCATGGCAGGCGGGAGATGAGGTTATGAAACGACTGGTTTTGCTGGGTGCCGGCCACGCTCACATGGTGGCGTTGCGTCAGTTCGCGCGCGAGCCGTTGCCGGAAACGGAGCTGGTGGTGGTGTCACCGTCCCGGTGGCAGTACTACTCCGGGATGATCCCGGGCTGGCTGGCCGGGCACTATCGCCTCGATCAGTGTCGTGTCCTGGTCGAGCCCACGGTGATCGCCGCCGGTGGCAGGCTGGTGCTCGATCGGGCTGTTGAATTGCGGGCAGCCGAGCAGGAGGTCGTGTTGGCAAGTGGTGAACGGGTGCCCTACGATCTGCTCTCTGTCGATGTTGGATCGGCCAGTGACAGTGCCGTGCTGAACGAGCCGGACAGCATGATCCTCGGTGTTAAGCCCGTCGAACGATTTGCTGAAGACTGGCCGGCAACCGAAAGATCCCTGCGCGCCAGAGCGCGCCCGCGCATTGTTGTTCTTGGTGGAGGCGCTGGAGGTGCGGAGATCGCTATGGCCCTGGCCCGGCGATCAGCGGACTGCGACCAGGCGGGCGTTGTTCTGGTGGCCGGCAGCAATGGTGTAGTGCCGGGCTTTCGTCCCCGCTTTCGCCGCCTGGTGCGGCGGGCGCTGATGCGCTGCGGTGTCGAGATTGTTGAGGAGTATGGCGAACCGGTGGTTGATGGGGTCCGGTTGGCTGGTGGGCGACGAATGCGGGCCGATGCGGTTCTGGTATCTACCGGTGGCAGGGCTCTGCCCTTTCTGGAAGCCAGCGGCCTGGCCGTAGACGAAGCCGGTTTTGTCAGGGTAGACGCCAGCCATCGCAGCACGTCTCACCACAATGTGTTTGTGGCCGGAGATGCCTGTAGCCGGGTTGACCAACGGCTGGACCGTTCCGGGGTACACGCGGTTCGTGCCGGGCCGATACTGGCCCGCAATCTTGCGGCTGCGATATCGGGTAAACCGTTGGTGCGTTTCTATCCGCGCAGGTTTTCGTTGTACCTGTTGGCGGCGGGAGACTGCACGGCGATTGGTAGTTATGGCCCCTTGACGTTTTCGGGCGCCTGGGTCTGGAAGTGGAAAGACCGCATTGATCGCGGATTTGTTGACAGTTTTCCCGGAGCCTGAGAATGGCGACGGGCATTACAGGAAACGGGAGAACCGTATGAATGTGACCGACGGACAATTGGCCAAGGCTGGTGACGCGCTGGCGGCGGCGCTTGAGCGCAGGCGGATGACCATCGCTACCGCTGAAAGCTGCACCGGTGGCTGGGTGGCCAAGGTGCTGACTGACCGGGCGGGTTCGTCCGCCTATGTTATGGCGGGTCTGGTGACCTACAGTAACGCCGCGAAGCAGGCCATCCTTGGCGTACAGGCTGATACTCTGGAGCAGTGCGGGGCGGTCAGTGAACCGGTGGTGCGACAGATGGTGACAGGTGCCATACGTGCCACAGGCGTGGATATTGCCGTCGCTATCAGCGGTGTTGCCGGGCCGGGTGGGGGTAGTGCAGACAAGCCGGTTGGTACGGTCTGGTTTGCCTGGGGCAGCCGGGCTGACAACACCGAAGCCCGGGTAGCGCATTTCGATGGCGATCGGGATCAGGTGCGCCGGCAGTCGGTTTTGTATGTATTAGAAGGAGTTACCGGATTTGTCGAAACCCTGTGAGGATTTTCACCTTTCCGGGGGTTGGTCTCCTTCTGGCCATATGTTTTAATACTGTTCAAATATACAGGAAAACACTGGATGGCTATTCAGGTTTTCTCCGGATTCTGCCGCTTTGGCCAACAAGGTTGAGCGGCCCTGGTAACGAGGGTTTGCAAGAATGGAAGATAACCGCAAGAAAGCACTCGGCGCAGCGTTGAGCCAGATCGAACGTCAGTTCGGTAAAGGTGCTGTAATGAAGATGGGCGACCAGCCCCGTGAGGCGATTCCTGCCGTATCCACCGGCTCCCTTGGGCTGGATGTTGCTCTGGGCATTGGTGGTCTTCCTTACGGCCGGATCGTTGAGATTTACGGCCCGGAGAGCTCCGGTAAAACCACGCTGACTCTGCAGGTTATCGCGGAAGCGCAAAAACAGGGTAAAACCTGTGCCTTTGTGGATGCCGAGCACGCACTGGACCCGGTTTATGCGGAAAAGCTGGGTGTTAACGTTGATGAGCTGCTGGTTTCCCAGCCGGATACCGGTGAGCAGGCGCTGGAAATTGCCGACATGCTCGTGCGCTCGAACGCGGTGGACGTGATCATAGTCGATTCGGTAGCGGCCCTGACCCCGAAAGCGGAAATCGAAGGCGAGATGGGCGACAGCCACGTGGGTCTTCAGGCTCGCCTGATGTCACAGGCACTGCGCAAGCTTACCGGTAATGTGAAGCACGCCAATTGCCTGATGGTGTTCATCAACCAGATCCGTATGAAGATTGGTGTTATGTTCGGTAGCCCCGAGACCACCACCGGTGGTAACGCCCTGAAATTCTATTCCTCTGTGCGTCTGGATATTCGCCGTATCGGTTCGGTGAAAGACGGCGACGAGGTGGTGGGCAACGAAACCCGCGTAAAAGTCGTCAAGAACAAGGTGTCGCCTCCGTTCCGGCAGGCGGAGTTCCAGATCATGTACGGCAAGGGCATCTACCACATGGCGGAAGTGCTCGACATGGGCGTGAAAGAAGGCTTTGTGGACAAATCCGGCGCCTGGTACGCCTATAACGGCGACAAGATCGGCCAGGGCAAAGCAAACGCTTGTAAGTTCCTGGAAGAGAACCTGGATATCGCCAATGAAATCGAGGCTAAAGTGCGTGACAAGCTGATGCCCAAGCCGGTCAAGAAAGAGACGGCGGAGGCTCCTGCTGAAGCCAATGGCGAACTGCTATAAATTCTAAAAAGAGAAAGATAGGGAGGCGTGACATGAAGCGACTGCTGATTGTGGCTCATGCCCCGTCTCCGAATACCCTGAGATTACGGAGCGCCATCGAAAATGGCGCTCGTAATCCGGACATCGAAGCGGTAGAGGTGGTGGTAAAGGCGCCTCTCGAAGCTGGCCCCGAAGACATCCTCGCATGCGACGCCATCATCCTGGGCACCACGGAAAACCTCGGCTACATGTCTGGCGCCCTGAAAGACTTTTTCGACCGCAGCTACTATCCCTGCCTGGAGAAAACCCAGGGCCTGCCTTTTGCCTTTTATATCCGTGCCGGCCATGATGGTACCGGGACCCGCCGAGCTATTGAGACCATAACCACAGGGCTGCGCTGGAAGCTGGTGCAGGATGCACTGGTATGCCGGGGTGAATTCCGGCCCGAGTTTGAAGAGCAGTGTTACGAGTTGGGTATGGCAGTGGCGGCCAGTCTTGACGCCGGCCTGATTTGATCAACTGGCGTAGCGGTTGTAGAAGCCTTCAATACGGGACAGTGCGTTGTCCATCGTTCGTGAGTAGGCATTTTTGTCCAGGCAATAGGCAAACTGCAGACTGACCCGATATCCCGCCTGGTAGGGCTGGCAGGCGATAACCCGGGCGCCGACCCGGGATTCACTGATGTACTTGCCCTCGATATCAAGAAACAGTCGCACACCTACATCCACCGGTCGTGGGCAGAGAACCGCCATACCATAGCGGTTCATGTCCAGGCAGGTAACTGCCACAGGCTGTTTGCCACGGCCGAAGAAACCGCGCTCACGCAGTTGAACCCTCAGGCAGGACGCCGGAAAACGATCCTTGATGCGGCGATCTGCGGAATTATTCGTCATGTTTTCAGTCATCACGTGTCTTGTACTTGTTGTGGCCGGATTCCGTCCGGGAGATGAAGTGTAGTAATCGACGGCTTGCATGAAAAATGACCACGGCCGGATTTGTGACCAAGTTGGCACTTGCGGTCGGCTCTGGCCCCTTTCGATAAAACCGGACGAGGTACGCGACAGACCCGGCCCCAGGCACTACAATGGCGGGCCTGAAATCCGACAAAACTGACCGTTACGGGAAGCCAATTTGAAGTCTCTGCCCCTGCATCAGCTGTATAAAGCCTGCGTCCTCAAAGACCTGCCATTCAAGACCACAAGGCAACTTGAGCCCCTGGCCGAAATCGTGGGCCAGAACCGTGCCCAGGAGGCCGTGCGCTTTGCCCTGGCCATGCCCCATGGCGGCTACAACGTCTATGCCGTGGGTCGGAATGGGCTGGGCAAGCGAACGATGATGCTGCGTTACCTTGAGCATCATGTGGACACGCTGCAGCAAAGCCATGACTGGTGTTATGTCGCCAACTTCGAGGAACCGCGTAATCCCAAGCTGTTGCAGCTGCCGGGAGGTATGGGGACCCAGCTGAAGCAGGACATGGAAAAGCTGATGACCCGGCTGGTGAAAACGATCCCCCAGACTTTTGACAGCGACAGCTTTCTGGAACGCTCGGAGCAGTTGAAGAATGATTACGGCAAGAGGCAGGAAGATGAGCTGGCCAAAGTGGCTGCCCAGGCCAAACGGAAAAAGGTAAGCCTGACGGTAACCACCCCCGGTGGCTATCGCCTGGTCGCCATGAACGGCGACGAGCCTCACACGGCGGAAAGTTTCCAGGCTCTGACCGAGGAGCAGCGGGACAAGTTTGAGGACTCGATCAACAAGCTTGAGAAGAAGTTGCGCCAGGCGTTGCGGAAAATGGCGGACTGGGAACAGGAATATGCCGACAAACAGCAGGCTCTGAACCAGGAGACCCTAGAGGGTATCTCCGGCCATCAGATTGACGAGCTGGTGGAGAAATACCGTGAACAGCCCGATGTGGTTACATACCTGGAGGCGGTTCGCAAAGACCTGGTGGATAACCTGGATATCTTCCTGGAAGACGACGAGGAGCAGGCTGCCATTGCCTGGGCCGCACTGGACAAGAGAATGCCCCGGCGCTACCTCATCAATGTGCTGGTGCATCAGAAAACCAATGAAGTACCGGTGGTGGTGGAAGATAATCCCACCTATCACAATCTGTTCGGCTATGTGGAAAACGTGACCTACAAGGGCACGGTCTTTACCGACTTCTCTCTGATTCGGGCCGGAAGCCTGCACCGGGCCAACGGTGGCTATCTGCTGATGGACGCCATCAAGGTGCTGGAGCAGCCGTTCGTATGGGATGGTCTGAAGCGCGCATTGCGATCAAAATCTATCCAGATCAACTCCCTGGAGCGGGAGCTGACCCTGTCCGGCACCATTTCCATCGAGCCGGAGGCGGTTCCTCTGAACGTCAAGATTGTGTTGTTCGGCGATCGGGAAACCTGGATGCTGCTGCAGGAATACGATTCCGAGTTTGCCGAGCTGTTCCGGGTAACGGCGGATTTCGAAAACGAGATGTACCGCACCGAAGAGAGCCAGTTGCTGTACGCCAAGTTCATCTCCAGCCTTGTGGTTGAGAAGAAGCTGTTGCATTGCACCAACAAGGCGGTGGCTCGCATTATCGAGCATAGTGCCCGCATGGCTGACCATCAGGACAGGCTGTCGTTGCATGCCGCCGACATCGCCAACCTGTTGCGAGAGTCGGATTTCTGGGCCCGCCAGGCTGGTGCCAAGCTGATTTCTGAGGTACATGTGGAACGTGCGCTGGAGAGCGCCCGTTACCGCAGCAGTCGCATCCGTGATCAGTTCTATGATTCCATCCGGGACGGTTCCACTCTGGTGACCACCACGGGCACCTGCGTAGGTCAGGTAAACGCGCTTTCGGTATTGTCCACCGGTGGCTTCGAGTTTGGTTTGTCCAATCGTGTGACCGCAAGCTGCTACTATGGAGATGGCGGAGTCATGGACATTGAGCGCGATGTGAAGCTGGGAGGCAATATCCACTCCAAGGGCGTGATGATTCTGAGTTCCTGGCTGGCCTCTCATTTTGCCGTGAACGATCCCATGCACCTGTCTGCCAGCCTGACCTTTGAGCAGAACTATGGCGAGGTGGATGGCGACAGTGCCTCGTTGGCGGAACTCTGTGCGCTGATTTCGGCCTTGTCCGGCATTCCGGTGCGGCAGGATCTGGCCATTACCGGCTCTGTTAATCAGTTTGGCGAGGTTCAGCCGATTGGTGGTGTGAACGAAAAGGTGGAAGGCTTCTATGCCACCTGTGAGCTTAAAGGTGGTCTGACCGGCAGCCAGGGTGTCATCATTCCAACCACCAATGTCCAGAACCTGATGTTGGACAGCGAAGTGGTGCAGGCGGCCCGGGCAGGGCGGTTTGCCGTGTACCCGGTTGCCCGGGTGGAAGAGGCGATTACACTGTTACTGGGCAAGCCGGCGGGCAAAGCCGATGAGAAAGGCAGGTACCCCAAGCAGAGTGTTTTTGGCATTATTCAGCAACGGCTCGAAAAAATGCGCGAGCATGAGCGGCAGGAGCACGCCCGGGACGATCATAAAGATCCGTCCATTCACTGACCGGCACCATAATAAAACGGACAGGAGAGTACAGATCCATGACTGAGATCCAGCAAACTGTGTACGTGGTAGAGGACGATGAAGCCGTTCGTGATTCACTGGAGTTGTTGTTGAAATCCGATAGCAAGCCGGTGAAAACCTACGAAAGCGCCAATGCCTTTCTGAAGGACTATTCCGACAAGATGGCCGGCTGCATCGTGCTGGATATCCGTATGCCCGGGATGGATGGCATGGAGCTTCAGAAGAAGCTTAACGACAAGCATTCGATCCTGCCCATTATCTTTGTGACCGGCCATGGCGATGTGCCGATGGCGGTGGACGCCATGAAAGAGGGCGCCGTGGATTTCATCCAGAAGCCCTACCGTGAAGAGGCTCTGCTGGAGAAGATCGAGGCGGCCCTGGAGCAGGATCAGGAACAGCGTAAATCCCTGGACGAAAAACAGGAAATCATCCGCCGGGTGAAGAGCCTGACGCCCCGCGAGCGGGAAATCATGGACCGCATGATTGCCGGCCAGGCCAACAAGGTCATCGCCATTGAGTTGGAAATCAGCCAGCGTACCGTGGAGATTCACCGTTCCCGCGTAATGCACAAAATGGGCACCCATTCCCTGGCCCATCTGGTACGTATGGTCCTGTCCGTAAAGGACCTTATCGACTAGGACGGCCGGCACCGTCATCATGTCCGAACGTTTTTAACCGGCCGTATTTCTATGACTGAAACTGTCAGTGAGAACTCCGAGGTGACGGTTCTGTTGGTGGACGACAACCCGCAGAACCTGAAGGTCCTCTACGAGACCCTGAAAGACAAAGGCTACCGTTTGCTGATCGCCAACGAAGGCGAGAAAGCACTGGACCTTGCCCACCGACACCACCCTGAAGTCATCCTTCTGGATATCATGATGCCGGAAATGGACGGCTATGAGGTCTGCGAGCGCCTGAAAGCCGACCCGCAAACGGCCGACTGCGCGGTGGTGTTTCTGTCGGCACTGGATGATCTGCAGGCCAAGGTAAAAGGTTTTTCTCTTGGCGGCGCGGATTACATTTCCAAGCCGTTTCAGTCCCAGGAAGTGATTGCGCGGGTGAAAACCCATGCCCAGGTGATTCGCCTTGAGCGTGAATTGCAGGCCCGGAACCGCGAACTCCAGGGTGATCAGGCCCGGATTCTCAATTCCATCAGCGAGGGCATCTACGGCCTCGACGAGAATGGCATCATTGAATTCGCCAATCCCGCTGCGGGCATGATCATGGGCTGCCCGGTTGAAGACCTGATCGGCAAGAGCTTTTTTGATCTGCATTTTTCCACCGCGTCAGATTCGGAAGACAACCTGCCGGTAATGGCTACCTGCCGGCAAGGCGTGGCCGAGAACCAGCGCGATATCCGTATGCTACGGGCCGACGGTTCCGGTTTCCCCGCGGAGTATCGCTCAACGCCAAAGCTGGATGACGAAGAACTCCACGGCGCGGTGGTGGTGTTCCGGGATATCACTACCGAGCTGGAAAACGAGCAGGCACTGGAGGATGCCCGGGCCATGGTTCAGGAGCAGCGGGATCAGCTGGCCCACACCTCCCGTTTGAGCACCATGGGCGAGATGGCGGCGGGATTTGCCCATGAAGTCAATCAGCCACTGACGGCAATCACCAATTACGCCCGAGTGGCCAAGCGTATGATGGGCAAGGAGCAACCCGACCTGGGTTTGCTGCAGGAAACCCTGGACAAGGTCGAGGCTCAGTCCCATCGCGCCAGCGAAATCATCCGCCGGATCCGGCGATTCATGAAAAAACCCGCCACCGGTAAGGAAATACTCTCGGTTCCCGGTTTGCTGGAGGATACCCGCCAGTTTGCCGAAGTCGACATGCGCAACAACGAAGGTGGCATCGAGGTACAGGTAGAGGATTCGCTGCCGGATGTGCTGGCCGACCCCATACAGGTGCAGCAGGTCGCCCTGAACCTGATACGCAATGCCCTGGAAGCCACCCGCAGTGCCGGCGCGGCAACGCCGGTTGAAGTGAGTGCCCGCCGTTGTGGCGACCACTGTGTCCGGGTTCAGGTGCGGGACCATGGCATCGGAGTCGCCGAAGAGGCCGAAGAGAAACTGTTTCATCCGTTTCATACCACCAAGGACGAGGGTATGGGTATCGGATTGGCCACCTGCCGCTCCCTGATTCAGGCCCAGGGCGGCGAAATCGGATACGAACGACCGGACGACGGCGGCGCTTGTTTCTGGTTCACCCTGCCTGTTTCCGGAGCCGAAGGAGGGCTCTGCGCTCCGGAGGAATAAGCGCTACAGCCAGTCGATGCGCCCGGTCAGATGCGGGGCATCGCCTTTCGCATTCAGTAACTGGAAATCCCAGCCATCCTCTCCTGTCTGCCAGTTCAGCATCGCGTTTCCCGGCAGCAGCAGGGGTTTCTTGAACTGGCAACTGGCCCGCACAGGGCCATCCTTCCAGCCCTTCTGATTCTCCAGCAGCGCCAATGCCCGTGCTTTGCTCCACATGCCATGGGCAATGGCCCGTGGAAAGCCGAAGGCTCTGGCGCTCAGGGCGTGCATGTGGATCGGGTTTCGATCCCCCGAGACTTTGGCGTATTGCCGGCCCAGGTTTTCCGGGGCCTTGATCGCTTCGGAGAATGGGTAGGTTTCCAGCTCCGGTTTCGGTTTGGTGCTGGTTTTACCGGGGCCGTTGGTTATCCGGAACAGGTTGGTACTGACTTCCTCCCAGATCAGGCGTCCTGAGGCTCTCGCTTCCGTCACCAGGTCAAATTCCAGCCCCCGGTCGGTGCGTTGCTGGTTGTCCAGGATAACCCTGAGGTTCAGGTTTTCGCCTGCGGCCAGAGGGCGATGCTGGGTGATGCTGTTTTTCAGATGCACCAATCCCAGCAACGGCAGCGGGAATGCGGGTTCGGTCAGCAGTTTCAGATGCAGGGGGAACGCCAGGATATGCGGCCAGGTCACTGGCAGTCGGGTTCCCGGGTGAAAACCGCAGACCTTCAGGTAATCACGGAGGGCGGGGGTGTCCGTTGTAACGCCCAGGAGGCTGGCCTCAAGTCTTGGAATCTGCACCGCTTGGGGGTGGTTCTTTCCGGATTTCGGCAGCAGTGCCTTACCGTACAGAGGCAAGAGGGCAGGGGGCGTGTGGTGATAAACCAGTGGCGCGGACATCGTAGCGTTCTCCTTGGTCGGCCCCGGGGCCGGCATCCATGTGCATGTCTTGATGGCAATGTGATTTTATATTGGGCGTTGCCAATTTCTGGTACAACTGTGCGTATGTGGCCTGATATGCTCTAATGTACGACGAAAGTCTGGCAAACCCGGCCAGATCTGGCATTGACCTGGCGTGCTCCGGGCCCTGTCCGGCGGGTCAAAGTAGTAACCAATAAATAAAAAAGCGGGATACTATGCAGGAACTACGTGATGCAGGCGTGATGCTGCGCCTGATATACGAGGCGATGAAGCGAAGAGGTATTGATACCGACGCCATCTTCAGCCGCCTTGGCGTTAACGAGCAGTACGTATACACGGATCAGCTAAGGACTCCCCACAGCGCCCAGCTCTATTTCTGGCAGGCGGTGGAGGATGTATCCGGTGACCCCGATGTTGGTTTGCACCTCGGGCCATTGCTCCCCGCCTACAAGGGGCAGGTACTGGAATACCTGTTCCTGAGCAGTCCGACTTTCGGCGAGGGCTTGCGCCGCGCCCAGAATTATCAGCGCTTGCTCAGCGATGCCGCCAACACGGATTTTTTCGTGGCTGGCGATGAAGCCTGCATGGTTCTGGATACCGCCTCAGACGATGTTCGCCGTCTGAAACACTTCAATGAGTGTTTTGTTCAAGGCCTGATTACCTTCTTCAAATCCATTACCGACGGCAATTTCTACCCATCCCGGATTGAGTTCGAGCATGATCGGGAGCAGGGTCAGGACCATGTTCGTGAGGTGTTGGGGTGTGAGGTGGTGTTCGGTGCCGAAGAGAACCGGCTTTATTTCCCCGCCGAATTGCTGTCCCATGCATCGCCTCATGCGGAACCCGAACTGTTGGCCCTGCATGAACGCTTCGCCAGTGAGCAGGTGGCCCGGCTCGAGAAGAAGGACATTGTTGGCCAGGTGGAGCGCATCATCGCGGAATTGCTCGATAGCGGCGAAGTCACGCTTGATGCCGTGGCTGAGCGTTTGGGGATCAAGCCCCGGACCCTGCGAACCCGGCTGACCGAGGCCGAGACCAGTTTTAATCAGGTATTGGCGGATTTCCGCTACCGTCTGGCACGGCAGCTACTGGCCACCACCGATGAATCCATTGATGAAATTGTCTACCTGACCGGCTTTTCAGAACCCAGTACGTTTTATCGGGCGTTCAAGCGCTGGTCCGGTATGACACCGATCGAATACCGCAAGACGGCCCAGGGCAAGGATGCGATGGTTGATGCCATGTAAGTGGCCTTTCAGAAAAGCCTGAAAAAAGTTTGGCAAAATCGTTGACATAAACGAGGGCCTCTTTATAATGCGCCCTCGTTGTCACAGAGCAGTCGCAAGACAGCTCAGGCAGCTACGCGGAGCGGTAGTTCAGTTGGTTAGAATACCGGCCTGTCACGCCGGGGGTCGCGGGTTCGAGTCCCGTCCGCTCCGCCATTTTTACCTCCCCCCTGAAGTATTGTCAGTTTTCCTTGTTCCTCAGAATCTTTCGATGCTCTCCCGGGCTGATGCCATGCCATCGCTGGTATGCCTTGTGGAATGCCGGTGGATTGGCAAAGCCAAGTAGCCAGGCAATTTCTGCCAGCGAGCTGTCTGTTTCCTTCAAGTAATCCCATGCCAGTTGTTGGCGGGTATCGTCCAGTAATTGCCGGAATCCACTGCCTTCTTCGGCCAGTTGTCGTTGCAGTGTCCAGGCTGTCAGGCCCATTTTGGCCGCCAGAGCTTCCAGTGACACCTTGCCTCCCACCAGCAGCGGCGCCATGTGATGACGGGCGCGATCGGCAATCCGCCAACCTCGCTGGATTCGCTGTAGTTCCTGTTCGCACAGGCTCACCAGTTTCTCGTTCATGCCTTTCTGCGCCTGTGCCGGTACCAGCTCCCAGACTGTGTCCTTGATCCGGATATCGTTTGCCGGAGCCCCGAATTCTACCGGGCATCGGAACCAGCTCTCGAACAGGTCGTCCTGGCCAATGGATGGGTACTCAATGCGGACACGCTCCAGTACATCGTAGCGGCCGGTCATGTGTCGAATCAGTTGGGTCCAGGCGGCCAGCACGGAATCCACCACAAAATAGTTGTAGTGGTTGTAGGGGCGAATGGAATAGAAGCTTACGGTTTTCAGTGTGCGCTGAAAGCTGGGGGCGCCACGGGAATTATGGCTGGTGAGGAGTGAATATCGCACCAGCAATTCAAGCGCCCCGGCGACCGTCCCGGCGGTTTCGGCGGCAAGCCCCGCCATGCCGGCGTCGACTGGGCGCGATAGTGCACCCATGCGCAGTCCCAGCGCCGGATTCCCCGTGGCTTTGATAGCGGCGTGCCCCAGTCGCATGAATCTGGGGATGCTGATGCGGGCATCAACGGCCGCCTGTTCCGGAGCGCTCAGGTGGAACCGTGCTTTCAGCTGTTCCGGATCTCCGCCTTCGGCAGCAACGGTCCTCAGCAGTACGGAGACATAGAGCAGGCTGATATCGCCCAGGGCATTCCGGGCCGGCGTTCGGGATTTGATCATAGGCTTATTATCGATGTTGTTCAGGGATAATCAAATGTTGTTTTTGGATATTGTTGGCAGTGGTCAGGCTCGGTAGTGTTATGCCCATAACAAATGGGCGTATGTCCCGATACCTGATCAGATGAGGAGAATTCCATGACCACAGCTTCCGGTGAGAGCAAATACCCGAATCTTCTGAAGTCTCTGGATCTGGGCTTTACCACGTTGCGCAACCGTACCCTGATGGGCTCCATGCACACCGGCCTTGAGGAAGTGAAAAACGGTTTTGAACGTCTGGCGGCTTTCTACGCGGAACGCGCCCGTGGCGGCGTTGGTCTTATCGTGACCGGGGGGATTGGCCCGAACACGGAAGGTGCGGTATTCCAGCACGCGGCCAAGATGAATACCGAGGAAGAGTCTGACAAGCACAAGGTCATCACCAAGGCGGTTCACGATGAAGGTGGCAAGATCTGTATGCAGATTTTGCATGCCGGCCGCTATGCCTACTCTCCGGAGCTGGTGGCGCCCTCTGCTATTCAGGCGCCCATCAACCCTTTCAAGCCCAAGGAGCTGGACGAAGCCGGTATCCAGAAGCAGATCGACGATTACGTGAATTGCGCTGCCCTGGCGCAACGCGCCGGCTATGACGGCGTCGAGATCATGGGTTCTGAAGGTTACTTCATCAACCAGTTTATCGTCGCTCACACCAACCACCGCACCGACCAGTGGGGCGGCAGCTACGAGAACCGTATCCGTCTGCCGCTGGAGATTGTGCGCCGGGTCCGTGAGCGGGTGGGTGAGAACTTTATTATCGTCTACCGGTTGTCCATGCTGGACCTGATTGAAGACGGCAGCACCTGGGAAGAAGTGGTTCACCTGGCCAAGGAAATCGAGAAAGCCGGAGCCACCATTATCAACACCGGTATCGGTTGGCACGAAGCCCGTGTTCCGACCATTGCCACCTCGGTGCCCCGGGCTGCATTTACCAAGGTAACAGCGCGCCTGAAGGGCGAGGTCAGCATTCCTCTGGTGACCACCAACCGGATTAACATGCCGGATGTCGCCGAAAAAGTCCTGGCGGACGGCGATGCCGACATGGTCTCCATGGCCCGGCCGTTCCTGGCCGATGCTGAGCTGGTGCTGAAGGCGGAGCAGGATCGTGCCGACGAGATCAACACCTGCATCGGCTGTAACCAGGCTTGTCTGGATCATACCTTCAGCGGCAAGCTGACCTCCTGCCTGGTTAACCCGCGGGCCTGCCATGAAACCGAGCTGGCTTACGTTAAAACGGCCCAGCCCAAGTCCATCGCGGTAGTCGGTGCCGGCCCTGCGGGCCTGGCGTTTTCCACCGTGGCCGCGGAGCGTGGTCACAAGGTGACCCTGTTTGATGCCGGCAGTGAAGTCGGTGGCCAGTTCAACGTGGCCAAGCGTATTCCGGGCAAGGAAGAATTCTACGAAACCCTGCGTTATTTCCGGAAAATGCTCGACAAGACCGGGGTCGATGTACGTCTGAATACCCGGGTTTCCGCCGAGGAACTCAAAGCGGGTGGTTTCGATGAAGTGGTTCTGGCTACTGGTGTGGAACCCCGCACTCCGGATATCGAGGGCATTGATCGCCCGAACGTTATCGGTTACCTCGACGCCCTGTTGGAGCGCAAGCCGGTGGGCCAGCGAGTGGCGGTGATCGGTGCCGGTGGTATCGGTTTTGATGTGTCCGAGTTTATTGTCCACAAGGGCGATTCTCCCTCGCTGAATACCGAACACTTCATGAAGGAGTGGGGCGTGGACCTGTCGGTAGAGCATCGCGGCGGTATCCAGGGCGTTACGGCGGAAGTGCCGGCACCGGCTCGCGAGGTCTATCTGCTGCAGCGTAAGGCCTCCAAAGTGGGCAAGAATCTGGGCAAGACCACAGGCTGGATTCACAGAACCTCGCTGAAGAATCGCCATGTTCAGATGGTGCCGGGGGTGACCTATCGCAAGATCGACGATGAAGGTCTGCACATCACGGTTACGCCGAAAGGCGCAGAGCAGGGTGAGGACAAGATCCTGCCGGTGGATACCATCATTATATGTGCTGGTCAGGAGCCGCTTCGCGAGCTGCAGGCCGGTGTTGAGGCAGCGGGCATTCCGGTACACCTGATTGGTGGCGCCGATGTGGCGGCAGAGCTGGATGCCAAGCGGGCCATTAACCAGGGTAGCCGGCTCGCTGCGGAGATTTGAACACAAATCGTTGCAGTTTTTCTCTGTGCTTCGGCACTTGTCTGGCTAGACTATGTCGGAAAGTGTTTGAATTGGAACCAAAGGGCGCTGGCGAGCGTCCGGAACTGAGATTCCCGGGGCACGGAGAAGGTTGATGGTAAATGCCAGCCAGGCCGCTGAAGGTTATTCGGCGGTATTTTTTATGGACGGTAGCCAGGTTGCCCGGCAGATGAGGCTGTCGGAATTTGGCGCTTTCCTGGATGGCTATGTCGGTCTGTCAGACCTGGCCGAGACCGATGTCCGGGCGGTTCTGGTTAATCTGAGCCCGGATCTGAATGTGCGCTCTCTGGTGTTTTTCCGCATCTGGTTTGATGAGGAAGGGCGCGCAGACAGCCATTGGAATGTCCCCATTGAATCCCTGGCTGAGCAGGGAGCCAAAGGCCCCAACATGGGTGCCGGGCCCATCCAGCTGGTGTGTCGCAGTCAGTGCCCGGATCCAGAGTTTGCCAATGAACTCTGGGATCCGGATATGACCCCCGGAAACAACCACTTTCAGACCATCCGAAAGGCGGTTGACGCCAATGCCCTTCGTTTCCAGAAAATTGAGCCCGAAGAAGAGAATATCCCGGTACTCACCGCCACGGCCGCGCAATCGGACAGTGACGACGGAAGCCGGGACCGTGCGCGCCTGGCCCAGGTGCTGCGTGAGCAACGGCTCAGAATCAAGACGCTCCAGAGCGTCCATCGGGATTCACTGGCTGAACTGCAACGGGAGCATCGTCTTGAGATGCAGGGACTGCGCAGTGAACTGGCGGATCTGGAGCAGCGGCACGAGCGCCTGAAGCTGACCAACGAGCAGCTGAAAAAACGACTGTCCCAGCGTAATGAGCAATACCTCACCATGCAGGAGAAAATGGCTGAGGGCAGTGCCGAACAGGGCAGGGAAGATGCCAACGCCAATGCCGAGACGGTGTTGCTGCGGGAACAGTTGGAGCGCAAACAGCGGGAGCTGGAATTGCGGGACGACAAGATTGTGGCGCTGGAGCAGGAAAACCATGAACTTCGCCATCGCCAGCCGCCGGAAGATTCCCTGCTGGAGCAGCTGCGCACCCAGGCGGTATTCCTGGTGGCCTACCACCCCGGTGTCGGCCACCTTACATTGCCCTACGAAGACATAGATACTTACTTCGGTAACCCACTGGCCTATGCCGCAGAGCGCTGTGGCATGAATGAGCCTGCCTATCGGGAATGGCTCGCCCACTACGAGCACCCCGTATGCAAACACGTGGATGACGATGGCAAAGCCTGTGGTGAGCCAATCATGCGCGTGACCCAGCCGGCCGAATTCGAGCCCGGACAGGATGATCGCTGCGAGCAGCACAAGGACTGACCGGTATCTTTTTTCAGAATCTGCCCGAGTTTCGTTAAACTGTTGCCTGTTTCATTCAGAGACCACGGGACACTTCATGGACCAGTTCAGGAATATCGGCATCGTCGGGCGCATGGGCAGCGTCAAGGTGGTGGAGTCTTTACGGCAGCTCAAACAGTACCTTACCGCCAACAATTATCATGTGATCATCGAGGAAGACACCTCCACCATGATTCCCGGCCATGGTCTGCAGGTGGCCAGCAAGAAGCTCTTGGGCGAGATCTGTGATCTGGTGATCGTGGTCGGCGGCGATGGCAGCCTGCTGGGCGCGGCGAGGGAGCTGGCCAAGTCCAAGATTCCAATTCTCGGTGTGAACCGCGGTCGACTGGGGTTCCTCACCGACATTTCGCCCTCGGATCTTGAAGAGCGCCTGGCCCGGGTTCTTGAGGGCGATTACATCGAAGAGTCCCGGTTTCTGCTGGATGGTCACGTTGAGCGCAATGGCCAGCCATTGGGTTATGGCTCGGCATTGAACGATGTGGTTCTGCACCCGGGCAAATCCACGCGAATGATTGGCTTTGACCTGTTTATCGACGGTCACTTCGTCTACAGCCAGCGTTCAGATGGTTTGATTGTCGCTACGCCCACCGGCTCCACGGCCTATTCGCTGTCGGCTGGTGGCCCGATCATGCACCCGAAGCTGGATGCGGTGGTGCTGGTGCCCATGTTCCCCCACACCTTGAGCAGTCGCCCGATCGTGGTCGATGGCAAGAGCGAGATCAAACTGGTGATCGGCGAAACCAATGAGACCTATCCGCAGGTCAGCTTCGATGGCCAGATGAACATCGCCTGTGCCCCGGGCGATATCATCCGAATCACCAAAAAACCGTTCAAGATCCGTCTGATCCATCCCACCGATCACAATTTCTACGCGACCTGCCGGGATAAGCTGGGCTGGGCAAGCGAAATAGCAGCGAGTTGATCATGGCGGCAATCAAGACAACCGCACATCGCGGCTACGACATTATTGGTGACATCCACGGCTGCGCCCATACGCTGGAACGATTGCTGGAACAGATGGGGTACCGGAAGCTGAACGGCATTTACCAGCACCCCAGCCGGCAGGCTATTTTTATCGGCGATATCATTGATCGCGGGCCGAGAATCCGGGAATCGTTGCACCTGGTGCGGGACATGGTGGAACACGGCTTTGCCCGAATTGTCATGGGCAACCACGAGTACAACGCACTGGGTTACTGCACCCGGGCACGGCCAGGCAGCGGCAAGAAATTTCTGAGGGAACACAATGCCCGCCACGATCGGCTGATCAAGGAAACTCTTGAGCAGTTTGATGCGTATCCACATGAATGGAACGAATTTCTGGAGTGGTTTTATAGCATTCCGCTGTTCATTGATGAGGATGGCTTCCGCGTGGTGCATGCCTGCTGGGATCAGACCCTGATTGATCAGTTCCGCCAGAGCCAGGGCGGTGCCTGTATCGACGAGGATTTCCTGCACGCCTCGGCGGCCATCGAATCCTTTGCCGGGCAGGTGATGGATACCCTGTTGCGCGGAACTGACCTGCGCCTGCCGGAAGGGATGTCCATTACGGGCCGGGATGGCTACGTCCGGCAGTTCTTCCGTACCAAGTTCTGGGCAGACGACCCGCAAACCTATGCAGATGTGGTGTTCCAGCCGGACCCGCTGCCGCCGGAGGTGGCCAGCAGGACTTTGCGCGAGGAGGAGCGCAAGCAGCTGATTACCTATCCACAGGACGCACCGCCGGTGTTTGTCGGGCATTACTGGATGGAGGGTGCCCCTGCTCCGCTCAAGCACAATGTGGCGTGTATTGATTTCAGCGCCGTGAAGTATGGCAAATTGGTGGCCTATCGGTTTGATGGGGAAAAAGTGCTCTCTTCGGACAAATTTGTCTGGGTTGATGTTGACCGGCCGGAGCAGCCCGATTACCCGACCAGCGAAGATAGTGTCGCCCGCTAACACCAGAGAGGTAGTTTTGGATAGTCCGTCGTCTTCCCCGATCACTCCTGGCGGCCGCTGGCAGCCGGCGCCCCGTCATGCCCCTTTTGTCATTGGCGTCATCGTGGTTGCCGTGGTGATGGTATGGCTGACCGGCATGGGGCAGAGCAATTTTGCCGCCGCTATGATGATTGTCGACCCCCGGCCGTTCAGCTGGGATACCTTCAGCACACTGGCAGGGCGCCTGGAAGCGCTCTCTATCACCCTTTCGGGAGGCCAGGTCTGGAGGCTGCTGACGCCGGATTTCCTGCATTTCAGCTGGACCCATATCATCTTCAACTCGGTGATGCTCTGGTTCCTGGGCAGTCAGATCGAATGGATGGACGGCCGGCCACGGCTGGTAGGACTGTTTCTGGTCACCAGTCTGGCGTCCAATCTTCTACAGTATCTGGTGTCCGGCCCGCTGTTCGGCGGGCTCTCGGGAGTGGTGTACGGTATTCTCGGTTATTGCTGGTTGAGCCAGCGAAGACTGCCGCGTTTTCAGTTTCCGCCGGCACTCGTGACCTTTGCTCTGGTGTGGATGATCATTGGCTTTACGCCAGTGCCGGAGATGATTGGCGTGGGTCGCATGGCCAATGAGGCACACCTGGGCGGTTTTCTGGCCGGGTTGGCGATGGCGGCGATCATGCCTCCTCGTCGATACCGACGCTGAAACAAAAAAAAGCCCCACCAAAAGGTGAGGCTGTTAAAAGAGCTTTTAGCTCCTGATGAGAGAGACCAAATGATACGACCGTTGTCATTTGGTGAATTAATGATAATCGTTATCATTTTTAATTGTCAAACGGTCTTGGCATTTTTTTATATGAAGAAACGTTCAGGAGGCGGGAATGACATACGAAGAACTGATTGAGCGGCTGGACCCGACGGTTTACCGCAACCTGAAACGGGCCATTGAGCTTGGCAAATGGCCAGATGGTCGCGCGCTGACCCGTGAGCAGCGCGCTATCAGCCTGGAAGCGGTGATTTATTACGAAGAGAAGCACAACGTGCCGGAAGAACAGCGAGTGGGATACCTGGACCGTGGCGAGAAAGCCGGTACCGCTTGCGATCCGTCTGTGCAGTTCCGCAAAGATCGCCAGGGCAACAACGATGTGGACCCCGATCAGTTTGTTGAGGTCAAGGTTTGAGCGAATCCATTGATGTAACCGGCCGGCTTCGTAAGATGCCGGCCGAGGCCGGCGACCCGGTGGCCTATAACCTGGCCATCGGCGACAACCGCATTACCCTGAATGACCTTATTGGTCATAAGGTCCGGCTGAATTTTGATGGCGTGATTCGCTGTATTCATTGCGATCGCACCACCAAAAAGAGTTTCAATCAGGGCTACTGCTATCCGTGTTTCCGAAAGCTGGCCGCCTGCGACAGCTGCATCATGAGCCCGGAAAAATGCCACTATCACCTGGGTACCTGCCGGGAGCCGGAGTGGGGCGAGGCCAACTGCATGGTTGAACATGTTGTGTATCTGGCCAATTCCAGCGGCTTGAAAGTGGGTATAACACGGGCCACCCAGGTACCGACCCGCTGGATTGATCAGGGGGCGGTAACGGCGATACCGATGCTGCGGGTCGCCAGCCGTTACCTGTCTGGTCTGGTGGAAGTGGCGTGCAAGAACCACGTGGCCGACCGCACCAACTGGCGAGCCATGCTAAAGGGTGATGTGCCGGAGCTGGATCTGGTGCAGGAGCGTGAGCGCCTGTTGGACTTGATCGCAGACGACCTGGCGCAATTGCGGGCGCAGCATGGTGAAGACAGCATACGAATTGTGGACGAAGCCACACTTGGGCTGGGTTATCCGGTTCAGGTATGGCCGGCCAAGGTGAAAACCCATAATCTGGACAAAACGCCGGAAGTGGAAGGCTTGCTGGAAGGTATCAAAGGCCAGTATCTGATGCTCGACACCGGTGTAATCAATATCCGCAAGTTTACCGGCTATGAAGTCCGGTTCCGGGTTCTTGACTGAATCCGCCACGTCTTTTCTCTGGAGAGTATGAATGCGAACCAACCAGCCACAAACCATTTACCTGAGTGAATACAAGGTTCCTGCGTATCTGGTTGATCAGGTGGATCTGCGTTTCGAATTATTTGAAGACGGCGCCCGTGTGCACAGTACCCTGACTGTGCGCCGCAACCCGGACTCCGGGGAGAGCGCTGCCCCTCTGTTTCTGCACGGTGATAGTCTGCAACTGGAATCGGTTGCCCTGAATGGCTCGCCTCTACGCACCGGTGAGTTCGAAGACCGTGGCGATGCGCTGGTCGTGCCCTCGGTACCGGAAAAATTCGAGCTGCAGGTAGTGACCTGGATCGAACCTCAGAACAACACCCGGCTGGAAGGTTTGTACAAGTCCTCCGGTATGTTCTGCACTCAGTGCGAGGCGGAAGGGTTTCGCTGCATTACCTTCTATCCGGACCGGCCGGATGTCATGGCACGCTTCCGTACCCGTATCGAGGCAGACAAAAGCGCCTATCCCGTGCTGCTTTCCAATGGTAACCCGGTGGATAACGGCGAGCTGGAAAACGGTCGCCATTTTGTCACCTGGGAAGACCCGTTCCCCAAGCCGGCTTACCTCTTTGCCCTGGTAGCCGGAGACCTGGTGGAGAAAAAAGATACCTTCACCACCTGTTCCGGCCGCAACATTGATCTGCGGATGTATGTCGAGCCCCGCAACGCGAAGAAGTGTGATTTCGCGATGGATGCCCTCAAGCGTTCCATGCGCTGGGACGAAGAGGTCTACGGGCGGGAGTACGACCTGGATATCTTCATGATCGTGGCGGTGGACGACTTCAACATGGGCGCCATGGAAAACAAAGGGCTGAATATTTTCAACTCTTCGTGTGTGCTGGCCAGTCAGGAGACTGCCACGGACGCCGCCTTCCAGCGTATCGAGGCCATCGTCGCCCACGAATACTTCCATAACTGGTCCGGCAACCGGGTAACCTGCCGCGACTGGTTTCAGCTGAGCCTGAAAGAGGGTTTTACGGTGTTCCGGGATTCCCAGTTCTCTGCCGATATGGGATCGCCGACGGTGAAACGAATAGAGGATGCCACCCTGTTGCGCACAGCACAGTTTGCCGAGGATGCCGGCCCCATGGCCCACCCGGTGCGCCCGGCGTCTTACATGGAAATCTCCAACTTCTATACCCTGACCATCTACGAAAAGGGTGCCGAAGTGGTTCGGATGATCCACAACCTCCTTGGTGACGAGATGTTCCGTAAGGGCAGCGATCTGTACTTCCAGCGCCATGACGGGCAGGCGGTCACCACCGATGATTTTGTTCGCGCTATGGAAGACGCGTCCGGGCGGGACCTGGGCCAGTTCCGGCTATGGTATGAGCAGGCCGGCACGCCGGTGGTTTCGGTGTCTGATGAGTACGACGAGTCGCGCGGTGTCTATCGGCTTACCGTGCGCCAGAGTATTCCTGACACGCCGGGCCAGACCGACAAGAAGCCGCAGCATATTCCGTTTGCGCTCGGGCTTCTGGGCGCCGACGGGCAGCCTCTGCCCCTGAAGCTGAGTGGTGAGAGTGGCGAAGCGCCTCTGGAGCGGGTGCTGGAGCTGAGCCAGGCGGAACACTGCTTTGAGTTTGAGGGCCTGTCGGAGCGCCCGGTACCTTCTCTGCTGAGAGATTTTTCTGCCCCCGTGCGGGTGCACTACCCCTGGACGCGGGAGCAACTACTGTTCCTGATGAGCCATGATCCGGACGGTTTTAACCGCTGGGACGCAGGTCAGCGCCTGGCCGTGGACGTTATTCAGTCTCTGGTGGGGGCTCCGGAGTCTGCCGGGGTGGAGCCGCGCCTGGTGGATGCCTATCGGTCGTTGCTGCAGGACAGCGAGCTGGATCAGGCTCTGATGGCAAAGATGCTGCAGTTGCCTTCAGAGGCCTATCTCATTGAGCTGGCGGAGCAGGCTGATGTTGCTGCCATTCACCAGGCCCGTGAAAAGGTGCTTGGTTATTTGGCTGAAGGCCTGCGGGATGAACTCATGGCCTGTTATCAGCGTAACGCCGGGCAGGGCGATTACCAGCTGACGCCCGAGGCCATTGCCCGCCGCAGTCTCCGTAACACCGCGCTGGGCTGGTTGCTACATATTGGTGATCAGGAAGCGCTGGCGCTGGCCAAAGAGCAGTTCCGGGGCGCTGATAACATGACTGACCGGCTCGGCGCACTGCGAGCGTTGGTGAATTCTGATTTCGCGGAAGATCGAACACAGGCCCTGGAAGCCTTTTACAAGCGATTCAGCGACGACCCGCAAGTGGTAGAGTTGTGGTTCTCGGTGCAGGCTTCCAGCGATCGTGCAGGTCAGCTGCCGCAGATCCGGCAGTTGCTCGACCACCCGGCGTTTGACTGGAAGAACCCGAACAAGGTGCGCTCTGTGGTGGGTGCCTTTGCGGCCCAGAACCTGGCGGCATTCCACAATCCTGACGGCAGCGGGTATGAATTCCTTGCCGAGCAGGTATGCCGACTGGATGACAGCAATCCTCAGATTGCGGCGCGACTGGTGGCACCGCTGACCCGTTGGCGGAAGTTCGCGCCCGGGTATAGCAAACAGATGAAATCGGCACTGGAGCGGATTCGCGATAAAGCCGAGTTGTCCCGAGACGTGTATGAAGTAGTACACAAGAGCCTGGCAGACTAACGCCGGAGCCTGGCCCCGTGACTGATGCCGTGGGGCCCTTTGTCTGGCTGTGATTGTAAAGCCGTCGTCACAGCCGGATACAAAATCGCACTTTCGGTCGATAGACAATGTTGCCGGATCGGCTAATCTGTCAGAAAGTCTGTGATTGCATCAGACGATAACAAAAAGGCCCACAGAGGCTTCCAGACGGATTTAAGGTTGCACAATGAGATACAACAAAAACGTTTTGTTTGGCGGGTTGCTGGCTCTGTCCTTTGCTGCTTCGCCACTTCAGGCGGCAGTGTCTTCATCCGAGGCAGCGCGCCTTGGCCAGGATCTCACCCCGTTCGGTTCACCCAAGGCCGGTAACGATGCCGGCACCATTCCGGCGTGGGATGGCGGCCTGACGGAGCCGCCGGCTGGCTACGAGGGCAGCGGGCAGCACCATATCAATCCATTCCCCGACGACGAAGTGCTGTTTACCATTACAGCCTCCAACATGGATCAGTACAGCGAGTATCTGACCGATGGCGTCCGGGCGATGCTGGAAACCTACCCGACTACCTTCCGCATACCCGTGTATCAGTCCCGGCGCACCCACGCGGTGCCCGAATGGGTGGCTGAAAACACCCGTAAGAACGCGGTGAATGCCGAGATTGTGGGTGAGGCAGAGGGTATTGAGGGTGCCTTTGGTGGCTATCCTTTCCCGATTCTTCACGGCAATAACGAAGAAAAGGCCTGGCAGGTAATCTGGAACCACCTGACCCGTTGGCGCGGTGTGTCTGTCACCCGGCGCTCCAGTGAGGTGGCGGTTCAGACCAACGGCGACTACAGCCTGGTGACCTCTCAGCAGGAAGCGTTCTTCAACTTCTACAACCCTGAGGGTGGTGAAGAAGATCTGGACAACGTGATCTTCTACTATCTCTCGTTCACTCAGTCGCCACCCCGTCTTGCCGGTGGCGCCATTCTGATTCACGAAACCCTGAACCAGATCATCAATCCGCGCAATGGCTGGGGCTATAACGCTGGTCAGCGTCGTGTCCGCCGTGCTCCGAACCTGGGCTACGACTCACCGATTGCGGCCTCTGATAACCTGCGTACCGCTGATGACACCGATATCTTCAACGGTGCCATGGATCGCTATAACTGGGATTACGAAGGTGTTCGGGAAATCTACATTCCCTACAACAATTACCGGATCGGTGAGAAGGGTACGCCTTACTCTGAAATTCTGGGTATGTCCCACCTCAATCCTGATCTGACCCGCTGGGAGCTGCACCGCGTGCACGTGGTCGAAGCGACCCTCAAGGAAGGTGAGCGTCACATCTATGGTAAGCGTCGCTTCTATGTGGATGAAGACAGCTGGAACACCGTATTGCTCGACCAGTATGACGGTCGCGGCAATCTCTGGCGTGTGACCATGGGTATTCCCAAGAACTACTACGAGTTGCCGGGAGTTTGGACGGTGCTTGATGTGTATCACGATCTCCAGGCCCGTCGATATCACGTGTTGGGTCTGGATACCGAAGAGCCGAATACCCGTGTATTTACCAATGATGTACCAAACACACGGTACTTCTCGCCAGCTTCTTTGCGCAGGCGAAGCGTACGCTGAGGCTTCGGCGCCGGTTTGATCCGGCGCCCGAGGCCACAAGCAGGATGTCGACCGGCGGCCCAGGGGGCTGCCGGTTTGTTTGCGAAGGCTGCTGCCAGTCGTGCAGCAGGCGCATCAGGATTTAACCAACGTAAAGGCAATCTGAATGGCTAAAAGGTTCATGTGCGAGACACTGGGAACTGCCTGCCTTGGCCTCTCTATGGCACTGGCAGCTCCAGCGGCATTTGCACTCGCGGATATTATCGAGACACCGGCGAGGCCAACAGAACTGGCTCCCCAGTCACTACTGACCGACGCAACCCGCGCAGGCGATCGAATCGTGTCAGTGGGTGAGCGTGGGCACGTAATCTATTCCGACGATCAGGGCCAGTCGTGGACGCAGGCCGAGGTGCCGGTGGCGGTCACGTTGACCGCCGTTGATTTTGGCACCGAGCAGCATGGCTGGGTGGTTGGCCACAGCGGTGTTGTGCTGCATTCCAGCGATTCCGGGGAGACCTGGGAGCTGCAGCTCGATGGTATTCAGGCCGCCGAGCTGGTGATTGCCAGCAAGGAAGACCAGATTGCTGAGCTGGAAGAGCGCATTGAACAGGCTCCGGAAGAAGAGAAGGCTGACCTGGAGTGGGCGCTTGACGATCTGTTCTTCGCCCTCGAAAACACCCAGGCAGATATGGAAATCGGGCCGGTTAACCCGTTCCTTGATGTCTGGTTCGAAGACGAGAACCACGGTTTTGTGGTGGGTGCCTATGGCATGATTCTGCGAACCCAGGATGGTGGGCAGACCTGGGAAGACTGGGCGCCGAAACTCGATAACCCAACCAACTTCCACTACAACAGCATCGCCGAGGTAGCGGGTGGTGCGCTGGTGGTGGTCGGTGAAGCTGGTCAGATTCACGTTTCTGTTGACGGCGGCGAATCCTGGGAGAAGCGGGAAAGCCCATACGATGGCTCCCTGTTTGGCGTCACCGGAACCGGACGGGTGAACGAGGTGCTGGCGTTCGGCTTGCGGGGCAACACTCTGCTGTCGACCGATCTTGGCCGTAGCTGGACCATGGTGCCCAATGAGGGCGGCGCCACCCTGAATAACGCGGCGGTGGCCGAGGATGGACGCATTACCCTGGTGGGAAATGGCGGCGCAGTGCTGATGAGCACCAACAATGGTGAAAGCTTCCGCCCCTACTTCCGCAATGACCGGGAAGGTGTCATGGGTGTGGTTCCATTGCCGGGAACCAATCTATTGCTGGTCGGCGAAGGCGGTGTTGAGATTACCGACGCTCGCGGCCGGAACCTGAATTAACGCCCTGGTGTGGCATCAACGGATTAATGGATAGAGGGGTTTTTTAATGTCTGACCCGATGCATGACAGGGGTGAACATTACCTGACAACGCCCAAGGCGGAACCGTTCCTTGAGCGTTTACTTTTCAACAACCGGGCGCTGATCCTGGTCGCCTTTTTTGTGCTGACGCTGTTTCTTGGCTACAACGCCATCAAAATTCAGCCGGATGCCAGTTTTGAGCGGATGATTCCGCTGGAACATCCGTACATCGTCAATATGCTGGATCACCGGGACGACCTGGACAACCTGGGTAACTTTGTCCGGATTGCGGTTGCCGTGGAAGAAGGCGACATCTTTACTGCCGAATACATGGAAACCCTCAAGCAGATCACCGATGAGGTGTTCTATCTGAATGGGGTGGACCGTTCCGGCCTGAAAACCTTGTGGACATCGAACGTTCGCTGGGTAGAGGTTACCGAGCAGGGCTTCCAGGGCGGTACGGTTATTCCGGATGGCTACGATGGCTCCCGGGAGAGCCTGGAGCAGTTGCGCCAGAACGTATTGCGTTCGAACGAAGTGGGCCGTCTGATATCAGACAACTTCAAGTCCACGATTGTGTATGCTCCCCTGTATGAGAAAAATCCGGAAACTGGTGAGGCTCTGGATTACGCAGCATTCTCCCGTGAGCTGGAAGAGAAGATCCGGGAGAAGTACGAAGCACAGAATCCGAACGTCAATATTCACATTGTTGGTTTCGCCAAGAAAGTCGGTGACCTGATTGAAGGTATCGGCTCCATTGCCTGGTTTGCCGGCATTACCATTCTGCTGACCACGCTGCTGCTGTTCTGGTATTCCCGCTGCATCGCCGGAACCCTGGTGCCGATCTTTACCTCAATCATTGCCGTGTTCTGGCAGTTGGGGGCCCTGCGGCTGCTGGGCTATGGCCTGGATCCATACTCGGTACTGGTGCCGTTTCTGGTGTTCGCGATCGGTATCAGTCATGGGGTTCAGATCGTTAATGCCATGGCGGTTGAGTCGGCCAAGGGTTTCGATGCCGTCACCTCAGCTCGTCTGGCGTTCCGGGCTCTTTATATTCCGGGCATGCTGGCGTTGATTTCTGACGCTGTCGGCTTCCTCACGCTGGTGTTTATCGAAATCGACGTTATTCGTGATCTGGCTGTGGCGGCCGGTCTGGGTGTGGCGTTCGTCATCATTACCAACCTGGTGCTGCACGTTCTGATCATGTCTTACATCGGCATCTCCAAAGGCGGTGTTCAGCATGTTCAGAATCATGGTGAAAAGCAGGACCGCAAGTGGCGGGTCATGTCCTACTTCTCCCATCCGGGGGTTGCGCCGATTTCCCTGCTGATCGCGGTGATCGGCCTGGGGCTGGGCATGTACTACAAGCAGGACCTGAAAGTGGGTGACCTGGACCAGGGTGCGCCCGAATTGCGCCCGGATTCCCGCTATAACAAGGATAACGCCTACATCATCAACAATTATTCCACCAGTGCAGACGTGCTTGTGGTGATGGTGAAGACCCCGGAAGAACAATGTACCCAGTACAACGTACTCCGGGCCATGGACAGTCTGCAGTGGGAGCTGCAGAACACTCCGGGTGTGCAGAGCTCCGCCTCCCTGGCTGATGTCTCCAAGCTGGTTACCAAGGCTCTGAACGAGGGTAACTGGAAGTGGTACGAGATTTCCCGCAACCAGACCATCATCAATGCCTCCATTCGTGACGCGCCGGCAGGTTTGATTAATACCAACTGCAGCCTCACGCCGGTTCTGGTGTTCCTGGAAGATCACAAGGCGGAAACTCTGGAAACGGTAGTCGAGCGGGTCGAACAGTTCGCCGATGCCAACAGCAACGAGGAGCATACCTTCCTGCTGGCAGCTGGTAACGCCGGTATCGAAGCGGCGACTAACGAGGTGATCTCGAACGCCAAGGACATGATGTTGCTGCTGGTGTATGGCGTAGTGAGTTTGCTCTGCTTCCTGACCTTCCGCTCCATCAGGGCTGTGGCCTGTATTGTGATTCCGCTGGGCCTGACCTCCATCCTGTGTGAGGCGATCATGGCGGTGTCCGGTATCGGCATCAAGGTGGCCACGCTGCCGGTGATTGCGTTGGGTGTGGGTATCGGTGTGGACTACGGTATCTATATCTACAGCAAACTTGAAAAGTTCCTGCTGGAGGGCAAGACGCTGCAGGAGGCGTACTATGAAACCCTGCGCTCCACCGGTAAGGCGGTTATCTTTACCGGTGTGACTCTGGGTCTTGGTGTTGTGACCTGGATATTCTCTCCGATAAAGTTCCAGGCGGACATGGGCTTCCTGCTGTTCTTCATGTTCCTGTGGAACATGGTAGGGGCAATCTGGCTGCTGCCGGCCCTGGCGAGATTCCTGCTTCGCCCGGACAAGATGCTGGCGAAAGCACGGGCTGCGAAGTCCTGAAAATCGCCCTGAACCAGCAAAAAAGCCCGCCTGTGCGGGCTTTTTTGTTGATAGGTCAGCTGGTTAGCGTGCTAATCCTTCCTTTATTTATGGCCAGAAGTGTTCTATGTTCTAGAACGAACCGGATGTTTGCCCGTATACCCGTGCGGGTAATCGACTATAACTATCAAGAAAAGGAAGAGCACACATGACACTGAAACTCAAAGCGTCCGCTTTTGCCGTTGCAGCCGCCGTGAGCCTGGGTGCCGCGTCCTCTGCGGTTTCCGCGCAGGAACAGCGCTTCGTGACCATCGGTACCGGTGGTGTTACCGGCGTTTATTATCCGGCGGGTGGCGCTATCTGTCGCCTGGTGAATATGGATCGCAAGGAGCATGGTATCCGTTGCTCGGTTGAGAGTACCGGTGGCTCCGTTTACAACCTGAACGCCATTCGCCAGGGCGAGCTGGATCTGGCTGTTGCCCAGTCCGACTGGCAATACCACGCCTACAATGGCACCAGCCAGTTTGAAGATGCGGGCAAAAACGAGAAGCTGCGTGCGGTCTTCTCGCTGCACCCTGAGCCGTTCACCGTGGTTGCCAGCAAAGGTTCCGGCATCAAGACCTTTGAAGACCTGGAAGGCAAGCGCGTGTCTGTGGGTAATCCGGGTTCTGGCCAACGCGCCACAGCAGAAGTGCTGATGGATGAAATGGGCTGGACCATGGATAAGTTCTCGCTGGCGGCTGAGATCAAGGCTGCCGAGCAGTCCCAGGCGCTGTGCGATGGCAACATTGACGCTTTCTTCTACACCGTTGGCCACCCCTCCGGTGCCATCAAGGAAGCCACCACGTCCTGTGACAGTGTAATTGTTGCCGTTGACAACAAGGCGACGGAAGCGTTGATCAAGGAAAACCCCTACTACCGTAAGGCAGTGATTCCGGGTGGTATGTACCGTGGTTCCGACGAAGATGTAACTACCTTCGGTGTGGCTGCTACGTTCGTTTCCTCAACTGACGTTCCGGAAGATGTCGTTTACGAAGTGGTCAAGGCCGTGTTCGAGAACTTCGACAGCTTCAAGCGTCTGCACCCTGCCTTCGGCAACCTGAAGAAAGAAGAAATGGTCTCTGATGCCCTGAGTGCGCCGCTGCACCCGGGCGCGGCCAAGTACTATCGCGAGGCTGGCCTGATCGACTGATCGGCCAGACATGTCAACAGAGCGGGCTGAGGCCCGCTCTGTTGATTCAGTAAGGTTATTTCCCATCACAGGAACATTCTATGGCAAAGAATGACCCCGGTACCGGGGCGGGAGTTGATGCCAGCAAGGTAGAACAGGTATTGCAGACCGAAACCGGAGGCCGGGCGCTGACCGGGCCTGCAGCGGTTATCCTGTTCATCGTTCCGGTGTGCTGGTCGTTGTTCCAGCTCTGGATTGCATCACCCCTGCCGTTCATTCTGAATTTCGGAATATTCAGTTCCACCGAAGCGCGCTCAATCCATCTGGCGTTTGCGGTGTTTCTTGCATTCTCGGCATTCCCGATGATCAAGGGGGTGCATGCCAACAAGGTGCCCATATATGACTGGGTGTTGGCTTTGGCTGCTGCATTTGCGGCTTCCTATCTTTATGTTTTTTATGATGCTCTTTCGCAGAGGCCGGGGGCGCCAACCACCATGGATCTCTGGGTGGCGTTGGGCGGCCTGGTATTGCTGCTGGAAGCTACCCGGAGGGCCCTTGGGCTCCCGCTGACTGTTGTTGCGGCGGTATTTATTGCCTACTCACTGGCCGGCCCTTACATGCCGGATGTGATTTCTCATAAAGGCGTGAGCCTGAACAAGCTGGCTTCCCACCAATGGCTCGGAACCGAGGGGGTATTCGGGGTTGCTCTTGGGGTGTCTACCAGCTTTGTTTTCCTGTTTGTGTTGTTCGGTGCCTTGCTTGAGCGGGCGGGAGCCGGTAACTACTTTATCAAGGTGGCTTACGCCATGCTGGGGCATATGCGCGGAGGCCCGGCCAAGGCGGCGGTGGTTTCCAGTGGCCTGAGTGGAGTGATTTCCGGATCCTCCATCGCCAATGTGGTGACCACCGGTACCTTCACGATCCCCCTGATGAAACGGGTCGGTTTCCCGGCAACCAAAGCCGGCGCGGTTGAAGTGGCTGCGTCCACCAACGGTCAGCTTACCCCGCCCATCATGGGTGCCGCGGCCTTCCTGATGGTCGAGTACGTGGGGATTTCCTATCTCGAGGTGATCAAGCACGCCATTCTGCCGGCACTGATTTCCTATGTTGCCCTGATTTACATCGTCCATCTGGAAGCCTGCAAGCTGAAGATGGAAGGGGTAGAGCGGCTGAATCGTCCAACCCTGGCCCAGCGCATGCTGAACTGGGTGGTCATTCTGATTGGCCTGATCGTACTGACCTTCGCGGTTTATTACGGGGTTGGCTGGACCAAAGGGGTGTTGGGTGAGGCCGCGCCCTGGGTGCTTGGGCCGATTCTGGTGATGATTTATGTCGGCCTGGTAGGTTATGCCACCCGCTTCCCGGAGCTGGAGGAAGACGATCCCAATAAAGAAATGAACGAGTTGCCAGAGGTAGGCCCCACCGTTAAAACCGGACTCTATTATCTGCTGCCGGTGGTGGTGCTGGTCTGGTGTCTGACGGTTGAACGCTTTTCGCCCCAGCTGTCTGCCTTCTGGGCGACCTTGTTCATGATCTTTATCGTTATTACCCAGCGGCCGCTGAAGGCCTTTTTCCGCAAGCATGGCGGATTGGTTTCTGAGTTCACCGGCGGCATCAGTGATTTGTTCCATTCGCTGGCGACCGGCGCCAGGAACATGGTGGGTATCGGCGTTGCGACAGCAACGGCCGGCATCGTAGTTGGTACGGTGACGCTGACCGGTATCGGCCTGGTGATGACTCAGTTCGTGGAATTCCTGTCTGGCGGAAATCTGCTGCTGATGCTCATCTTCACTGCTGTGATCAGTCTGATTCTGGGGATGGGATTGCCGACAACCGCCAACTACATTGTGGTTTCCACCTTGATGGCTCCGGTTATCGTAACCCTGGGGGCCCAGAATGGCCTGATTGTTCCGCTGATTGCGGTGCACCTGTTCGTGTTCTATTTCGGGATACTGGCGGATGATACGCCGCCCGTGGGGCTGGCCGCCTACGCGGCGGCCGCAATCTCAGGAGCAGACCCAATCCGAACGGGTGTCCAGGGTTTTACCTACGATATTCGAACCGCCATTCTGCCGTTCATGTTCATCTTCAACACGCAGCTGTTGTTGATTGGCCTGACTGGCTGGTTTGATCTGCTGGTTACGGTGTTCAGTGCCGTCACGGCCATGCTGGTGTTCTCGGCGGCAACTCAGGGCTTCTGGTTCACCCGGAGCCGGAAGTGGGAAACCCTGTTGTTGTTGCTGATTACCTTTACCATGTTCCGGCCCGGTTTCTGGTGGGACATGATCTATCCGCCGAACGAAGAACGGCCGGGGACAGCCGTTATGGAATACGTGGCGGATGTGCCTGCTGACGGTGAGGTGGTGCTGAAGGTGTCAGGCATGGCGCTGGATGGCAGTGATGTCACCACCTACGTCGAGCTTGAGATCCCTGAAGGTGAAACCGCGCAGGAGCGCCTGGCGGGTGCAGGACTGGAAGTGTCAGAGCAGGGCGGTGATCTGGTGGTGGATTTCGTCAACTTTGGCAGTGCCGCGGAAGATGCCGGTATCCAGTTTGGCTGGACCATTGATGCAGTCCAGATTGAGCTGGAGCGGCCACCAAAAGAGTTGATGTTTATCCCGGCACTGTTACTGTTGGGCCTGGTCGCTTTCGGACAGCTCAGGCGCAAGGCACGGGAGGATGCTCAACCCCAGCCGGCCTGATTGGCTTCGGCTCCGTAAAAACCCGGCGTTGCTGCCGGGTTTTTTTCTGTTAGACTCCCCCTCAAATCCGGCTCGCGGTTTGTGTCGCGCAGCCCGGCAACCAAGTGATCTTTGGTATAGATCACCGCTGAGAAACCACGAGGAGATCATCATGCCCGTCATTACCCTGCCAGATGGCAGTCATCGCAGTTTTGCTGAACCCGTAACCGTACACGACGTTGCCGCAGACATTGGCGCGGGCCTGGCCAAAGCGGCCCTGGCCGGAAAGGTTAACGGAAAGCTTGTGGATACCAGCCACCTGATTGAAAACGATACAGAGCTGGCGATTGTGACGGAGCGTGATGAAGACGGCGTGGATATTATTCGCCACTCCACTGCTCACCTGATGGCCATGGCGGTTCAGGAGCTGTTCCCTGGCGCCCAGGTCACCATCGGTCCGGTAATCGAGAACGGCTTCTACTACGACTTCAAATATGAGCGCCCGTTTACCAATGAAGACATGGCGCGCATTGAAAAGCGTATGGAAGAACTCGCGAAACAGGATCTGCCGGTTTCCCGCTCCATTATGTCCCGGGACGAAGCGATCAAGCTGTTTAACGAGATGGGCGAGGAGTACAAGGTTCGCATCATCGAAGACATTCCGGGAGAGGAAGACCTGTCATTCTATCGTCAGGGCGACTTCATCGATCTGTGTCGTGGTCCTCACGTGCCCAGCACCGGTAAGCTCAAGGCCTTCAAGCTGACCAAGGTGGCCGGTGCCTATTGGCGTGGCGATACCAGTAATGAGCAGCTGCAGCGTATCTACGGTACTGCCTGGGGTAACAAGAAAGACCTCAAGGCCTACCTGCACCGCCTGGAAGAAGCTGAAAAAAGGGATCATCGCAAGATTGGCAAGAAGCTGGGCCTGTTCCACATGCAGGAAGAAGCCCCGGGTATGGTGTTCTGGCATCCGGATGGCTGGTCCCTCTATCAGGAGGTGGAACAGTACATGCGTGCCCAGCAGCATAAGCATGGCTACAAGGAGATCAAGACACCTCAGGTGGTGTCGCGGACCCTGTGGGAAAAGTCCGGCCACTGGGACAAGTTCAAGGACGACATGTTTACCACTGAGTCCGAGAAGCACGATTACGCCATCAAGCCCATGAACTGTCCGTGTCACGTGCAGGTGTTTAATCAGGGCCTGAAGAGCTACAAGGATCTGCCGCTGCGCCTGGCCGAGTTTGGCTCCTGCCACCGGAATGAAGCTTCTGGCGCGTTGCATGGACTGATGCGGGTGCGTGGTTTTACCCAGGATGATGCCCATATCTTCTGTGAGGAAGATGCTATCCAGGAAGAAGTGTCTGCATTTATTGCCATGTTGCACGAGATATATGCAGACTTCGGCTTCAGTGAAATCCTTTACAAGCTGTCCACCCGCCCTGAAAAGCGGGTCGGGTCGGACGAAGTCTGGGACAAATCCGAGGCAGCGCTCGAGCAGGCGCTGAACCGTGAAGGGGTTGACTGGGAGCTGTTGCCGGGCGAAGGTGCCTTCTACGGCCCGAAGATCGAGTTTTCTCTGAAAGATTGCCTCGGTCGGGTGTGGCAGTGTGGTACCATCCAGGTCGACTTCTCGATGCCGGGTCGTCTGGGGGCGCAGTATGTGGCCGACAATTCCGAGCGCAAAACGCCGGTTATGCTGCATCGGGCTGTACTGGGTTCCTTTGAGCGCTTCATCGGTATCCTGATCGAGGAGTACGAGGGTGCTTTCCCAACCTGGCTGGCACCGACACAGGTTGCTGTCCTGAATATTACCGATAAACAGCGTGATTACTGTCAGAATCTGGCCAAAAAACTGGATTCTTTAGGCTATCGGGTTAATGCTGACTTGAGAAACGAGAAGATCGGCTTTAAAATCCGCGAGCATACTCTAAATAAGGTTCCCTATCTGGTTGTTGTTGGCGATAAAGAAATCGAGAACAACGCCGTTGCCGTCCGGACACGTAAGGGCGAAGACCTGGGAACCATGTCGGTCGACGATTTTGAAAAGCTGCTTGCAGCCGACGTCGAGCGCAAAGGTAGAACCAAAACGGAGATCTGATTATTAAACAGCGAGCGAATCGGGGTGGGCGCGCACCCAAGGCGCCTATCAATGAGAATATTGACGCAACTGAAGTCCGACTGATTGATGCCGAAGGCAATCAGGTCGGGATTGTTCCGATCGAAGACGCCCTGCGTATGGCGGAAGAGGCGACCCTGGATCTGGTACAGGTTACGGATTCCGATCCGATCGTCTGTAAGATAATGGACTACGGCAAGAAGATCTTTGAAGAGAAAAAGGCCAAGGCGGCTGCCAAGAAAAAGCAGAAGCAGACGCAGGTCAAAGAGCTGAAGTTCCGACCAGGAACGGAAGAAGGGGATTATCAGGTCAAACTACGCAACCTGGTACGTTTCCTTGAGAACGGGGACCGCGGCAAGATCACAATCCGGTTCCGTGGACGTGAGATGGCACACCAGGAAATTGGTATGAAGCTCATGCAGCGGATTGAGGAAGATGTGGCAGAAATAGCCCAGGTTGAGATGCGGCCGAAAATGGAAGGCCGGCAGATGACCATGGTTATCGCACCCCGCAAGAAGAAGTGAACCTGATCCCGTGACGGGTCCCCCGCATTAGCGGGGGATTTGTCGTTCAGGGGCACAATTGTTTATCCAAAATAGAATGCGGAGTTTTAAAAATGCCGAAGATGAAAACCAAGAGCGGAGCTACCAAGCGGTTCAAGAAGACCGCCACTGGCTTCAAGCACAAGCAGTCCTTCACCAGCCACATCCTGACCAAGAAGAGCCCGAAGCGTAAGCGTCAGCTGCGCGGTACCAAGCTCATCGCCAAGTCGGACGTAGCGTCTATCAAGCGCATGACCGCGTGCTGATTCAGCCGCGCGAATCATTCCTTAGAAAGTAAAGGTAGAAGGATTAAAGTATGGCTCGTGTAAAGCGTGGCGTGGTAGCACGTCGTCGTCACAAGAAGATTCTCAATCAGGCCAAAGGTTACTACGGTGCCCGTAGCCGTGTTTACCGCGTTGCCAAGCAAGCGGTTATCAAGGCCGGTCAGTATGCCTACCGTGACCGTCGCAACCGTAAGCGTGCATTCCGCGCTCTGTGGATTGCCCGTATCAACGCTGGCGCCCGTGCAAACGGTCTGTCTTACAGCCGTCTGATCGCTGGTCTGAAGAAGGCGAATGTTGAAATCGATCGTAAGGTTCTGGCCGATCTGGCCATGAACGAACAGCAGGCGTTTGCCGCTGTTGTTGAGAAGGCCAAAGCGTCCCTGTGATCGCTTAAGCTCTTTCATCGATTGCTGATCGATCCGGGCGCCCCATGTTTCATGACGGCGCCTTCTGATAGGGGAAGGGCACGCTCTTCCCCTATTTTTGTTTTAACCTACCCCATTTCTGGTTTGGAGCAGGGTCAATGGAAAACCTGGAGCAACTGGTTCAGGACGGGTTGAATGCCGTAGAAAAGGCCGACAACCTGCAGGCGCTTGATCAAATTCGTGTGGAATACCTCGGCAAAAAGGGTGTGATTACCCAGCAGGCAAAAACTCTGGGCAAGCTCTCTGCGGAGGAGCGCCCTGCGGCCGGCCAGAAGATCAATGAAGCCAAGGGGCAGGTGGAGCAAGCCATCAACGCACGGCGGGCAGATCTTGAGAAAGCGGCCATTGAAGCCAGGCTTGCGGCGGAATCCATTGACGTAACACTGCCGGGAAGGGGGCAGGACCTGGGTGGTTTGCATCCGGTAACCCGCACCCTGCAGCGCATTGAGGAAATCTTTGCCCGTGCCGGTTATAGCGTAGAGCAGGGGCCTGAAATCGAAGACGATTACCACAACTTCGAAGCTCTGAATATTCCCGGGCACCACCCGGCTCGTGCCATGCACGACACTTTCTATTTCAATCCGGGTACCTTGCTCCGTACCCACACCTCACCGGTACAGATCCGGACCATGGAAGCAGGCAAGCCGCCGTTCCGCATGATCTGCCCCGGACGGGTCTATCGTTGTGATTCCGATATGACTCACACCCCTATGTTCCACCAGGTAGAAGGTCTGCTGGTGGAGAAGAATGTCAGCTTCGCGGACCTGAAAAGCACCGTGGAGGAATTTCTCAGGGTGTTCTTCGAGCGGGATCTGAAAGTGCGCTTCCGTCCTTCCTACTTCCCGTTCACCGAACCATCGGCGGAAGTGGATATTGAATGGGGACGTGAGCCGGATGGCAGCATCAAGTGGCTGGAAGTGATGGGCTGCGGCATGGTGCATCCGAAAGTGTTCGAATATTGCGGTATTGATTCCGAGGAATATCGCGGGTTTGCTTTTGGTCTGGGTGTCGAGCGCCTGGCCATGCTTCGTTATGGAGTAAAAGACCTGCGTATGTTCTTCGAAAACGACCTGCGTTTCCTTCGTCAGTTCCGTTGATACGACACCAGGAATTGGCGTAACAGGCTCAGAATCAACCGAATCAGGACAGGACCAGGATAATGAAATTCAGTGAACAGTGGCTGCGCGAGTGGGTAAACCCGAACATTGGCTCTCAGGAGTTGATGGACCAGATCACCATGGCGGGGCTGGAAGTCGACGGCTTTGAGGCCGTGGCCGGCGAATTTTCCGGCGTGGTTGTGGGTGAGGTCGTTTCCGTTGCGCCCCATCCGGATGCCGACAAGCTGCGGGTGTGTCAGGTGAGCAATGGCGAGCAGACCGTGCAGGTGGTCTGTGGTGCCCCCAATGTTCGCGACGGGCTGAAGGTGCCTTTTGCCGAGGTGGGCGCTGTGCTGCCCGGCAATTTCAAGATCAAGAAAGCCAAGCTCCGGGGGCAGCCCTCCGAGGGTATGCTGTGTTCGGAATCCGAGCTGGGCTTGTCCGATAACCATGACGGCCTGATGGAGCTCCCGGAGGATGCCCCGGTTGGGCAGCCGGTGGTTGACTATCTGAAGCTGAATGACATCACCATTGATGTGGATCTAACCCCGAATCGCAGCGACTGTCTGTCCATCAAGGGCCTGGCCCGGGAAGTGGGCGTGTTGAACAGCCTGGTCACCAATGCGCCTTCCATTCCGCACGTGGAAGCGGTGCACTCGGAAGTGCCTGATATCCGGGTGGAAGCCCCTGAGGGTTGCCCCCGTTATCTGGGGCGTGTTCTGCGAAACGTCAATCTGCAGGCAGAAACGCCGCTCTGGATGCAGGAGAAGCTGCGTCGTTCCGGTATCCGTTCCATTGATGCGGCGGTGGATGTCACCAACTACGTCATGCTGGAACTGGGCCAGCCCATGCATGCCTTTGACCGGGATGAGATCAAGGGTGGGATTGTTGTGCGTATGGCTGGCTCGGGCGAAAAACTGGTATTGCTGGACGGTCAGGAGGTCGAGCTTACTCCGGAAACGCTGGTGATTGCCGACCACGAGAAGCCAGTGGCCATTGCCGGTGTGATGGGGGGCGAGCATTCCGGGGTGAGTGAGAAAACCCGGGATCTGGTGCTTGAATCCGCCTATTTTGACCCGATCACGCTGGCCGGCAAGGCTCGTCAATATGGCCTGCATACAGATGCCTCCCACCGTTTTGAGCGGGGCGTGGATTATGAGCTGGCACGGGATGCCATGGAGCGGGCAACCGGTCTGCTGATGGCTATTGTCGGGGGCGAGCCCGGCGAAATTGTCGAAGTGGCCAGCAAGGAACACCTGCCAAAGGCGCGGGTGATTGATCTGCGTGAGCAGCGCCTGGCGGATGTGTTGGGGCTTAGAATTGACCGCACTACCGTTGAAGAGATTCTCAGCCGGCTTGGCCTGCACATCGACAAGCTGTTGAAAGACGGCTGGCGTATCAGTGTGCCCAGCTTCCGGCCGGATATTTCCATCGAAGAAGACCTGATCGAAGAGGTCGGTCGCATTTTTGGTTATAACAATCTGCCGGTCACCGAGCCAACCGGCTCGCTTGGGCTGCGGGCCCGGGAAGAAGCGGTTCGGCCGCTGTCTGCTGTGCGTAACTTTTTCGTCGCCCAGGGCTACCAGGAAGCGGTGACCTACAGCTTTGTTGATCCCAAGGTTCAACAGCTGGTGGATCCGGAACGTGAGGGGATTGCGTTGGCCAATCCCATCTCGTCGGATCTTTCGGTGATGCGCACGACGCTTTGGAGCGGCCTGCTTAAAACCGTGGGCTACAACCAGAACCGGCAGCAGCCCCGTATTCGCTTGTTCGAGACCGGTTTGCGATTCGTTCAGGATGCCGATGGCATCAGTCAGCAGCCGATGTTGGCAGGGGTGGTGGTTGGTAACCAGAATCCCGAAAACTGGGTAAACGGTCGCAGAACCACGGATTTCTTTGATGTAAAAGGGGAATTGGAAAGCCTGTTCCGACTGCTTGGCATCGAGGTTGATTTTATTGCCAGCCAGCACCCTGCGCTGCATCCGGGCCAGACGGCGGAACTGTTGAGGGATGGCGAGCATGTGGGCTGGCTGGGTGCACTGCATCCACAAGTTCAGAAAAATCTTGAACTTAATGGCACGATCCTGATGTTTGAGCTATTCTTGAATTCGATCGTTGCCGGTTATGTGCCTAATTTCAAAGATATTTCAAAATTCCCGGAAGTTCGCCGGGATTTGGCTATCATTATCGGGAGCGATGTGGCGTTCGCCCAGGTAGAACATGTGGCCCGTAAACATGCTGGCGAGCACCTCACGGCGTTGCGTGTGTTTGATGTCTACGAAGGTGAAAGCCTGGGTGAGGGTAACCGAAGCCTGGCTCTGAGCCTGTTCTGGCAGCATCCTGAACGCACGCTTAACGAGGACGAAGTGCATTCGCTCTTCAATGGGGTTATCGATGCCCTGAAAGAAGAGTTGGGGGCAACACTGAGGAGTTGACAGATGGCGGCTTTGACGAAAGCGGACATGGCAGAGCGCTTGTACGAGGAGTTGGGGCTTAACAAGCGGGAAGCCAAGGAAATGGTGGAAGCTTTCTTCGACGAAATCAGAGGCGCACTCAGCCACAACGAGCAGGTGAAGTTGTCGGGTTTCGGCAACTTCGATCTCAGGGACAAGAAGCAGCGACCGGGACGGAACCCGAAAACGGGTGAGGAAATTCCCATCAGTGCACGGCGCGTAGTTACGTTTCGACCAGGTCAGAAACTGAAGCAGAAAGTAGAAGCGTATGCTGGAACCCAGTCATAACAATGAGCTCCCGGTTATTCCGGGCAAGCGTTATTTCACCATTGGTGAAGTAGCCGAGCTGTGTGCGGTCAAGGCGCATGTGTTGCGCTATTGGGAGCAGGAATTCCCGCAGCTGTCGCCGGTCAAGCGCCGGGGCAATCGCCGTTACTATCAACGCGCGGATGTGATCACCATCCGCCAGATCCGCAGCCTGCTGTACGATCAGGGCTACACCATTGGTGGTGCCAAGCAGAAGCTCAGCAGCAGCGAAGTGAAGGATGATACTTCACAGTACAAGCAGTTGATCCGTCAGATGATCACCGAGCTTGAGGAAGTGCTGGATGTGCTGAACACGCCGGTGCGCTGAAACAGCAGTAAGCCTGTCTGCATTGAAGAACGACAAAGGCCAGAGTGGCGAGAGCTGCTCTGGCCTTTGTGTTTCTGGTGCCTGGAGGCCTATTTTGTTTTGCAGGTTTTGATGCCGAGCAGGGAATAGGCAGGGCAGTTTCCCACCAGTGCTGTTGCCAGCGGTACAATGCCAATCCAGCCCCAGGGTGTCTGGGGGCCAACAAAGACCAGGGCCAGCAGGACAACACCCACGATGGCACGAATAATACGATCAGCGGAACCCATGTTTACCGTCATCTTGGTCTCTCCTGTGTGATGTCGGATGATGGTTTGACTATAGGCCTGTTATTGGCCGGGTTCAGTGATAAAGTCACACAGGCAGACGACTTTCGATACAAGGCAATGCGGAATGGCCAGGCACAGTATTCTCGACACACTACATGACTCCTTGCGCAAAGATGCCCTGGAGGGTCTCCAGGCCATGCGTTTCCCTCCCGGGCAGGTGCTGTTCAGTGCCGGAGAACATTGCCGGGGGCTTCCCCTGGTGCTGGATGGCAGTATCAAGGTGCAGATGACCGGAGCATCTGGCCACAGCATCGTGCTCTACCGTATGGGCGCTGACGATATCTGCACGTTGTCCATTGGCTGTCTGATGACGGGCCGTGGCTACCGGGCTGAAGCCATCGTTGAAGAGGAGGCAGAAGCCGCCATTATCCCGCGCGGATTATTCGATCGGCTGATGGATCAGTCGGCAGAGTTCCGGCTGGGGATTATGGAGTCCTATGGCCGTCGACTTGACGATCTGATGTTGTTGGTTGAAGAAGTAGCGTTTCACCGTATGGATGAGCGCCTGGCGGAGTGGCTTCAGGCCCGTGCGGCTGATGGTCAGAGTGTACTGAATATTACCCATCAGGAGCTGGCCGTGGAGCTGGGAACGGCCAGGGAAGTGGTCAGCCGACTGCTTAAAGAACTCGAACGCCGGGGCCAGGTTCGGTTAGCCCGCGGCCGGGTTGAGCTCACCGGATTACGGAAAACCGCTTCACCGGCGTGAGAAACTGTGCGTCAGGCGCGCCAGCTGCTCCGAAGACTTCTCGAGGTTAGCTTCTGCCAGACCATAGGCTTCCGTCAGGGTGATGGGAGCGGGGGTGATCGAGAAAGCCGCTGTTAACCCAACGCTATGGAGCGGAGCCAGTTCAGCCCCTAATTTTCCACACAGGCCAATCACTGGTACACCGCAGGCATGCGCCAGTCTGGACACGCCGGCCGGCGTTTTTCCAAAGGCGCTTTGAGCATCGATGGCGCCTTCCGCGGTGATCACCAGATCCGCGTTGCGGATATGCTGCTCCAGTTTGACGGCCTCCATCACCAGCTCTATTCCCGGTTGGAGTCGGGCGCCCAGAATACCCTTGACCGTGCCACCAATACCCCCGGCGGCGCCACTACCGGGAAAGCTGGCAATGTCCAGGCCCTGCGCCTTAACCAGACGGGAAAAATGCGCAAGATTGGCGTCCAGCTGACGAACGTCGTCTTCATTGGCGCCTTTCTGCGGCCCGAAAACCGCTGCCGCTCCCTCCGGGCCCAGCAGTGGATTGGTGACATCGCAGGCCACAATCAACTGGATGCCGTTGAGTCGACGAATGGCAGGTTCCAGGTCAACGGTGGCCAGCCTTGCCAGGCCGGCGCCGCCGGGCCCGATTTCCTCGCTCTGGTTATCCAGCAGGCGCGCCCCCAGAGCCTGCAGTATGCCCGCGCCGCCATCCGTTGTGGCGCTTCCTCCCAGGCCCATGATCAATGTTTTCGGCCGGTGTTTCAGGGCTGCCAGAATCATCTCTCCGGTACCACGGCTGGTTGCCCGGAGCGCATCACGGGCCTCGGCGGGTACACAATGCAAGCCACTGGCTTCAGCTACCTCAATGACGGCGGTTTCGTTGTTATTGGCCAGGCCAAAGCGGGCTTCGATACGCTCACCCAGCGGGCCCGTGACGGCCACCGTATGCAGTTGCCCGCCCAGAGCCTCTGTCAGTGCCACTGTGGTTCCTTCGCCCCCATCAGCGAGAGGGATTTCTACAATCTCATCCTCCGGGGCAGCGTTGCGCCAACCACGGGCGATGGCAGAGGCAACTTGCTGTGCTGAGAGACATTCCTTGAAAGAGTCGGGGGCAACAACGATCCGCATCTTACTGTCCTCGGTCTTTAACGTTTTCCATCACGACAAAAGTGCTGGTCTGGAGTACGTGGGGCAGGCTGGAGATCTGTTCTCCCAGAACCTGGCGGTATTCAGCCATGTTGCGGGTACGTATTTTCAGAAGATAGTCGAAATTCGCCGCCATCATATGACACTGCTCCACCGCGGAGATTTGCCGGACGGCCTCATTGAACGCCGCCAGTGCCTTGCTGCTGGTGTCATTCAGAGTGACCTGGGCGAACGCAACATGAGAGAGCCCCAGCTTGGTCTGATTCACCATGGCGCTGTAGCCGGTAATGTATCCCTGATCTTCCAGCCGTTTCATTCGTACCTGACAGGGAGTCTTTGATAAACCGACCCGGGAAGCAAGGTCTGTCACGGTAATACGGCCGTTCTTCTGCAGTTCCCGGATGATGGAAAGATCGATTCTGTCGAGATCTGCCATGACTGCTATCCTTTGAGATAGTGGATGAATTTTTTTAAAAGGCCGAAACGTCCAATATTAGCGAAAGTGCAGGCTTATAGGTAACTTTTCAGGTACTAAAAAAGGAAAATAATAATCTATTTCGATACTGAACAGGCTAATTGCATGTACCTGCTTCGCTAAAATGCGGTCAGTATTCAAACAATCAGGAGGGTACACCATGAGTCTTCAGCAATCTGTGGCACCGGAGCTTAACGATATTCGTCAGGCGATCCGTGCAAACTACCTGGCAGATGAACATGAAGTGATTCACCGGCTGATTGCTGAGGCCCAGTTGTCGGATGAAACCCGAAAGGCGATTTCGGCCCGGGCGGCAGAGCTGGTGCGTGATGTTCGCAACAGCGCTCGCCCGACCATCATGGAAAAGTTTCTGGCCGAATATGGGCTGACCACCAAAGAAGGTGTGGCTCTTATGTGCCTGGCGGAGGCTTTGCTGCGGGTGCCCGACAACCTCACCATCCAGGACCTGATCGAAGACAAGATTACCTCGGGCAACTGGGGCGCTCACGTGGGCAAAGCCAAATCCGGAATGATCAACTCGGCCACCCTGGCCCTGCTGATGACCAGCAACCTGCTGAAGGATTCCGAGCGCCAGAGTGTGGGTGATACCTTGCGTAAGCTGGTAAAGCGCCTGGGCGAACCGGTTGTGCGAACCGTGGCGGGCCAGGCCATGAAGGAAATGGGGCGCCAGTTTGTACTGGGTCGTACCATTGAAGAGGCACAGGACCGCGGCAAGTCCCAGGAAGAGCGGGGCTATACCTATTCCTATGACATGCTGGGCGAAGCGGCGCGCACCGATGCCGATGCTCAGCGTTATTACCAGGCGTACTCTGATGCCATTGACAGCATCAGCAAGCGCTGCAAAGGCGATGTAAGAACGAATCCGGGTATCTCGGTGAAGCTGTCGGCGCTGCTGGCACGCTATGAGTACGGGCATAAAGAGCGGGTGATGAATGAGCTCATGCCCCGGGCACTCAAGCTCGCCAAAAAGGCGGCAGCGGCCAACATGGGCTTCAATATTGATGCCGAAGAGCAGGATCGTCTGGATCTTTCCCTGGATGTGATTGAGGCCATCCTGTCCGACCCGGAACTGAAAGACTGGCAAGGTTTTGGTGTTGTGGTCCAGGCGTTCGGCAAGCGTGCCTCGCAGACCCTGGACTGGCTCTATGCGCTTTCTGAAAAACTGGATCGCCGCATCATGGTGCGGCTGGTTAAAGGTGCTTACTGGGATGCCGAGATCAAGCGTGCCCAGGTGATGGGCCTGTCAGACTTTCCGGTCTTCACCCGCAAGGCCTGCAGCGACGTCGCTTACCTGGCCGGTGCTCGAAAGCTTCTGGGCATGACCGACCGTATATACCCGCAGTTCGCCACCCACAACGCCCATTCGGTGTCAGCGGTGCTGGAACTGGCCAAGGATCTGAGTCGGGATAAATTCGAGTTCCAGCGCCTGCATGGTATGGGGGAATCCCTGCACGATCAGGTTCTGGAGGACAGTGGTGTGCCTTGCCGGATCTACGCGCCGGTGGGTGCTCACAAAGACCTGCTGGCTTACCTGGTTCGCCGGTTGCTGGAGAACGGTGCCAACAGTTCTTTTGTTAACCAGATTGTGGATACCAGCATCACCCCGGAAGAAATCGCCAAAGACCCGATTGATGTCGTGGTGGAGCTTGGCCATAACCTGTCCAGCAAGGCGATCGTGCATCCGTCGAAAATCTTCGGAGATCAGCGTAGAAACTCCAAGGGCTGGGATATTACCGATCCGGTGACGGTGGCCGAGATTGATGAAGGTCGAAACCGTTACAAGAGCCATCAGTGGAAGGGCGGCCCGGTGCTGGCGGTGGATTCCGTGAGTGATGAGGTGGTCGAAGTACGGAATCCGGCAAACCCGGACGATCTGGTTGGCCACATCACCTATACCTCAGAGGCGGATATTTCGTCGGCTCTGGACGCCGCCCAGGATGGCTTCAAACAGTGGTCTGCTGTACCGGCGGAAGAGCGTGCGGCCATGATCCGTAAGGTCGGTGACCTTTACGAAGAGAACGTGCACGAGCTGTTTGCGCTGACGACCCGCGAAGCCGGTAAATCCCTGCTGGATGCCGTGGCCGAGATTCGCGAGGCTGTGGATTTTGCCATGTTCTATGCCAACGAAGGCATCCGTTACAAGCATGACGGCGAAGCCCGTGGTGTGATGTGCTGCATCTCGCCCTGGAACTTCCCGCTGGCGATCTTTACCGGACAGATACTGGCGAACCTGGCGGCCGGTAACGCGGTAGTCGCCAAGCCGGCAGAGCAAACCTCGCTGCTGGCCTTCCGTGCCGTAGAGCTGATGCATCAGGCCGGCATACCCAGGGCCGCGATCCAGTTATTGCCCGGTACCGGCGCCACCGTGGGTTCCGGCCTGACGTCCGATGCGCGGGTAACCGGTGTGTGTTTCACGGGTTCAACCGCCACGGCGCAGCGGATCAACAAGGCCATGACTGAACACATGGAGCCGGATGCACCGCTGGTGGCAGAAACCGGTGGCCTGAACGCCATGATCGTGGATTCCACCGCGTTGCCGGAGCAGGTGGTGCGTGACGTGCTGGCATCCTCCTTCCAGAGTGCCGGTCAGCGCTGTTCTGCGCTTCGCATGCTGTATGTACAGAAGGACATTGCCGATAATCTGCTGGAAATGCTCTACGGTGCGATGGAGGAACTGGGCATTGGTGATCCGTGGCAGTTGTCGACCGATGTGGGCCCGGTGATCGACGAAAACGCCCGCAAGAAGATTACCGACCATTGCCAGAAATTCGAGCAGCAAGGCAAACTGCTCAAGAAACTCAACGTACCGGAGAAGGGCCTGTTCGTGTCGCCGGCAGTGCTTCAGGTGAGCGGAATTGAAGAACTGGAAGAGGAAATCTTCGGCCCGGTTCTGCACGTGGCTACGTTTGAAGCCAAGGACATCGACAAGGTGATTGATGCCGTCAATGCCAAGGGCTACGGTCTGACTTTCGGTATTCATAGCCGCGTTGACCGCCGGATCGAGCACATTGCCAGTCGTATCAAGGTGGGCAACACCTACGTTAACCGTAACCAGATCGGCGCCATCGTCGGCTCCCAGCCATTCGGTGGCGAGGGACTGTCGGGTACCGGGCCGAAAGCCGGTGGCCCGCAATACGTGCGCCGTTTCCTGCGGGGTGAGGTGGTTGAAAAGCCTGCTCAGTCCAGTGACAAGGTGTTCAGTACCGACAAGGCCCAGAAGCTGATCGACAAGCTGGCCAAAGCAGCGGTACCGGAAGCGGAAGGTCGTCAGGCGTTGCTGGAGCCCTTCTTCGGTAAGGTGCCGGCGCCTCTGGACGAAGGGTACGAGGAGATGCCGGGGCCGACGGGCGAGCAGAACCATCTGTCCTGCCATGGTCGCGGGCTGGTACTGTGCCTTGGTCCAGACGCCGAGTCTGCCGTTGAGCAGGCCGGCACCGCCCTGTCGCAGGGTAACAAGGTGGTAGTGATTGCACCGGGTGCCGAGAAGGCACTGGCCGATGCCATCAAGGCCGGACTTCCGGTTATTGCCAGCGATGGCATGCTTGATCCGGACGCTCTGAGCCACCTGACCGGATTTGAAGCGGTGGTGAGCGTAGCCGAGAAGCCGCTGCTCAAGCAGTATCGCATGGCGCTGAGCAAGCGTGAGGGCGCGCTGTTGCCGGTGATCACAGAACACAAGCTGGATCAACGCTACGTGATTGAGCGGCATCTGTGTATCGACACCACAGCGGCCGGTGGTAACGCCAGCCTGATTGCGTCGGCTGAATAAAGCCGGTTTGGGCCGGGGGGAGTGCTTCCCCCGGCTTTTCCTTTCCTCGCGTTTCTGTTGCGAGCCATTCGCGTTACCATAGCCCGTTTTAGCTACATCATTCGAATCGGGCATCTACTTGCAAAGCAACCATTCCAGCCACCGCGACTCTTCCGGGGGAGCCTCTGAGGCCTCGCAAAATTTCTTCGCGGTCTGTCTGTCACTGACGCTGTGTTTTGTCGTCTACTCAATGCTGATTGTGGCAGTGCCTGTGTATGGACTTCAACTTGGCGCCTCTCCGCTCGTTCTGGGTGCAGTGTTAAGCGCCCAGTATCTGCTACCGCTGGTGCTGGCCATTCCCCTGGGAGGCATCGTGAGCCGGTTTGGTGGCAGGGCCACGCTGCTGGCCGGGGCGGGCATTATGGTGGCAGGCTTGTTGTCGATGCATGCGTGGTATGGCTATGCGGGCCTCGTGACTGGTCAGTTGCTGGTGGGGCTGGCTCACCTCCAGATGGTTCTGGCCGCCCAAACCATCATTTCCAACCTGGGCACCGGGCCGAGGCTGGAGCAGTATTTTGGCTGGTATGCCACCTGGCTGTCGGGCGGGCAGGTTATTGGCCCGTTGCTGGCCGGTGTCCTGCTGAAGTCTTCCGGTACCGAGTACGTGTTCCTGGTAATGGCTCTGTTTGCGCTGGTCTCGGGCGTTGTAACACTCCGCCTGACCGGGCAGGCGAGGGAGCGTATTCACGTTACCCGAAAGCAGGCGGGTTTCCGGGCGCAATGGCAGCTTGTCGGCAGTAACCGTGGGGTGCAGTTGTCGATTCTGGTCACGGTATTGGGGATGTTCGCACTCGGGGTCTACGGAAGCTATTTGCCAGTGTACCTGGAGAGCCTGGCCATCAGCCCGTTGATAATCGGAGTTCTGGTCAGTCTTCGTGCCGGCGTTTCTATGCTGGTTCGGCCGTTTATGGCGCGCATTATTGGTCTCGCGGGGGGGCGCGTCCCGACAGTCTTGCTCTCGCTCGGAACCCTCGCCACTGGCCTGGCTTTGCTGGGCGTGTCTGAGCAGGTCATGCTGATGGCAGCCCTGGCCATGCTGGTGGGTATCGGTTCGGGCCTCACCCAGCCTTTGTCCATGGTGATTCTGGCGGAATCCGTGGAACGGGAGCGGCGTGCAGGGGCATTGGGTATGCGTTTGATGGCAAACCGGGCGGTGCACTTTCTGGCGCCCCTGTTCTTTGGTCTGCTACTTGAACTGAGCGGCTTTACACTGGCTTTCGCTGCTTCAGGTATACTGATTGGCTTCGCGCTTATTGTGGCGCACCGACTGTTCAGCTCCGGGAATCTGTAACCATGTCTGGCACGGCCTCCGGCACCTATGATCGACTGATCAACCCTGTACTTGTCGCAGGCTGTATTATTATTCTGGTTGGTTTTTCCGTGCGGGCTTCTTTTGGTCTGTTTCAACTGCCGATTGCCCTGGAATTTGCCTGGCCAAGGGAGTCGTTTTCTCTGGCCATCGCCATTCAGAACCTGTTCTGGGGCATCGGGCAGCCGATCTTTGGAGCTTTTGCCGAACGCTACGGTGATCGCAAAGCTATCCTGGTGGGCGGTATCTGTTACGTGGTCGGGCTGGTTGCCTCGGCATTCGCCATTACCCCGGGCCAGCACCAGCTTCTGGAAATCCTGGTTGGGTTCGGGATTGCCGGAACCGGATTCGGGGTCATCCTCGCTGTCGTAGGGCGCTCTGCCCCGGAAAAGCATCGCTCCATGGCGCTGGGCATTGCAACCGCAGCCGGTTCTGCAGGGCAGATCATTGGCCCGCCCGTCGCGCAGGCGCTGCTGAGCCAGATGCCCTGGCAAAGCGTGTTCATGGTGTTGGCCGGTTTCATTACGGTGTCGATGCTTGCCCTTCTGTTTATGCGGGCACCCAAGGCGGCGCCCTCGGTATCGACCGATGAGCCGATGGGGGTGGTGCTGAAGCGAGCGGTGAAAGACCCCTCCTTCCTGTTCATTTTTATCGGCTTTTTCTCTTGCGGGTACCAACTGGCGTTCATCACCGCGCATTTTCCGGCGTTTATTACGGAAATGTGTGGGCCAATTACGCCGGACAGCCTGATCTACGTGCTGGGGGTAACGTCAGCGTCCGGGCTCGGCGCCATTTCAATTGCCCTGATCGGTCTGTTCAATATCGGTGGCACACTGATGGCCGGCTGGTTGGGTAACCGATACTCGCGCAAGTACCTTCTGGCGACGATTTACCTGTTACGAACAATCGTCTCTGCCGCCTTTATCATGGCGCCCATCACTCCTGAAAGCGTTGTGCTCTTCTCGGTGGCGATGGGTTCGTTGTGGTTGGCAACGGTACCGCTGACGTCTGGCCTGGTTGCGCACATCTACGGCTTGAAGTACATGGGCACGCTCTATGGCCTGGTATTCTTTTCGCACCAGCTTGGCGGATTTCTTGGTGTCTGGCTGGGTGGAGCCCTGTACGACCTCTACCATAACTACACGCTGGTGTGGTGGATCGGTGTAGGCGTCGGGGCGTTGTCGGCACTGATTCACCTGCCGATTCGGGAATACCCCTGGGAGAAGCGTGGGCAGGCGGTCGCTGCCTGATAGAACGACAAAGCCCGGACCTTTCGGCCCGGGCTTTGTGTAGGGAATTCTGGTCGGGACGGTAGGATTTGAACCTACGACCCCTTGCACCCCATAAAGGTACATGGCCATCCAACAGAGTCTAACCCAATCCACCGTAAAAACCTTTCTTACTGATTTGATTGATTTTTCCTTTTTGTGTTTTCTAACGGAATCCAATACCATCCAGTTTAAGCGATCGAGAAACGGTGACCAAACGGTGACGAGAATCCGGCCTCAACTAAGTGGATGGAAATGGGGACGATTACAGACAAGCAGATGAACTCCAAGCCAGGCAAGTCTGTCTGGTTGACTGAGGATGCTCCGAGAGGCTGTGGGCGTTTTATGGCTCGCATTCTGAAAAGCGGAGACAGGCTGTTTTACTTCCGATATACCAATTCGCAAGGTGAACGGGTTTTCCTCCCTGTAGGCAACTACGACCAGTCAGGTAAAGATGGCTTAACCTTGCGAGAAGCGCGAACGAAGGCCGGTGAGCTATCTCGCTTATATCAAGCTGGCATTCGGGATTTGAGGGAGTATTTGGAAGCGGAGGAAGATGCACGTAAGGCCGCACATGAGGCGGAGATGGCCAGGCTGCTGGCTGAGCGAGAGGCCGCAGAAGCGGAAAAGGCACGCCAGGCCGCCCGTAAGACAGTGAAAGAGCTTTTCGAACATTGGGCGGATATTGACCTTAAAAACCGGAAAGATGGCGGTGCAGAGGTTCGTAGGCTCTTTGAAAAGGACGTGCTTCCTAAAATTGGTCAGCTTGCGGTTGAAGATGTCAAAAAGGGTAATGTCACAGAGGTCGTCGATGCGCAGCTTAGTCGCGGTGTGACCCGCATGGCGAAGCTAAGGAGGGTCTGATTAACGCCTGATTTATCGCTGAATCGCTTTTCAACTCGAAAAAAAGCCATTCAAGCGCGATTTTGGCGTTATCACCCTCTGTTTTGTTCGATTTTTGCCTATTTCCC
>NZ_JASSVO010000011.1:0-107034 GCF_030541085.1 Marinobacter sp. ST-43
CTGAGACTTCGGAGTAAGAAGAGAAACCCCGCGTCGCTACGCTCCGATGGGTGGCAGCCTTGCTCCGGTCCGGGTGGCAGGCTTCACGTGGAATGGGTGGCAACCTTCAGCGGTTTACGCACTCGACGGTGATGAGGCTTACCTCGCCGCTTGCGGCTGATACTTTGCTGGCCAGTGAAGAGTGCAGTTCTGATGGGCAATTATCGAGGATCATGATGGCACGGCGGCCCTCAGCGATAAGCTTGTCCAGTACCGCTGCTGCCGAAGGGTCCGGTTCAGCACCAGTATCCACATAGACTGCGATGGTCCTATCAAGAGCATCTGAACCAACTTTCTCATCGAATAGTGCTTGCACGATCCTCGTCTTCCCGACTCCGGATAAGCCCGTGATACGAATAGCCTTCTTAGTAGACCGAATCAGGTCCCGAATCGCATCGATGGCGTCGTCGATATTGAGTTTTTGGCCTTTTTCTGACGGTAGCGTGATCGTCACGCCCGGTGCAGAAATCAGATTATCAACGACGCCGTGCGGTGGATTGCTCCAAGCGCCATATGGCTGCCAACCAGAGTATCCCTGGCCGAGCTTTCCTTTGACCCACAGCATGATAGAAGGGTGCTGCCGCACCCACTGAATCAGCTTCGAACGGTCGTAAAAGTTCAGGTGAATATTGCGATTGTTGGGATCATCCTTAACGGAATCCCGCATAGCTTTTAGGCGATCCTTGAGCATAGGAGGTGAGCAATCATCACCCAAGCTCACGATGATGTAGCTGCCGCCCTTTGCAGCTTGCTCAGAGATTGTCGTTGACAATTCGCTATCGGTGACCATCTCCTCGGTGATCTTGGCCTTCGGCATCGAGTGCTTCTTGGCTTGTAGGATCGTATCGGATTTTTCAAGAAAACCGGTGTTCAGTGTATCGACGGGAACCTGAACATGGATGTCAATTCCTTCGTCAGAAGCATTGATTGAACCTGACCAGCTTACCCATGCAGGGCTATGGCCTTGCGTTGCCACTTCGGCCTCGGCGAGGCGAGCAACCAACTCCTCAAGCTGAGTATCGGTCAGCCGGAGTAATTCGTCTTTCTCGATGTCAAAAATTGCCACGCATTCACCTAAGTAGAACCTTCAGATGTTTTACCCAGAGGTAATGATCTAATCTAGCCAATACCATGAAGTGTGCCTGTTGGAGCGCTTTTTGTGAAAGGTCTTACCTTGAACCACTTTCGTGGATACATGTTGGTCAACTTGAATGTTCGCTTACGCGACCTCAACGTCCGGCCCTTTCTGGTGTCAGTCTCTGGCCAAGCCATGTTTTCAATCCGACTCAGTCAGTCGGGATTTGATGGTAGCGAGAGCTTAAATGAGTTCGCGATCATGATCTGAGTAGGGTGGCAGATATTCTGCAATTGGAATCCACCAAGGTTCCTCATCAGAAGCAACAACCACAGCCTGATCGTCCAGCAACATAGCATCAGATCGCCCGCAACGAACCTTGTCCTTTATCGTGCCGGTTGGATGGAGGACAGGTAGGTCGAGGAACCAAGCTGGCGTGACTCCATCTACGCCCAACAGTTTCCGAATCGCATTGACTCGCTCTGAGCTGACCAATTTGTGCAACATCAGATCACAGACTTCCGACACAGCCTCAAGAAACGTATAGAGACCTGGCCGCGGTAGTTGAGAGACCGCGTTGCTAATGAGCTTCACTTCGAGATCCATGCAAAGAAGCGTTTTCTGTTTGTGTTTATTCATGATTGAAAGCTCAGTTTATAGAGCTCTTCCAGATCAGTGGTATTGAACTCTAAACCTTCAAGTTGGCCCCAGCGCCAGGGAAGTCATTCGCCTTTTTGCAACTTAGGACTGGCGATGTCCTCTATGTTGGCATACACTGGAAATAAGATAAATATCTGTTTTTAAACATTATTTTACGTTATAAAATATGATGGGTACTGAGCAATCTTTTCGAGAGCATTGACGACTAGCGAGCCAAGATATGAGCACAAAAGCTTCAATTTCCAGCGGCCCGAATTATCACCTGTATTACCAGGAGCTGCTCAGCGCGCAACCAAAGTCCGTTTTTCTAGAGCTGAATAATCCTCAGGAATTCCGAGTCGAAAAAGAGACGTTCAAAGGCAAATCCTGGGACGTGCTTGTTGTTGAAGTCCCATCTGAAGATATGGACAGAATGGCGATCGACTGGATCAAGAAGAGAAAGCTCCAAGGTGCCGTCGGGGGACCCGTTGGCGCTGAGTGGGGCAGTCCAGACTGTCCGTGGGAGTAGCGGTGAGAATTGTTTGCATATCAGACACGCACAGTCTGCATGACAAGATGTTGTCTCTCCCCGATGGTGATGTCCTGGTGCACGCGGGCGACTGCACCGGATCAGGCTCTCTGCCCCAGCTTGATGACTTTACGCGCTGGATGGGCGATCAGCAGCACAAGGACAAAGTTCTCATCGCTGGCAATCACGACCACTGTTTTGTTCGATACCCCGATTGGTCCCGCGAAATGTGTGAGAAAAACGGAATCAGTTACCTCTGCGGGGAAGCGGCAATGATCGGAGGCTTGAAATTTTACGGCTTTCCTTGGCAGCCGATCTTCCGAGGGATGAGCTTCAACGCGAAAGAGGGTGAGAGATGGGAGAGACTGAAGCTTGTCCCTGAGGATACTAACGTGCTTGTGACGCACGGACCGGCATTAGGCATTTTCGACTGGATTCCCGATATCGGTGAACACGTAGGCTGCTATCCGCTCGCCAAGAAAATCGATGAGCTGCGTCAGCTCAAGGCTCACATCTGCGGTCACATTCACGAAAGTTATGGCTTCGCGATTCGAGAGAGCGATGGACTAAAGTTTGCGAACGCGAGCACGTGTGATGCTCAATATCGCCCAGTTAATCCCCCAATCCTAATCGACTTGTGAGAATTATGACGCGGCTGATCATGGCACCTCCTCCTGTGCTGTAATCATAGGCCGAGCGTGTCCACTAGAGTGTGGAAAGTCCACTCTGGCCCTTCGGCCTGCACCGAACGCCCTTTACACTGCGCTCCAACGAGCGTGCTTTAGTAGCATTTAGTAATGCCTGATACTAATTAGTATTCCAAACTACTAATTGCTAATAACGGGTTCTACCCCTATCCAGTGACCTGCCCCTGACTCCGTTTTAGGTCCACCCGGATGGGAGCAGGTCGTCCCTCCGCATCGTGATTGGCAGAGGGCCTCAACCATTCACCGGGTGAGCCCGGAGCACCCGCTGGCTCCGCTGACGCGACCGCAACCCCACCATAATCAGAGGCACCACAATCATGGCACTGCCCACGGCGAACCAGATATCGGGAATTTCATTGAAACCCACCCAGCCAATCAACACTGCCCAGATCAGACCGGTGTATTCAGCACTCGTGACCTGATTGGCGTCCACTTGCTGATAGGCCAGCAGCACGGTGATGTTGTAGCCGAGAATAAAAAAGGAGGAACCGGCGGCACTCAGTAGTATTCCGGGCGACCACTCGGCCCCCTCCCAGAGCGCCAGGGCACCAGCTGCCGGCAGGATCAGCAGGTAATTGAGAAACAGCTTGTGTACCGTTGACTGCTGTTTCGGAAGTTGCCGGACCATGACCGCATTGATCGCCAGTGCCAGTGCGGACCCGAGGGCGGCGATGGCTGCCCAGTTGAATTCCACTGGACGCAGGATTACCACAATCCCAGTGAAACCACTGAATACGGCCATTACGCTCAGGGGCGTCAGTCGCTCCCGGAAAACCAGGGCCGAAAACACCATCACCAGAATCGGTGCGCCGTAGAAGAGTGCGTTGGCGGTAGCCAAGGGCAGATTGCCCAGAGCCACGACCATGCACAGGATGCCACCCAGATGAATATGGGCCCGGAGCGTGTGGATCTTCAGCCCGCTGAACAGCTGATCCCGGTTCAGTTGACCGGCGAGAGGAAGCAAGAAGGCCAGCGTGAGCACACAACGGAGGAAGGCGAATTGAAAGATCGGGGCGCCGGGTTCCAGCAGTTTGATAAACACATCAGACAAAATGGCCATAGCATTGCCGATCACAAGTAGCAGGATGGCGCTATTGACGGTTTTTCCTGACATGATGATCTCCTATGGTCCCAGCTTCGACAGGCGCAAGCCTTATCGCGCTTAAGTGAATGTGATTTAGTGCTGTCACTGCCAGAAAAATCCGGCCCACAACAGCCGACTGACAAACGCCAAAATGAGATAAAACAGGAGAAGTCTCACGTTAAAGTAGTGAGACGCTTTTCCTGATAGGGCCAAAATAGCCGCCCAAGCATTGGTGGCTCTGGCCTGGAGCAATACCACATTTCGTGAGATCGAATCTCAATCTCGAATTGGACTGACACTTGGATGTGGATTCTAGGCGTGCTTAACTATCCGATAAAATGATCAATATTCCCCATTCATTAGAAAATTAGATAATAAGCAGCGATGAGACTCCCACCTCTAAAAGCTCTCCCAGTATTTGAAGCCGCCGCCCGGCTGAACAGTTTTTCAGCGGCCTCGGAAGAACTGGCCATCACCCAGAGCGCGGTCAGCCACCAGATCAAACAGCTGGAAACCTATCTGGGCGAGCGGTTGTTCTGGCGCTCCGGTCGTCGCGTGACGTTGACCGATGAAGGGCGGCAGTATTTCGATGCCATTGGTTCGGCTCTGCTTCAGATTGAGCGGGCCAGTGAGCAGTTGCTGGGGCATGAGGAGAGTCGGTTGCGGTTGTCGGTGTTCAGTTCGTTCGCCGTGCGCTGGCTGGTGCCCCGGTTGCCGGATTTGCAGCGGCTGCATCCGCAGATTGATCTGGCGCTGGAGATGAGTAGCGAGAACCCGGTGTTGTCGGATCGGGTAGCGGATTGTTTCATCACCATTCACCGGGATTCCCGGGCCTACAGTTACGATTTGCTGTACGAGGAGCGGCTGTTTCCGGTCTGTAGTCAGGATTACTGGCAACGTATGCGCCGGGAGCTGGGCCGGGATGTGGAGCCGGAGCGGCGGGATGAGCAACCGGTGTCGCCGGGTGAGATGGCGGGGTTTCCGCTGCTATCCACTCACAGCATTTTCGACCGGCCGGCCGGAGACTGGGAGGCCTGGTACAGCGCGGCAGGAGAATTGATGCCCACGGGCACTCGCGTTCAGCACTTCAGCCATATGCTGTTGGCGCTTGAGGCGGCGCGGTTTCATCAGGGCATTGCCCTGACCAATGACTACATGCTGAGTACCCGGAAGGATTCCGAAGATTTCGTGCGGTTGCCGACGCATTCCGTGGTAACCGGCGACAAATTTTACTTTGCCTGGAAGACCAGCCGCCGGCGGGAGCGCGGGATTCAGACGCTGCGCCGGTGGTTGGTGGATGAGGCGATTCGGGGTGGCTTGAGGGGCGAGTGACCGCCCCTCAATGAGAGGGTAGCTAAGCTCAGCCTTTGGACGGCCGCTCCACCACCTTGCGCTTACCTTTGGCGCTTTTGGCGAGGGATTTCAATCCGTCGGCATCAAAGGCGTCTACGCGGATGACGTCATAGAGTGCCGTCAGGGCTTCTTCCAGTTTCGGGCACTCCTCTGCTTTGACAATGCCCTGGGCACAGGCCCAGTCCACCAGTTCCTTGCGTTGGTGGCCCATCAGCAGGGCGATGCCATCCACTTCGTCTTCGTCCCGGCTGCGGATCGCTTCGTGCAGTTTGTGGCGGGATTCCTCGGTTTCGTTCGCCAGTCGATAGGCGTTGAGTACACGTCCGAGCGGGTCGCTGGGATCGGCATTGATGAAGGTTCCCCGGCTGATGCGCTGGCGCACAGACGTGTCGTTCACGATGGTAGCCGCCACTTTTGCACCGAGCTTGTCATCCGGGCCGTTCAGGCCGGTGGCGCCGAGCGGGAAGACCATCAGCCGCAGCGGCCAGCGCAGGGCGGGCACCGGGAAGTTGATGATGGCTTCACGCATGGAGTCCTGCAGGTCGTGCAGGCAGGTTTGCAGGCACCATTCCACCAGATCCCGTTGGTCGTCCGGATAGCCTTCTTCATGCCATTGCTTGATCACGGCGGTGGCGTAGTAAAGCTGTACGAGACAGTCGGCCATGCGGCCAGACAGCCGCTGGCGGGCTTTCAGGCCGCCACCGACGGTGAGCAGGGTCACGTCGGTCATCAGGGCAAAGGCTGCCGAGAAACGGCCCAGCTGGCGGTAGTATTTCTGGATGTCACCCTGGCGGGGTGCGCTTTCCAGCCAGCCTTTACTCAGGCCCAGAACGAATGCACGCAGGGCATTGCGGGTGGTGTGGGCCAGGTGGCGGTAGAAGATGCCGTCGAACTTCTTCGCTGCTTGATCCTGGTTTTCCATGCCCGCCGCTTCGATTTCCTCAACAATGAAGGGGTGGCAGCGGATGGCGCCCTGGCCGAAGACCATCAGGCTGCGGGTCAGGATGTTGGCGCCTTCCACGGTAATGCCGATAGGCACGGCCTGGTAAGCCCGTGCCAGGAAGTTGCGGGGGCCGGTGATCACACCTCGGCCGGCGACCACGTCCATGGCGTGGTTGATCACTTCCCGCATCAGGTCTGTGTTGCGGTATTTCAGCACCGCTGAAGGTACCGACGGGCGAACGCCCCGGTCCAGCATACCGGCGGTCAGCAGGCGGGCTGCGTCCATCATGTAGGTGTAGCCGGCAATGGGTTCCAGGGCTTCCTGTACGCCTTCAAACTGGCTGATGGAGCGGCCGAACTGCTCCCGGGTGTAGGCGTAGGAACCGGTCGCCAGGCTGGCCAGTTTGCCGGCGCCGGTGCCCAGAGCGGGCAGGGAGATGGAGCGGCCGATGGACAGGCATTCCAGCAACATTTTCCAGCCCTTGCCGAGCATGTCCTGGCCGCCAATTACCTGTTCCATGGGGATGAAAACTTCAGTGCCCCAGGTGGGGCCGTTCATGAAGACCGTGTTCATGGGCAGGTGGCGGGCACCGGCATTCACGCCGTCGGTATCCCGCGGCACCATCACACAGGTGACACCGATCTCGTCCTGCTCGCCAAGCAGGTGCTCGGGGTCGTAAACCTTGATGGCGAGGCCGATCAGCGTAGCGACCGGCGCCAGGGTGATGTAGCGCTTGTTCCAGGTCACTTTCAGGCCCAGCACTTCCTTGCCGTTCCATTCGCCCTTGCAGACGATGCCTTTGTCCGGAATCGCGCCAGCATCGGAGCCGGCGACCGGAGAGGTCAGTGCAAAGCAGGGGATTTCTTCACCCCCGGCCAGGCGAGGCAGGTAGTGCTGTTTCTGCTCGTCGGTACCATAGTGCATCAGCAGCTCGCCGGGACCGAGGGAGTTGGGCACCATCACGGTCACCGCCGCAGACACGCTGCGGGTGGAGATCTTCATGACGATTTCGGAATGGGCGGTGTTGGAAAAACCCAGGCCGCCGTCTTCTTTGGGAATCACCAGACCAAAGAAGCCCTTGCTGCGAATGAACTTCCACACTTTGTCTGGCAGATCGTAGTGTTCGTGGGTGATCTGCCAGTCGTCCAGCATCTTGCACAGTTCTTCCACCGGGCCATCAAGAAACGCCTGTTCTTCACTGGTCAGGTGAGCGGGCGCGGCATCCAGCAGCTTGTTCCACTCAGGTTGGCCGGAAAACAGTTCGCCGTCCCAGTCAACGGAGCCGGAGTTGAGGGCTTCCTGTTCGGTGGGAGACAGTTTTGGTAAGCGACTGCGAACCCAGCCCAGCAGTGGCCGGCTGAGTTTATCCAGGCGCAGGTCGCCAGGGAGGGTTACGAGCAGTGCCAAAGCCAGCAGGATGCCGCCGATCAGAAAACTCAGAATGTGCCAGTCGTCCTGAGCGACACCAATCAGGGTAGCGACGGACATGATGAGGGCGGCAGTTTTGCCACCGATACTGAAGTAAATCAGTACCAGGGCACTGAGAACGAGGAGCAGAACGCTCATGGGCAGACCTCCATATCATGAATGAAATCAGACAGATTTGATTCTTACCATCGGTCAAAGTTCAGTCAGTTGCAAGCGGTTAGCGAGGTAAAAGCCCTTGGGAGAATCGAATTCTTGATTTACAGAATCTTTACGGAGCCCCAGCGGTTCAGGCTCATAGGCTGAGCCCGGTCACCAGCAGCGCCAGGGTGGACAGCAGTACCGCCACGTTGGTGCCCAGCACCCGGTTGAGCTGATCTGGCGTCGCCAGTACCCGAGGTAGTCGAAGACTAATCCAGATTGCTGCCGGTAGCGGTGCCAGGGCGATAAGGCTGGTCATTGCCAGATAGCCACTGACCACACCGGCAACGATGACACCATAGCTGGCAAGCAACAGGCCAGCCACCAGATGGGCGGCTTTTTCGGGGCCAAGGGTAATCACCAGATGGCGCCGGCCAATCGCTCGATCGGCCTCTGCATCCGGTATCTGGTTGATCAGCAACAGCTCACTGACCATCAAGAGCGCTACGAGAGACGCCAGCAGGGCGGAGGTATCGATGCTTGCCCCAAGCGCGATAACGGTGCCCAGCACCATGATGGGACCAAACCCCATGCCCGGTGCCAGCAGGCACAGCAGCGGCGAGCGGGTAATCCAGCGGGTATAGGTGAGCACCAGCACCACACCGGCCGCGCCGAGCACCAGCAGCGGCAGACCCCGCAGCCAGAGAAAATACAGACCGATGGTCACCACCACCGCGAGTGTGCCCAGACCTGCCCAGAGCACGCGCCGGGCAGCAGTCGGCACCTCGGGCAGGGCGCCGCTGCCACCGGAGAACGGGGTGCGCTCGGTGATCATGTCGAGGCCGGAGCGAAAATCGTCGTATTCGTTCAGCAGATTCACCGCCGCATGGGCAAGTACGGCGCCAAGGAAAACCAGAAAGGTGTGTAAAAGTTCGGGCGCCTGGCCCTGTTGCCAGGCGACGGCCAGGCCCAGGCCGGCACACAACGGGGCAAGCAGTAAAAAGTTCGGGCGGGACGCGCGGACCACCGCAAGGGTTTCTGACATTGATCAACTCTCCGGATTGCGGAGAAGCTTACACGTAGCCCGCCGCGAATACCAAGCCCAGCACAATGGGCATTACCACCAGACTGCCCAGGTTGCTCAGCAGCACCAGAGAGGCCACCGCGTGGGGTTCCTGCTGATACTGTTCGGCCACCATGTAATTCAGTACGGCCGGTGGCAGGGCGGCAAAGACCCAAAGGCTGGCAACCTGCAGCCCCGGCAGATCCAGCAGGGCAATCATTGGCCAGGCCAGAATGAGTCCGGAGAGCGGGCAGGCGATGGCGCCGATCAGCCCCAGTTTCCAGTCACTGAAATCGACATCCAGCATGCGGACGCCCAGGGCAAACAGCATCAGTGGAATGCACACACCGCCAAGCATGTTCAGGGTTTCCAGCAGCCAACCCGGCAGCGGGATACCACTGAGGTTCACCGCCAGGCCGGCGATGCTGGCGAAAACGATGGGCAACCGCAGCCGGCGGATTATGGAGGTGTGGGGGTCCAGCATGTACAGGCCTACCGAGAAGTGCAGCAGCATTTCCACGATGAACAGTACGATCGCTGCAGGCAGCGCCGCATCCCCGAATGCCAGCACCAGAATCGGAATCCCCATGTTGCCGGAGTTGTTGAACATCATCGGTGGCAGGAAGGTTTTCAGGTTCAGCTTCAGCAGCCTGGCCACCGGATACAGAATCACACCGGACCCCAGAACCACCACCGTGGCGGCCAGCGCCAGCCAACCGTATTCCTGCAAGGGCGCCTGCTGGTCTGCCAGTACCGCAAACACCAGCATGGGCACGAACAGTTCCATGTTGAGCACATTCAGGCCCTGAATATCCGGTGTCCGGTAACGCCCGTACAAGGCGCCGCAGCCGGCAATCAGGAATACCGGCAGCATGGTGGAAAGAATCTGGCCAATCATGGAAGGGCTCCGATTATTGTTTTTGGTCAACGCAGGTGACTAATCCGTTAGGTTCGCAAGCATCGGGTGGATTGGGCAAGCGAAATTCATGGCTCTTCGACCAAAGCCGGAGCCAAAGCGTCGGTTGCGACGGCGGCACCGGGCCACCACAATAGCGTTTTCACGGAGACAGCAAGCGGAGCCCCCATGAATGGCAGCGTTTTCGATCAGCCCATCGCCAGAGAGCACACCTGTTCGGTAAAGTTTGATGCCCGCAAGGCGGTATTCGGCCGTGACGATGTGATACCGGCGTGGGTCGCCGATATGGACTTCCCGGCCCCGGAAGCGGTCACCCATGCGCTGACCGAGCGGGCGCAGCATCCGGTATATGGCTATACCCTGTTCCCGGACAGCCTTTATGAGGCCATGATCCAGTGGTTTGAAAGCCGTCATGGCTGGAGCATCCAGCGAGACTGGATTGTCATGGCGCCCGGGGTGGTGCCGTCCCTCAACGCGGCCTGCCTGGCCTTTGCCCAACCCGGAGAGGGCGTGATTATCCAGCCGCCGGTGTACCCGCCGTTTTTCAGCTCGGTCAGGGATACCGGCCGGACCGTGATCGAAAACCCTTTGATGGCAGACGAAACCGGTGACTACCGCATGGATCTGGAGCATTTGGAGCAATGCGCCGCCCGGCCGGATGCCAAGGTATTGCTGCTGTGTTCACCCCATAATCCGGTGGGACGGGTCTGGCGCGAGGCGGAACTGGTTCAGGTGCTGGACATCGCGCGCCGTCATGGCCTGGTGGTGCTGTCGGACGAGATTCACTGCGATCTTACCTATCCAGACAAGCCTGCTCATCGGGTGTTGGCGACCCTGGCCGAAGGGGATGATGCGCTGATAACGGCGGTTGCGCCGAGCAAGACCTTCAATATGCCGGGGCTGGGCCTGTCGGCCCTGGTGATTCCGGATCCGGAGCGCCGCAAGGCCATGAAAACGGTGTTCGAACGGCTGCACCTGCCGCAGTGTAACCCGTTCAGCATCGCCGGGTTCGAGGCAGGCTATCGCCATGGTGGTCCCTGGCGGGATGATCTGATGGCCTATCTGAAGGGCAATCGTGATTTCGTGGTGCAGGAGGTTGACCGCCGACTCACGGGTATCCGCACCTCGGCGCCGGAAGGCACCTACCTGATCTGGCTCGATTGCCGGGGCCTGAAGCTGGACGACACCGCCCTGAAACGCTTCTTCGTGCAACGGGCGGGGGTTGGCCTCAATCCGGGACTCAGTTTCGGCAGCCAGGGCAGCGGTTTCATGCGTCTGAACATCGGCTGCCCGAGAGCGGTACTGGCGCAGATTCTCGACCGTATTGAGGCAGCCCTTCAGGGCAGCTGATTTTCCAGGGAGCAGTGATCTTCAACCAATTGCCATCGCGGCGGCGTATTCATCCCGGGCATATCGCCGCTGGTCGGGCGGATCGCCTTCCAGATCTTGCCACCATGGCTGGCTTCGCTGCCCACGGTGTAGCGCTCTGAGAACAGCCACTGGTCGGGCTGCTCGCACAGTTCGTTGTCACTGGACGATTCCGAGGCTGGTGAATCCGGGCTGCCAGTGACTGTGCCTGTCTGCGCTGTTTGCCCGGTTTCTACATCGGACTTGTCGATCGGGGCCGGGGGCGCAGCCTCGCCGGAGCATTCGGGGGCAGAATCGAGCTGTTTCCAGTCGAAGGTAATGCCCGGTTCCAGGCCCTGGTGTAGCTCCCGGGACTGGTACCACTTGCCGCCATGGTGCACCACCGCTCCGGCCGGGTAGTAGCGGGATGGCGCCCATTTGGACTCATCCGGGTCGCAGGGGGCTGCCGCGACGTTCAGGGAAAGAGCGGCCAGCATCAGGGTAATGATGGCCGGCCAGGAATATGAAGAGGCGGTTTGCCTAGTCATTCGGCTCTCCTTTATCCAGTGCAGTGACAGGCGGGCGGGACAGACGCCGGCCGGTTCGGGTCGCCAGTATCAGGCCTCCGAGTATCAGCAGTCCACCCACCAGATGAAACAGGCTGAGGTTTTCCCCGAGAAAAACCACCGCCAGCACAGAGGCATAAACCGGCGTAAGGTACATGAAAATGGCAGCCCGGGCAGGGCCAATGCTGTGTACGCCATGATTCCAGAAGGCGTAGGCGAGAATGCCCGGAAAAATCGCAAAATAGATCAGAGGAAGGGCGGTACTTTGTGACAGGGCAAAGCCGCCGCTGAAGAACAGAAAATCGACCAGGTAGACTGGCGCGAGAATCAGGGTGCCCAGCAGGATCTGCGTGGTGAGGAAGGTCAGTGCCGGCAGTGGCACCGCTTGCCGGCGCAGCAGCACCGAGAACAGGCCCCAGCTGAACACCGCAGCCACCATCACCAGATCGCCGGGCTGGGCCTGCAGGCCGGTCAGCACCGACACATCGCCGCGGGCAATCACGCACAGAATGCCGGCCAGGGCCATGGCAATGCCCAGTATCTGAATCGGGCGGGTCCGGTCACCCAACAACAGCCAGGCCAGCAGTGCGACAAAAATCGGGATAGTGGCGTTGATCAGCGCGATGTTGGTGGCTGTCGTGGTCATGGCCGCGACATAGAGGAGGGAATTGAAAGCGGCAACGCTGAAGGTGGCCAGTGCAATCATGGACCCGAGGCGCTGACGAATCACCTGCCGGTGGCGCCAGATACCGGGTAAGCCGAACGGCAGGATAATGGCCAGGGCCAGTACCCAGCGCCAGAACGACATGGACAATGGCGGAATATGCTCGACCGTGCCGCGGGCCACCACGGCGTTGCCGGCCCAGAACAGCGGTGTCAGCACCAGACCGATGTAGGCCAGGGTTTGCCCGGAGTTTTGCGTTGTGGCGTTCAGGTCAGACACTCCGTCTCCTGCTGGTTCCGTGCCCATGGAAAACGCCTAGCATACTACTCTCCGGGTACTTGTGCCTCCGTACCTATGTGGTAGGCGGCAAACCCTGCCATCACTACCTGATCCACCGCCATGCCGATGACCCGGCCGTCCGAGGAGGCGCGAATCGGATGCTGTTCGTTGGTGATTGGATCGGCGACATAACCCAGTACCTCGCCCTCGGATACCGTCGCTCCCAGCTTGATTTCGCTGAACAGGATGCCGCCGTGCTGGGCCCGGATCCAGGTAGAGTCGTAATACACCGGCTCCGGATCGCCCCAGACAAACATGCGGGAAATCATGCCGTGCTTTTCCATCAGACTGTTGAGGCTGTTTACGCCCGCTTCGATCTGGTGTTCCTGGATGCGCAGGGATTCCCCGGCCTCCAGTGTCACGGTGCGGATTCCTGCTTCGGTAGCCGCGGTACGCAACATGCCGGGTGACCCGGAACTGTGAACCACGGCCATCCGGTCAAAGCCCCGGGTGAATTCGGCGACATCCGGATTGTTCATGTCGGCCCGGAGTTGCGGCAGGTTGGTGCGCTTGAGTGACCCGGTGTGAATATCCACCAGCATGTCGCAGTGCCGGATAACGTTGTTAAACAGGGAATGGGCAACGCGGTCGGCCAGTGTGCCGTCCTGGGTGCCGGGGAAATGCCGGTTCAGGTCGCGACGATCCGGCAGATAGCGGCTGCCCTGCTGAAAGCCGGTGAGGTTCACGATGGGCACGCCGATAACCCGGCCACTGAGTTTCTCCGGGTTCAGGTCGTACATGCTGCGACGGACAATTTCGATGCCATTGAGCTCGTCACCATGAACCGCGCCGGTCAGGCACAGGGTCGGGCCCTGGTTAACGCCATTGACCACCAGCACCGGGGTAATCTGGGACAACCCGGCGATCTGTATACCGGGCGACCAGGCTAACCGGGTGGCGGTGCCTGGCAGAATTTCCTTGCCCAGCAGCGTGAAACTCTCCGCCGGCACAGGTGCTGCCGGTTCCGGCTCCTTCTCGGCAACATCGTCCGGGGACGCCGGGGTGTTGCTCTCGGCCGCGTCGGCTGTCCCGGATTGTATTTCGGTCTGAGGTTCCGGCTGCACGGCAGAATCCCCGGAATCGCTTGCCTCGGGCTCCGGCTCCGGCAGCGGGGCCACTTCTTTCAGGTCGATATTGGGTGCGATTTCACGGGGCTTGTTGGCTGCCTCCGGTGCCTCCACCGGGGGTGCCTGCGGGCTGCTCTGTTCGCTGGTTGTCTCAGCCTGGGCGCGTGCCTGCGCAGAGCCCCGGCGGGGTTCCGAGTGCTCAACATCCTCAACGTTTTCATCTTCCGCCAGATCGGCCACCAACAGGGCGGTGGCGTCTGCCTTGGAACTGACTGCCTCGGCCAGCACGGCGGGCGTCGCCAAAACCAGGAGTGATGATGTGAGTGCGCTAGTGATGGAATATCTGAGCCTTGCTCTCAGCATAAGTCCTCAATTACCTGACGATGTGGCCCCAAGGATAGGGATGAGCCTCAATCATGAATACGGCTGTGACAGAGGTTTAATGCCACTTTCATGAAACCGGGCCGAATTTACCCGGTTCAATATGGTGAAATGTCATACCACTGCTATCTTGCAGTGATATGACTGTTTTACGCCCGTCAAGGAGAGAACTGAATGGATCTTTTGCGAATTCTGGTAGCAATTCTGTTACCGCCGTTAGGCGTCTTTTTACAGGTTGGTATCGGCAAGCATTTCTGGATCAACATCCTGCTGACCATCCTGGGTTACATTCCGGGCATCGTGCACGCGGTATGGGTGATCGCCAAGAAGTAGCCTCAGTCTGGCGCGACCACGTGCCAGAGCCCGTCGTCGGCGAACGCCCTGTGTTCGGCTTCCAGCTTCAGCAGGTGCGCGAGCGCTGAGCGGGCGGCCAGGCCGTGAATGGCGGCCGGGACATCGTCATAGGCCCTGGCGGTCAGGTCTTTCAGACTGACCGGTGCCAGCGCCTCCAGAGCCCGCCACACTTTGTGTTCCCGGGACAGCCGGTGGGTGATCAGGTAATCCATCACCGCCGCAGGCTGGCCCATCAGAAAACCATGGGCCGGTGCAATGAAGCGCACAGGCTCGGCCAGCAGATCGTACATGGAATCAATGTAGGCCTTCATATCACCGTCCGGTGGGTTAATCACCACCGTTGATCCCTGCATGATGTGATCCCCGGAAAACAGTAATTCCTGATCCAGCAACAGATAACACAGGTGGTTCGAAGCATGGCCCGGGGTATGCAAAACCTTCAGGATGCCCGCTTCGGTCACAATCAGATCGCCGTGCCCGGGTTGATCATCCGGTGTGAAGCTCGAATCCTGCCCCGCGCCCTCCGGCGCTGGCCAGCCAAATACCCGGCAACCGGTACGGGCCTTGAGTTGGGCCACCGCCGGGGAGTGGTCCATGTGGGTATGGGTAACCACCACCTGATCCACCACACCACCGGTGAGCTCCAGAATCCGTTCGACATGCACGTCGTTCGCCGGGCCGGGGTCCAGCACCGTAAAACGTTCATGGCCAAGGATATAGGTGTTGGTGCCCGGGCCGGTCATCATCCCGGGGTTCGGCGCGGTCAGCCGTACCACCCCGGCGGCAACCTCCACCGGCTCCCCGGGAACAATCTCCGCACGGGTTGATCCTTCACCTTCCGGATCCAGCTTGACTGCCTCGTCATAGGCTGGAGCGTTGGGTTCCAGCATCACCGGTTTGCCCTTGCGCACCGCCGGCCAGGGCTGATCCGGAAACGCCTCCGGGGGATTGGCGTGGGCATAACGCATCAGCTCGCCGGTCGTGCCAAACTCACTCAGTACCCGCAGGGTCCGGATCGTCGGTAACCCCAGCAACCGGGCACCGGCCCGATGTTCCTCAAGCGCCTGAGCCGGCGCAATCCAGACGTGATCAATGGTTTCCGTACCATCATGGCTCGCCACCTGGCCTTCCGGCGCCACCGCTACAAAAAACCGGGTATCAAAACGGCGCGGCGGCCCCGGTGGCGTCACCCAGTGGCTCAGATACGCCAACCGGTCCAGCGGCACCGTCAAACCATGCTTCGCACACAACTGCGCCAGCGAAATCTCCTCCTGAAACAACGCCATTCGCTCACTGTGAACCCCGTGATCGGCGCCAATCAACTGGCCGGACGCATCCTGAGCCAGCAGAATCCCCGCCTCTTCAAAACACTCCCGAACCGCCGCCAGCATGTAATCCGCCCCGCCTTCATCCAGACTCATGGTCTGACTGATGTCGGCATCCTCCACACCCACCACATGAGCCCGCCCCTCAGGCTCCTGCGCATTCACCGCACCCCCCGGGAACACGTAATAACCCGGCAGAAACACCGCATCCCAGGTGCGTTGCAGAAGCAGGACTTCAATACCGTTATCGGTATCACGGGTCAGAACCAGGGTGGCGGCGGGGCGGATGTTCATAAGGCTCTCTGTCTTTTTGCTGTTTTTATGGTGCGCGTTCAAGGCCAGGATGAGGGCGTAGGGATAAGCTTTCCAAAACCTTGCGGAGCCATGGATGGCGGAGCAGAGCGTACAGGGATGTATACACAGCGTGTTTTGGAAAGCTTATCTCTACGGCCGACCGAACCAGCATTCGCGGCGCTACGACGTTTACAGCAAGATACCCGAACAACCCACAGGATGAGAAGCGACAAAGGTCGGAGTATGATGCACCCCCATCACTCAATCGCACCAAGCGCACCCCAGGGGACCCCAAAGTGGCCAGAATCAAACTCGACTTTCCCGACACCGCCTTCACCTTCGAAACCCGCCTGCCGGTCCGCATTACCGACATCAACGGCGCCAACCACCTGGGCAACGACGCGCTGATCTCCATGCTGTCTGAAGCGCGCGCCCAGTTCCTGGTGGAGCACGGCATTGAAGAGGCGGGCCACGATGGTGTGGGCATCATCGTCACGGATCTCGCGACCATGTATCAGGGTGAGTCCTTCTACCCGGACCTGCTGCGCTTTGAAGTGGGGCTGATGGATTTCAACAAATACGGCGGTGATTTCGTGTTCCGGGTCACCAAGGCCGACAGCGGGCAACCAGTGGCGCTGGCCAAGTACGGTTTCGTGTTCTTTAACTACCAGAGCCGGGAAGTAACCCCCATGCCCGAGAGCTTCCGCGCCCGGTTTGCCTGAGTATTACCCCTGCTGGCGCAACCGGCTCATACCCTGGCGATACAGGCTATAGGCCATGGTGCCGGCCAGCAGGTTGCCCACCAGAGCGCCGGACATCAGCCCGGTCAGCCCGGCCAGTTGCCCGCCAATCCAGAGCAGGGGCAGATAGCAGGCGAATAACCGCAGAGTGGAAATCAGCAGTGCGCGCATGGGCATGCCCAGTGCGTTGTTCACTGACACCATCAGAATACACACGCCAAGCCCGCTGTAGCTCAGTGGCACTCGCAGCAGATAGCTCACCAGAATGTCCTGCACTCCGGCATCGCGGCTGAACAGGCCAGAGACGAAGCCGGAGGCGGCCAGCCAGATCAGCCCGATGGCCAGCTGCCAGATCACGATAAAGCGCACCGCAATGCGAACCAGCTTGCGGATCTTCTCGACTTCTCCTGCCCCCAGCATGCGGCCGATCATTGGCGGCATGGACATGGTCAGGGCCAGCACTACCACAATGGAAAAGAACTCCAGACGAGTGCCCAGCCCCCAGGCGGCCACCGCAGCAGAGCCGAACCCTGCCACCAGTGCCGTGGCCAGCATGGCTGAGATAGGTGGCATCAGCTGGCTGACCATGGCCGGCGCCATGATGCCGCCAAGCTGGCGTACAGCCTGAGCCAGTTGCAGTTGGAGCAGGTCGAATCTTAGCCACTGGCGTTTGAGCAGGGTCGGGTAGACGATCAGCGCGCCAATGCCGAAGGCGGTGATGGTGGCCCAGGCGGCGCCGGGCAGACCCCAGCCGAACACGAAGATGTACAGCGGGTCCAGGGCGATGTTGAGCAGGCTGGTGATGATCATCATGTAGCCCGGCAGGCGGGTGTCGCCATTGGCGCGGCACACAGCGTAGCTGAAGTAGACCATGGCGCCGGTCCAGGCGGAGAGTAGCCAGGGTGCCCAGTATTCCCTGATGACTGGCCGCAGGGCCTGTTCGGCGCCGAGCAGGTCCAGGATCAGGTTTTGCAGGAGCCAGACCGACAGGCATAGAAGGAAAGCCAGGCCGGCCCCAATGGCGACCACCAGGCCGCCCAGGCGTTGGGCGCGCATGTCGTCGCCCTGGCCCAGTGTGCGGGAGATGATGGCGGTGGTGGCGATGCCCAGCCCTACGTACATGCCGCTGACCAGTTGTTGCATGGGCACGGTAAAGCCCAGCGCTGCCAGCGGGTCGCGGCCGAGTTGGCCGACGAAGGCGCTGTCGGTGAGCTGGAAGGTCATCAGCGAGAGCACGCCGAAGAGCATGGGCCAGGTCATGTGGTAGAGCTGGCGGCCCAGGGAGGCGTTTTGCAGGTGGTTTTGCACGTTAGCTTGGGGGCCTTGGTATTGAGTGTGGTGGGGATTCTAGCAGTTCATATATTGAGTGCATGCACCCGGGTGGGGATGTCCTTCCAAAAACCGCTCCTGCGGCACATCCGTGTGGCGCTTCTGCTCCGCCATCCCTGGCTCCGCAAATTTTTGGAAGGACATCCCCACCCGGGTGCCCCAACCCCGGAGGTTTACCAGTGCCGAAGGAGTACGTTTGGCACTGGCTTGAGAGGGGGTTGGCTCAGAGCACACTCAAAGCCGCATCGTAATCCGGCTCGTTCTTGATCTCGTTGACCAGTTCGCTGTGGATTACCTTGTTGTTCTCGTCCAGGACCACCACCGCACGGGCGCAGAGGCCGGCGAGGGGGCCGTTCTGGATAGCGACGCCGTAGTCCTGCTGGAAGCTGTAGTTGCGGAAAGTGGACAGGGTTTCCACGTTTTTCAGGCCTTCGGCGCCACAGAAACGGGAAGCGGCGAAGGGCAGGTCGGCGGAGATGACCAGTACCACGGTGTTGTCGAGGCTGCCTGCTTTTTCGTTGAACTTGCGGGTGCTGGCGGCGCATACGCCGGTGTCGATGCTGGGGATGATGTTAAGGATTTTGCGTTTGCCGGCCCAGTTGTCGAGTTTGACTTCTTCCAGTCCGCTGCTGGTCAGGGTGAAGGGCGGTACGTTGTCGCCCGGCTGGGGGAATTTTCCGCTCAGTTCAATGGGGTTGCCGTCGAGGGTGACGTTGCTCATATGCTGCTCCTGAGTTTGTTGAGAGTTCCTTGGCTTTATGTTCTGCAACTTACTCTGTGTAGCTTACTTTGGATGACTTTTCATCCCCGACTTTAGCTGGATCATGCTCGTGCGAGCCTTTCAGGCGCTGGCTTTTCCGGTTTCGAAGGCTTTCGCCGGGTAGCGCTGTACCAGCAGCAGGTAGCCGATCATGGCCAGGCCGGCGCAGGTGGCGATGACGGTGGCCATCACCAGAGGGGTGCCATTGTGCAGGGCTCCGACGATGGCGCCGGCGATGGCGGCGGCGCTCATCTGGATAAATCCAAAAAGCGCGGAGGCGGAGCCGGCCATGGTGGGGAAGTTGGCCAGGGCGCCGGCCATGCACTGGGGCAGTACCAGGCCGGTACCGGCCATGAAGATGGCCTGGGGAATCATCACCGCCCACGGGCTGTAAACCTGTTGGTAGGCCAGGAGCGCCATGATGGCGCCGCCGGCCAGAGCGGTGATCAGACCGTAGAACAGGATCTGATCCGGCCCCAGGTAACGCGCCAGTCGGATGGAGCCCAGATTACCAGCGATGTAGCCCACCACGATGGCGGCGAAGTAGAAGCCGAAGTGCTCCGGCTGAACCCCCAGTACGTCAATCAGCACGAAGGACGCGCCAGACAGGAAGGCAAACAGCCCGCCGTAGATGGCGGCGTTGGTCAGGGTGTAGCCAATGAAGCTGGCGTCGGTGCTGATGCGCCGGTAGTTGGCGAACAGGTGGCACAGGCGCAAGGGCTGGCGATACTCCGGTTTCAGTGGCTCAGGGATGCCAAAAGCGGTGACCGCCGCCATGACGAGGGCGTAGCCGCCCATGGCGATGAAGATCCAGTGCCAGCTGAGACCGCCGACCATCAGGCCGCCCAGGGTAGGGGCCACTGCCGGGGCCAGGGCCATGATGCTGGCGAGCAGGGCGAGGATTTTGGCGGCTTCCCGGGGGATATAGATGTCGCGGATGATGGCGCGACCCAACACAGGGCCAGCGGAGCCGCCCAGGGCTTGCAGGAACCGGAACAGCTGCAGGGTTTCGATATTGTTGGCCAGGGCGCAGCCGATGCTCGCAACAGTAAAGAGCAGGAAGCCACCGATCATGATGGGTTTGCGGCCAAAGCGGTCGGCCAGCGGCCCGCAGATGAGTTGTGCTATGGCGAAGCCGGCCAGGTAGACGCTCAGAGTCAGCTGAACCTGATCGGTGCCGGCATCGAAGTCGGCGCCGATCTGGGGCAATGCTGGCAGGTACATGTCCACGGCCAGTGGCCCGAGGGCGACGGCGGCGGCCAGCAGTATGGTTGTCCAGATGCTTGTGAGTGCTAACACTATTAGTCCTGACTTTAGAGTTGCGCTAGGTCGACGATTGACGTGAAGTCTAGGGTTTATGGTGCGTTTAGATAACGGCTAGTAGCCTCATGCAATACATGAACAAAACTGATTGATTAATCGTTCAGCCCGTTCATGGTCGCTGCAACCGAATTGACCTGGTTGCGCACCCAGCGGTGGGCCGGGTCATTCTGGTGCCGCCGGTGCCATAGCATCAGCAGGGTAAAGGGCTTGTAGTCGAAGGGAAGCGGAACCCAGGCGAAGTCACGCATCAGTTGTGCGCTCATGCGTTCCGGGGCGGTGGCCAGCATGTCGGTGCCGCGGAGGAATTCGGGCAGGCCGGAGAAGTTGGAGACGGTGACCACGTTGCGGCGGTCCAGGCCCTTGGCGTGCAGGGTGTTTTCAAAGCCCGGCCGTTCGCCGATGGCGAACATCAGGGCGATGTGATCGGCTTTCAGGTATTCGGCCAGATCTGTCGGCGCGTTGCGTTGGTTTGGGTCGTAGAACACCACCATGCGGTCCGCCATCAGGCCCCGTTGCATGATGTCCGTGGTTTCCGGTGCGTGCGGGCTGATGATCAGGTCGCAGGCTTCTTTGCGCAGCATGTCGGCGTTGGGGATGCCGGAGGGAATCACCTGTAGCCGGATGCCCGGGGCCTGCTGCCGCAGGATTCGGAGCAGCCCGGGCAGAAGCAGATCCCGCTGGTAATCGTTGGCGGCAATGGTGAAGGTGAATTCCGCCGACGCCGGTTCGAAGGGCGGCCCGGAGGGCAGGGTGCGCAGATCATCCAGCAGTTGGCGGATGTGGGGGCCGGTGCGCAGGGCGTAGTCGGTGGGTACAATGCCGCGCCCTGATTTCACAAACAGGGGGTCGCCGAAGGCCTGTCTCAGGCGCTCGAGGGTGTGGCTCACGGCCGATTGGGTAACGCCCAGGCGAACCGCCGCCCGGGACACGCTGCCCTCATCCAGAACCGCCACAAACGTTGCCAGGGATCGCAGATCCAGGCTCAACATATCAACAGGTTTCATGGGTGGCAGTTTAAAGCAGGGAAGACGGAAAGTCAGCGGTGGAAAGCGCTCCCTGCCACCTGCCGCTTGTGAAAGTAGTATCAGTCAGACCTTGCAGCCAACCAGTCGGCCAGCTCAAGCCAGGACGCCCGGGGCGCTTTGCTTCCGGCCAGTATCCCCATGTGCCCGCCGGGGGCCACCCGGAAGGTCTTATCCGTGGAGCTGACGTGGTCCATCACTCGCTTGGCGGCACCGGGTGTAGCGAGGGTGTCCTCCTGGCCGGCGATGGCCAGTAAGTTGGCGTTTACGTTCTCCAGTCGAGCGAAGTCGTCGCCAATCTGGATCTGGCCTTTGGCCAACTGGTTATCAATCCAGACCCGGACCACGGTGTCCTGAATGACACCGCCGGGGTAGGCCACCATTCGGTCCAGAAAGGCCGAGGTGGTGGCATGGTTGGTGACGAATTCGCGGTCGCCCAGTCGCACGATCAACTCCCAGTAGCCCATCACACTGCCAACCGGGTTGGTTAACTTGAAGCCGATGGTGTTGGCCCAGCCCGGGGTGTGGAACCAGTGCGGTTTCATGTCGTGGAGCCGGAAGCCGGTGCGCTTGCGCACCAGTTCGGCAACGTCTGCAATTCGTTGATACATCCAGCCAATCAGGCCGGAAGCATGGCTGTCGATGGGCAGGCCCAGGACGATGGCGTTGCGGATGTGCTGGTCCTTGCTGAGGGCAGAGTAGAACAGCGTGAACATGCCGCCCATGCTCCAGCCATGCAGTGACAGTTCCTGTTCCCCGCTGTGTTCCCGGACCCGATTCAGATACTCCGGCAGGAATTCGGCAACATAGGTATGCATGTTGTAGTGAGTATGTTCCCGGCTCGGCATACCCCAGTCGATCAGATAGACCTCAAATCCTCTGGCTCGAAGGAAACGTACCAGACTTCGCTGGGGAAACAGATCATAGATCAGCATATTTACGGCCAGAGGAGGAATGATGACGATCGGCGTGCGGTGGGTCTTGCGTTCTACCGGGATCACCATGCCATCCAGTTCAATGAAATCCTCCTCCAGCGGCGGATAGTATCGCAGGCTCACCAGCCCATTGCTGTGCAGGGTTTCGAACGGGGTCTGGCCTGCCTGTACCAGGCTGGCCGCCCGGAAAATCCGGTCGAAGGCATTGCCAGCGTAGAGTGCGCTCTGGCGGGCGAGGCCGGAGGAGGTCTTGATGGCCGATTTCAGGGGGTTGCGCATAGGGTATCCGGTGTAGCTGCGGTTCGTGTGGAGTCAGATAATAGAGTGGATTCATTCCCCCAGCCATGGCAAGACTGTCACATCCGGTCGGCGTTTTGGTCACTTCGGGCCACTGCCCAAGCGGCTGCCAGGTTGTTATGATTGCGGGCTTCGGAAACAACAACCACAACAGGATGCCCATGCTCAGTTTCCTGCCTGCCCCCGTTATTGGCGTGCTTAATTCCCTGCTACTCGGCCTGAACACCGTGTTCTGGTGCCTGCTGCTCTATATTCCCGCGGTGCTCAAGCTGGTGATTCCGCATAAGGGTTTCCGGGTGTTGTGCACCCGCGTGATCATCTGGATTTCGGAGTCGTGGGTGGCCTGCAATACAGGCTGGATGAAGCTCACCCACAATACCCGCTGGCACGTGGAAGGCGCCGACAAGCTCAAGCGCGAGAGCTGGTATCTGGTGCTCAGCAATCATCAGAGCTGGGTGGATATCCTCGCCATGCAGCGGGTGTTCAATCGCCAGGCGCCGTTTCTGAAGTTCTTCCTGAAACAACAGCTGATCTGGGTGCCGGTGATCGGCCTGGCCTGGTGGGGGCTGGATTTCCCGTTTATGAAACGCTATACCCGGGAGTATCTGATCAAGCACCCGGAAAAACGGGGCGATGACCTGAAGGCGACCCGCAAGGCCTGTGAGAAATTCCGCTACACGCCGGTGAGTGTGATGAACTTTGTGGAAGGCACCCGTTTTACCCCGGCCAAGCACGACCGGCAGAAGTCACCGTACCAGCATTTGCTGGTGCCCAAGGCCGGTGGAGTGGCCTTTGTGCTGGATGCCATGGGGGATTCCATTGATACCCTGGTGGATGTCACGATTGCCTATCCCGATGGCGCTCCAACGTTTTGGGACTTCATTTGCGGGCGGGTGCCGGAGATCCGGATGAGCATTGATACCCAGACCATTCCGGAACACCTCAAGGGCAGGGATTACTCTGAGGACGCCGAGCACCGCCGCAACGTCAAGGACTGGTTGGGCGATCTGTGGCGTGCCAAAGACGAGCGGCTGGGACGAATGCTGGCCCGGCAGGACCAGAACCTCAGCTGATGCTGTACCGGATCAGTCGTCGTCTTCGACCTGATCCGGGTGTTCCTTCTTGAACCTTTCCCATTCTTCCCAGTCATGGGGAGTACCGGCATGGGGCCGTTTCAAATGCCTGGCATGCTCCATGGCATTGTGGCGCAGGCTATGGTCGGGCTCTTCCTCTTCTTTGTCGAAGCCGTACTTTCGCAGAAATTCCTGAGGACTGATGGGCATAACACACCTCCTGAAAACAGAAAACCTCTGAACAGATACGGTGTGTCTGCCCGGCTGGTTTTCAACCCTTGTCGTTGGTTCCGGGATTAATGTCCTCGGCCTCGAGCAGTTTGAAGTTGATCTGCCGACGCTCTTCGTCCACACCGGAAAAGCTCACGGTTACCCGCTGGTCCAGCTGGAAGATCCGGCCGTTCTTGTTGTGCACCAGGCGCAGCGTAACCGGATCAAAGCTGAACTTGCCCTCCAGGTCCTTGCAACTGACAAAGCCTTCCAGGCCATTGCAATCCAGGCGCACGAAAAACCCCGACGGCATGGTGCGGGTAATGGTGCCTTCCATCGGATCTGCTGGCAGGCCTTTGGCGTAATCGCTCTTGAGCCAGGCCTCCAGGGTGTTGGCAGCCATGCGGGCGCGGAACTGGGTGGTTTGAAGACTCTCCAGCTGCTGCGGGTTCAGTGCCTTGATGGGTTGATCCCAGAGTGCGGCCTTGATCAGACGGTGCACGTAGAAGTCCGAGAACTTGCGCAGCGGTGAGGTAAAGGTGGTGTAGGCCGCCAGTCCCATACCCTGATGCGGAGCAGGCTCGAAGCCCAGTTCGGCCCGGGCCAGTTGGCGCGAGAGAATGGACTTGACCGGCACATCGGCCTGCAGGCCATCGGTGTGTTTCATCAACGCCTTGAAGCCTTCGGCACTGGTGGCATCCAGTTCGGCCAGATGTGGGGCGTAACCTTCCAGCAGTTTACGGATATTGTCGGCGCGGTCGTCCCGCAGCCCCGGATGCTGGATGAACAGGCCTTGCCCCTGCTTTTGCAGGAAATCGGCCGCACAACGATTGGCCGCAACCATGCATTCTTCCACCAGCCGGTGGGCTTCGTTCTGCACTGCCGGTTCAATCACCCGGATCCGCTTGTTTTCGTCCAGACGCAACCGGAATTCGGGGCGATCATTGCTCAGTAACGCGTGCTCCGAGCGCCATTTGCGCAGGGCAGTGGCGGCCTGATGCAGCTGGTCCAGGCTGTTGGCGACGGCTTCGGGCAAGGCCTTGATGTCATCGTCTTCCCGACCTTCAATCAGGTGTGACACCAGCTCATAGCTCAGCTTGCCCTGGGAGCGGATGACGGCCTGGCGAAAACTGTAGTCGCCCAGGCTGCCATCGTTGTTCACCTGCAGGTCGCACACCAGGGCCAACCGGGGTACCTCTGGCATCAGCGAGCACAGGCGGGTGCTGATGGCGTCCGGTAACATCGGCAGTGGCTCACCCGGGAAATAGATGGCGGTGGCGCGGTTAAAGGCTTCTTCTTCGGCCGGGCTGCCCGGCTCGATCATCGCGGTCGGGTCGGCGATGGCGATGGACAGGGTCCAGCCAGTGGCATTCGGGGTTGCCATCAGGGCATCGTCCATATCCTGGGTGCCCGGACTGTCGATGGTCACGTAGGGCTGTTCGGTGCGGTCTTCCCGGCCCTCGCGGTGTGAGGTAACGGATTCCTCAGTAAGGGCGTCGGCCTGCTTCTGCACTTCTTCCGGCCAGGCATCGGCCAAATCAAAGTTGGCCAGGGTGAAGGCCCGTTCGATGCCCGGCTCACCGGCCTTGCCGATCACCCGTAGCACCTTCGCCTGGCCCTTGCCGTCCTTGATCGGATGGCGGTGAATCTGGCAGTAGATGAAATCATCGGGCTGGGCGCCCATGCGTTCTTTCGGCGGAATAAAAATCCAGCGGTTAATGCCCGGGGTTTCCGGTGCCACGAAGTGGCCTTTGCCCTTGATCAGATAGCGACCCACGAAGGTGGTCAGGTGCGATTCCAGCAGCTCGTCGACAACGCCCTGGGTCTTGCCTTTTTCCACTTCGTGTTCGGTGACATTGACCCGATCACCGGGCAGGACTTTCTGCATTTCCTCGGGAGGCAGAAACACATCCCGCCCTTCATCCAGGGCCACAAAGCCGAAACGACCGTTGGTGGACTTGACGGTACCGGGGAAGACCACCTTGTTCTGTTTGATGTCGGTTTTCAGCTGGCGCAACTGATTGAGAGCGTCGGCGTTGAGCATGAAGAGATAACCTGAATAAAAGAGTGTGTTGCAGCGGAGTATAACGGTTCTGCCAGTGCGAGTCAGATCTGTCAGGCCGGATGAATGGCCTCGCCGGCACCCGTGCGGATACAGACCCGATTCCGGCCGTTTCGCTTGGCCTCGTAAAGAGCCTGGTCGGCGTTGCGCAGCAGGACATCGAGATCTTCACCGGGCTGGCAAAAATAGCCGCCAACACTGATGGTTACTGGTGTTCCGGTGCGCTGGCTTTCCTGCTCGACGCTGGCGCGAATACGACAGGCAATCTGCTCCAGCGTGGCGGCATCGCAGGGTGAGAGCAGGACTACAAACTCGTCGCCGCCCCAGCGACCGGGGTGGTCGTAGGGCCGAACCGCCGCTTTCAGCCAGAGCGCAACCCGGCACAGAATCTCGTCGCCGGCCTGATGGCCCTGGCTGTCGTTGATGGCTTTGAAGTGGTCTATGTCCAGCCACAGAAGCCCGAAGCCCTTCTGCTCCCTTTCCGCGCGCTGGATTTCCTCATTCATCACTTCGTCCAGGCCCCGCCGGTTCTTCAGGCCGGTCAGGGCATCGACCCGGGCAAGGCGCTGCAGTTCTTCGGTGCGGTGGGCCACCTTCTGTTCCAGCTCGCGGGTGGTATCTTGCAGGGAGTGGGACATTTTTTCGAAATGATCCACCAGGCGGCCGATCTCGTTGTCCGGTTTGGGCAGGTAGGGAAGATCAAAGCGACCGTCTCGCAACCTGTGCACGGCTTCCTCGAGGCTGATGACCGGCCGCAGAATGCGGGATTGTATGATCTGGTGGAACAGCACCAGGGTGACCAGCAGGCTGACCAGAAACACCGCTACCAGAGGCCAGAGATAGCTCCGGGGAATCAGTGTATTCAGGTCCAGCAGGGTAATCTCAAACCAGCCAATGGCGGGCAGAAAGGCCACGCCGGCCAGATGCTTGCGGCCATCCACCGACACGAACCCGCTTTCCACCGCGCCATCTTCGCCATTACGCTGTTTAAGCATCTGCAGCATGCCCAGGATCTGCTGTTTGTCCTGGGGATCGTCGAACAGCAGATCCACGGTGTTTTTCTGGCCTTCGGGTTTGATGATGGTGGCAAAATCGATGTAGTTGCGATCGCGGTACAGCTGGATGGCGCCGTTATAGTCCACAAACAGGGTGGTAATGCCGTCTTGGCCGATGTCGACAATGTCCTGCAGAAAGTCGTCCAGATTCAGGCCGGTACCCACCATCCCGACAATGTTGTTGTCGGCATCGCGCATGAGCACGTCTATCCACAGCTTGGTAACGCCAAGTTCGGTATCGGGATTGACGTTCAGGTGAAAATCGCGGCCTTCCTCAATGAGTTGAAAGAACCAGGCATCGTCGGGTTTGTCCGGGCTCAGCACATAGCGGAACTGGTCGCCAGCGTAATCGTTGGAGGCGTTGTTGTAGTAGTAATGACCATTGGAGCGGAGGGCCACAAAATAGCTGTTATCCCGGAAGTTGCTGCGGAAACTCTCCATCTGGCGGATGGCCTGGTTTTCCAGCGCGGGGTCTTCCGGTGACTGAGCCCACTGAATCAGTGTGGAGGAGCGGGCCATTTGCCGGGCCAGCCCGATTTCCCGCTCCAGGGACTGCAACAGCCGGGCGCTGTCATAGCGTACCTGGATCTCGGCGACCTGCTGGCCCCAGCGTTCAATAATATCTTCCGATAATGCCCGATAGGCCAGCCAGGAAGCGGTTCCTGCCGCTATGATCAACAGCGCGGCCAGCCCGAGAATGCGGGTTTTGAGGCTCAAAATGTGTCCTTGCCAATCGTGTTCTGAATCTATACTCCATCATAGAACAGAGCGGGGCTATCGTGTAGAAAAAATAGGCAGACTTTGGGCGCAGACTTGCAATCTGCGCCCCTGCACAGCCTCGCAGGCAGAACCATCAGTTGTGTTGGTTGAACACCCGCGTCTGGCCCTGGTCGTTGAACAGAATGACCTTGTAGTGATCTTTCCGGTCGCCCATCTCCATACCCGGAGAGCCCGCCGGCATACCCGGTACGCTCAGGCCGGTGGCCTTGGGGGCTTCCGCCAGCAAGCGCTTGATGTCGTCGGCCGGCACATGGCCTTCAATCACATAGCCGTCGACAAAGGCGGTATGGCAGCTGCCCAGGCCCGGAATCAGCCCGGCTTCGGCTTTGATCCTGCCCATGTCGTCGCTGTTGGTGGCGGTGACATCAAAACCGTTTTCTTCCAGATGGTCGATCCAGTCGCCGCAGCAGCCGCACGTGGGGGATTTGTACACGTGAATGCTCTGGGCCGCACCGCCGGCAAGGGCGGTGGTGCTGAATCCCAGGGCAGCCATCAGGCCGAGGGCAAGGGTGTGTTTTCTCATGGTGATTACCTCAGTGATGTTGATCGGAGTTGTCCGAGTTAGAGCCGGAGAGCCAGAACCACCAGACAATGGCAGCCATCAGGGCGAGACCACCGGCATTGACCAGAAAGGTTGTCATCAGTTCCGCTCCTCTGCTGATACCTGGGGTTGGCTGGTCTTGAACAGCCGCAGCCGGTTGGCGTTGGAAACCACCGTCACTGAAGACAGCGACATGGCGGCGCCGGCCAGGATCGGACTCATCAGGATGCCCCACACAGGGTAGAGCAGGCCGGCGGCCACCGGAATACCCAAGGAGTTATAGATAAAGGCCCCGAACAGGTTCTGGTGAATGTTCTTCACCGTTGCCCGGGAGATCTCGATGGCGTCTGGCACCCCGTGCAGGGAACCGCGCATCAGGGTGATGGACGCACTTTCAATGGCCACGTCGGTGCCGGTTCCGATGGCAAAGCCGACGTCCGCAGCTGCCAGCGCCGGGGCATCGTTGATGCCATCCCCCACCATGGCCACCGTGTAGCCTTGACCCCGCATTTCGCTGACCACTTCGGCTTTGTCCTCCGGCAACACCTCGGCCCGGTAGTCATCGATGCCGGCCTTGGCCGCAATGGCCTTGGCGGTGGCATCGACATCGCCGGTGACCATCATCACCTTGATGCCAGCGTCGTGAAGGCGCCGGATGGCAGCCTCGGAATCCGGTTTAATGGCATCGGCCACGCCGATGACACCCAATACTTGCTGGCCCACCGCCAGGAACAGCGGCGTGCCGGCTTCCCGGGTAATGGTTTTGGCGGCATCATCCAGAGCCTCGACAGACAGCCCTTCGGCTTCCAGCCAGCGCCGATTGCCCAGGCGTACCGGTTCGCTATCAAGCTTGCCTTGCACACCTTTGCCATTGAGCGCTTCAAAGCCGGAGACCAGTTCTGGCTCAATATCGTTCTCGCGGGCCCGGTCCAGAATGGCTTCTGCCAGCGGATGCTCGGAATGCTGCTCCAGCCCGGCGGCTAATGCCAGCAGGCGTTTCTCATCGCCGTTTGTCGCGTGCACCCGGGTTACCGCGGGATGGCCCTCGGTAATGGTGCCGGTTTTATCCAGAATCACCAGATCGATTTTTCCGGCAGTCTGCAAGGCATCGCCCTGGCGAATCAGCGCACCGTACTCTGCTGCCTTGCCGACACCCACCATCACCGACATGGGCGTGGCCAGCCCCAACGCGCAGGGGCAGGCAATGATCAGTACCGTGGTGGCGGCCACCATCATGTGCACCACCGCCGGCTCCGGCCCGACGTTGTACCAGACCAGCGCCGACACCACGGCAATCAGCATCACCGTGGGCACGAACACCGAAGAGATCTTGTCTGCGAGCCGGCCAATGGCGGGTTTCGAGCCCTGGGCCTTTTTCACCAGCTTGATGATCTGGGCCAGCGCGGTCTCGCTGCCCACCCGGGTAGCTTCATAAATAATCGAGCCGTGGGTGTTCAGAGTACCGGCCGAGACCTCATCGCCTTCGCCCTTGCCCACCGGCATGGGCTCACCGGTCAGCATGCTTTCATCGATGCGGGTGGTGCCTTCGGCAATCACCCCGTCCACCGGCAGCTTCTCGCCCGGGCGCACCCGGATGCGGTCGCCTTTCTGAACCTCTTCAACGGGAATATCCTGCTCCTGGCCGTCGCGGATCACCCGGGCCGTTTTCGCCCGTAAATCGAGCAGCCGGCGCACCGCTTCCGAGGTCTTGCCCTTGGCCCGCAACTCCAGGGCCTGGCCCAGATTGATCAGGCCAATGATCATCGCCGAAGCCTCGAAATACACATGGCGAGCCATCTCCGGCAGCGCCTCCGGCGCACTGGCCACCACGATCGAATATAGCCAGGCGGTGCCGGTACCCAGAGCAATCAGCGTGTCCATATTGGCGTTATGATGTTTGAACGCCTTCCAGGCACCGGTGTAGAAATGCCCGCCGGTGGCAATCATCACCCCCAGAGTGAGAATGCCCAGATTAATCCAGGTAAGCTGATTGGCCTCGGTCACCATCATCGACCCGAAGCCCATGCCCCAGATCATCAACCCAAGGCCCAGCCCCAGACTAATGGCCATCTTCACCAGCAGTACCTTGTATTGCTTCTTGTCCTCTTCCTGCTTGCGGTCGTCGGCGGCATCCGCGTCTTCAATCACCCGGGCACCATAACCCGCACTCTCCACCGCCTGCACCAGCGCCTGCGGATCGGCATCACCGCTGGCGGTCGCGGTGCTGTCCGCCAGATTCATATGAGCGTGAGTGACACCGGGGACCGACATCAACGCCTTCTCAATGGTATTCACACAGGATGCACAGGTGGCCCCACTGACCGCCAGCGCGATCTGCCCGTCGCCGGCATCCGATGGCTCGACGTCGGTCGAGGCGGCCGGTGTATCTGAGTCCGGCGCCTTATCAGCGGCCGACTTGCCATTTTTGGATGCGCAGCAACTGCCGATGGGTTCGTTATGAACCAACGGCTCCGCCGGGTAGCCAGCCTCCGTTACTATCCGTGCCGCCTCGGCGCTATCCACATTCTCAGGCAGGGCCACGGTCTGGTCTTCGAGATTCACCTCCACCCGCTCGGTGCTCCCGGTCAGCGGTTCCAGAGCATGACGAATCTTCTTCGCACAACCCTGACAAGAGGCGCCGGAAATACTCAGCGCTGTTTTCAGAACCGATGCTTCACTCATTACTCAAGACTCCTCACAGCAGGATGATGACGAAGGATCATCCCAATGTTCGATCAACCGACAAATCGTATGTCCATCCGGCGTCCCATCGGGCATGTCCTGCCAGGTGGACAACGCCGACACCATCCGCGCCCGCAACTTCTGCAACTCCGAAATCTCCTGCTCAACCTCCGCTAACCGCTGCTGGAACACGTCACGAACCATCGGGCAGGGAGAATGATGGTCATCTGCCCGCTCCAGAATCTGCCGGATCTCCGGCAGAGAAAAACCCAGCTGCCGTGCCTTGCGGGCAAACCGCAACCGGCGCAGATCCTCGGCATCGTATTGCTGATAGTTGTTGTCCGGATTTCGGGTAGGGCGCAACAATCCCTCCCGGGTGTAAAACCGGACGGTATCCGGGTTAACCCCGGCGGCGGTGGCGATTTCTTTGACTTTCATGGCAATCCCCGTGGATTGATAAAAAGTGCTGCCCGGAAACCACGAATTAAGTCAGCGGAGTGCTGTGGCTGGATAAGCTTCCGAAAATGCTCGGAGCCATGGGTGAAGAGCGAAAGCTCTTCACGGGCTGGCCATGGACGGCCGGCACCGGACCCTCAGCGCGCCGCAGGAGCGATAAGCGCTGAGGGGCGGAGAGCAAGCGTACAGGGACGTATTCACAGCGGTTTTCGGAAGCTTATCCAGCCACGGCGCGGCCTGCACCAACGTGGCTGCCTTCAAGCACAAAGGTAGACTAAAACCTGTGACCAACTCACAGGTCAAAGGTTTTCGGAGAGAAACTCAGGAAGAAGCGTTTTTCGAGCGCAGAAACACACCGCAGGATTTGCACTGATCCGGCGCCATCAGCTTCGCCTGCCAGCCAATTTTCACACCACAGGCAGGACACCTCAGCCGCAACTGCAGAACCACAATCGGCGCCACCAGCAACGCCAGCAACAGCCCCAGCGACCCCCAGTCATCGCCGGACGAAATCCCCAACTGACTGCTGAACACCAGCACCACAATCAGCGCCACAAACGCAAACACAAAATAATTCCGGTTCCACCGCTCCCAGCGGCGAAGCTGTGCATCCTGCTCCGAAGTCAGATATCTGGCCGACATAACGCTCTCGTGACAAACCGTTGAAAGTGAAGTGTGGGGTTCCGGCCCGGCAATTACAAACCGGAACCGACGGGCAGGCCCGGGATCAGAATGCCTTCCGCAAGCGCCCGCTCAAGATCGGCCGCCGGAATCGGCCGGCTGATCAGATAGCCCTGGGCCAGATTGCATCGGTGCGCTTTCAGGAAGTTCAGTTGCTCCTCCGTCTCGACGCCTTCAGCCACTACCTGAATGCCCAGGTTGTGGGCCAGATTGATCACCGCCCGGGTAATCACCGCATCATCGTGGCGCTCAGTGACATCGGTAATGAACGACCGGTCAATCTTCAGCAGGTCGACCGGGAAATCCCTCAGATAGCCCAGGGACGAGTAACCAACCCCGAAGTCATCAATCGCCAGATGCACACCCAACTGGTGCAGCTGGGATAACTGATTGAGGTTGTGCTCGATGTTCTGGATAAAGATTTCCTCCGTCAGTTCCACCTCCAGCCGGGACGGATCCACTGCCTCTGATGCCAGGGTTGAACGGATGTGCTCAATCAGGGAATCGTCATCCAGTTCGCGGCCGGACAGATTCACCGCGACTCTCAGGTGCTCACAGGGCGTGCCTTTCCAGCGCGCCAGCTGGCGGCAGGCGGCCAGCACCACCCAGCGGCCGATCTCGGTAATCCGGCCGCTTTCCTCAGCCAGCGGAATAAACTCCACCGGAGGCAGGAGCCCGCGAACCGGGTGTTGCCAGCGAATCAGCGCCTCGACACTGTTGATCTGGCCGGTGTCGAGATTGAGCTGGGGCTGGAAGTAAAGCACGAATTCATCATTGGCCAGCGCCTGGCTCAGGTCACGGTCCAGCTCAAGACGCAGCACTTCGCGGTCCTGCATGCCCTCGGTATAGAACTGGTAGGTATTACGGCCCTGCTCCTTGGCCCGGTACAGGGCAATATCGGCATTGCGTAACAGCGCATCCGCGTCCAGACCACTCTGGGGGTAAACCGCCACACCCATGGTCGCGGTAATACTGTGAGCCTCGCCCTGCACCTCGAACGGCGCGGCGAAACACTGCTTGATCTGGCCCAGCAGGTGAATCACATCGTCAATGTCATCGACCTGCTGCTGACACACCATAAACTCGTCACCACCGGAGTAGGCGACCAGTACCCGCTCATTGCTCAACCCGTTCAGGCGTTCAGACACCTTGATCAGAAGCTCATCCCCGAACTGATGCCCGAGGGAATCGTTAAGCATCTGGAAGCGGTCAAGATCCAGCATCACCAGGGCGATCTGGCGCAGCTGTCGATCGGCAATGTTGATGGTATGCGCGAGGTCTTCCATGAAGAAGCGGCGATTGGCCAGACCCGTGAGGGTGTCGGTCGACTCCAGCCGTTCCAGGTCCACCTGCATGGCTACTCGCTGATCGATTTCCTGTTCCAGTTCTTTACGGGTTTTGAGCAGAGCCTGGTTGCGTTTCAGGATGAGTTGCACCAGCAGGGTAGTAAGGCTGGTGAGCAGGCCCATCAGAAGCAGGCTGGTAAAGGTCATGGTAGGCCAGCTGCTGCGCTGGCCTTCGACCCACTGTCTCGAAGGCGTGAGTGTCAGTGACCAGTCCAGGGACGGCAGGTTGATCGGTACGGTGTGGTTCAGCGAGTTATCAAGGTCGGACGAGGTGTTCAGCAGATAACTGGTCTGGTCACTCTGGGTGATGGTGACCTGGAACTGTTCAAGGACCCGCCGGGTCAACATTTGCTCTGCCAGCGTATTCATTCTGAAAACGCCAGCCATGAAACCGTTATTGGCATCACCCCGCCCGACAGGATGATAGATCACCAGACCCTCTCCGCCCTGTCGGAGGTCAATGATGCCGGAAATATCGTACTGTCCGGAGGCTGCAGCCCGCGATAGCGCCGCTCGCCGCTGTTCATTGAAGGCGACATTGAAACCGATGACATCGTTGTTGCCGCTCAGGGGTTCCAGCCAGCGGATGATGTAGTTGCGGTCAATCCATTCAATGGCCTGGTAAACCCCGAAGTCTCTCAGATAATTGCGCGCATCCTCACGCCAGAGCGCCTCGGTCTGGGATGGATTGGCCTGCATGCGCATGGCCATACGACCGATGGCATCGAGGTGCACCATGAATTCGCGCTCAAGGTTGTTGGCGAGCGCTCTGGCTTCATTGCTGAGATTGGTCTGGATCTGGTGGGTATTCTGCTGGATCAGGCCAACCCGGAGCCCGGAGGCAATACCCAGAAACACCAGGAAGATCAGAACCGGGAAAACCGGGCTCATCAGCGCGCGTACGACCAGTCTGATGGATGTCTCGGGTTTCTCCACATCATGCTCCGGAGTGAGTGGGTTCGGGATACCTGGGTTAACGGCAGGCTCGCGCTGATTATGAATGATTTGCAACGCTCTTTGCCATTAGCTGTTCGATCCGACCCCTAAGGGATATCCCGAAAGCGCCGTCAGGTAAAGCCCTGGCGATTTCCCGAGTGGTGTGCTCAAGCCCCATCTGCTCACCGAGATCCACGACTCGCGGCGTGACCGGCTTTTTCGAGGGATCCAGCAGTATCTCAACGCTCGGTTTGAGTTTGCGTCCGGGGTGCGTACTTACTACCAACGCGACTTCTCCTGTGCTCAGTTCGACCAGGCTGCCCGGGGGATAGATACCCATCATTTTGATAAAGGCTTCGACCATATCGGCGTCGAATTGCTGCCCCCGGTTCTTGAACAGAATCCTTACGGCGTCGGCCGGTGACATGCCGTCGCGGTAACACCGGTCGCTGGTCATGGCATCGTAGGCGTCGACGATGGCAATCAGGCGGGCAAACCGGCTGATCTGCCACTCCGGCAACTGTTGTGGATAGCCCCGGCCGTCGATGCGTTCATGGTGATGCAGGGTCACATCGCTGATGATCGGGTCCAGGCTTGGGTCCTGCTTCAGGAGCTCATGGCCCAGGGTGGTGTGTTTCCGCATGAACTCATATTCCCGGGGGGACAAAGGCCCGGGTTTGTTGAGGATCTCGTCCGGTACCCGTAACTTGCCGATATCGTGCAGCAGCCCGCACATGCCGGCCACTTCCAGATCGTCTTCCGGCAGACCGAGGAAACGGGCGAAGGCTACGGTAAAAATGGCGACGCGCAGGCAATGTTCGGCGGTGTAGGCATCGCGGTTCTTGATTCGTGCCATCCAGAACATGGCACTGGCGTTGGCTCTGATACTGTCCACGCAGGAGCGGATCAGCGGTCGGGCAGACGCCAGTTCCAGATCGTTATGCTGTTCGATGTCGCGAATCACCTTTTCCACGAACTGCTGGGTTCGGCCCCAGGCATCGGCAGCCCTGGGCAGTTCCTGTTCGAGGGTACGGGTTTCCTCTAGGGGCTCGGTGGTGCGTTGCTTCAGGTGGGGGATCTGATCCAGAACCGGAGCCAGTCTCTCGGCCTCGTCCTCGACCACGACCCAGGCGCAATACTGGCGCAGTATTCGGGCTTCGACGTCGGATTGCAGAGTGAATCCCTGGAACAGAACCGGGACCTCGGTCCAGGGCCGGTCAAGCTTGACCACTTTCATGCCGGGCTGCAGCAGGTCCACGGGCAGACGCACCCGTTCCAGTACAACGTCTGTAGACGCTTTGGGAGTGCTCTGAACATCGCGGCCTTTAGCGGCGGCTCTGGACTTGCCTGGTTTACTTCGGAACCACATGGTCCTGCCAGTCTTCGAATTATTGTTCAGAGAGTATGTCAGACTGTCGCAATTGGTAACAGTTACGATCTGAAACTGTGATCTGGCTCTTGATCCAGCTCAGCTTCGGCAGCCGGTTTTCATGCCGGCTACCGATATCAGTCATGCACCAGGGACAGTAAGACAGGTCAGCGTTTGGCCGGGGTGCGTAGGCCGTGCCGCGGTATTTCCTGCTTGGGGCAGCGATCCATCACCACCGCCAGGCCGGCGGCTTCGGCACGCTGAGCGCCGGTTTCATTGATCACACCAATCTGCAGCCAGAGCACCGGAACCTTCTGCTCAATGGCCTGATCGATCACGGCATCGGTACGCTCAGGAGCCAGGAAAAGTTCCACCATATCCACTGGCTCTGGAAGTGTGGCGAGGTCTGCATAGACGGTTTCGCCCAGAACCTGCTGACCGGCCAGGCGCGGGTTAACCGGAATCACCCGATAGCCCTGGTGCTGGAGATATTCCATCACTTCATGGGACGGCCGGTTGGTCTTCTCGCTGGCACCCACCAGGGCGATGGTATTAACCGATTCCAGGATCTCCCGGATCTGTTCGGGGCTGTTGCTGGGCATAATGCAGATTCTCCTAGTCGCGACTGGCTTCCAGAGTCACGGAAACCGATTCTGCATAACGTAGCGCATGGGGCTTGTCGATTTCTACCTCGGCCCAACGCACGGCGCCATGTTCCATGACGATGGTCAAAACTTCGTGGGTCAGGCGCTCCAGCAAGGCGAACCGCTGGCCGTCCACATGGGCGATAATCTGCTTGGTAATGGTCCGGTAGTTGAGCGCAGCAGAGATTTCATTGCGCTCGATAGCCTCCGAGGCATCGTAGGTCAGGCAAACGTTAATCACCACATCCTGCTGGTTGTTGATCTCTTCTTACTTGATGCCGATATAGGCACGCAGCAGAAGATTCTTGATCTGGACACGGGCCAGTGGTTTCTGGGCGTTTGCCATAACAATTCCCTGGAGTCAGTCGGATATCAGCGGTTACTGGAAATCAGGTTCAGGAACTCGGTCCGGGTTGCCTGGGATTTGCGGAACTGCCCGAGCATCATGGAGGTTTTCATACGCGAGTTCTGTTTCTCTACGCCGCGCATCATCATGCACATGTGCTGGGCTTCAATGACCACCGCGACGCCCTTGGCCTGGGTAACGCTCTCGATGGCTTCGGCGATCTGACGGGTCAGGTTTTCCTGAATCTGTAACCGGCGGGCATACATGTCGACGATGCGGGCAAACTTGGACAAGCCCAGCACCTTGCCCTGGGGCAAATAGGCGATGTGGCACTTGCCGATGAAGGGCAGCATATGATGCTCACACATGCTGTACAGTTCGATGTCCTGAATCACCACCATTTCGTCCATGGCGGACTCAAACACGGCGTTATTGACCAGCTCTTCGAGGTCCTGCTGGTAGCCGCGTGTGAGGAACTGCATGGCCTTGGCTGCACGCATGGGCGTGTTCTGGAGGCCTTCTCGATCCGGGTCTTCGCCCAGGCCCTGGATAATAGTGCGGTAGTGATCGGCCAGATCATCAAGGGGTAGAGACATAATCGATTCCGGTTTGGGGTGTCTGAAAAAGGCCAAAGCTTAAGGCAATTCGCCGGGTATCTCCATGGTTTACGTCTGTGGCGTAGAAAAGGACCACCGCACAGGCCGCCGAAGGCGATATGGCCCCGGCCGCAGCTTTGCACTAAAGTATGAGGAGTTTCGGGTACGGTCATGGATTGCACATGGAACAGGTGATACCGGGTTCAGAAGTGGCGGCATCTGGTCGCCAGGAGACATTTACGCTGGAAGCCTGGCAACAGGCTGGCAAATGGTTCTGTTACGAGGGGCATGCCATCTTCAGCCGCATGGGAGGGCAGGGTGAGCCGCTCGTTCTGCTGCATGGCTTCCCAACCGCGAGCTGGGACTGGAGCCGGATCTGGCCCATGCTGGTGCGCGAGCATAACCTGCTGACTTTGGACATGCTCGGTTTCGGTTTTTCCGATAAACCTTTGCATTATTCCTACAGCATCGAAGATCAGGCGGATTTGATTCAGGGCTGGATTGAGGGGCTGGGTCTGGAGCGGGTCCACCTGTTCGGCCATGACTACGGCACCACCGTCGTCCAGGAACTGCTGGCCCGCGAGCAGGAGGGCGAGCTGTCGTTTGCCATCAGCAGTGTCTGCCTGCTAAACGGTGGTCTGTTTCCGGAAGTTCACCATCCCCTGTTTATCCAGAAGATTCTGCGCAGCCCCCTGGGTGGCCTCATTGGCCGGGGGCTCAGCCGATCGCTCTTCGAACGCAACTTTCGACGTCTGTTCGGGTCACGTAATCCGCCGGGCAGGCAGGACATGGACGACTTCTGGCATTTGCTGAACTACAACAACGGCCGGGGCGTGTTGCACCGCCTGATCCAGTTCATGGAGGAGCGTCGTTGTCACCGCAACCGCTGGGTCGGAGCGTTGCAAAAGGCGGAGCAGCCCATGCGACTGATTTCCGGCGGTGCCGACCCGGTGTCCGGCGCCGCCATGGCCCGGCGCTATCGGGAGCTGATCCCTCAGGCCGATGTGGTGATGTTGCGCAATGTCGGGCATTACCCCCACTTTGAGCAACCCTGGGATGTCTACAGCGCCTACAGGGAGTTTCGCAAGGCGCGCTAGCCAGCTCAGGCCGGTGTGGTGCCGCCGGTGGCCGGGTCTGCCAGTGGTGCCGGATCCAGGATGTCCTCCTGGCTCGCGAGCCTGGGAGCGTTCACCACCTGATTCCGGCCACGGGATTTCGCTTCGTACAGAGCCTGGTCTGCCCGGTTGAGCCATACGGACCAGGTCTCGCCCTGGGTGACTTCCGCCACGCTGGCACTCGCGGTAACCCGGATGTCATCCAGAAACGGCCGGGCGCTGATGCTGGTCAGCAACTGGTGCGCCAGGGTGTCGGCGTCTTTCTGGCGGGTTTCCGGGAGTACTACCATGAATTCTTCGCCGCCGATACGGAACAACTGATCGCTTTCCCGCAACCGCTTGCGTACCCGCAGCGCCATTTCCTTGAGCACCTTGTCACCGGCCAGGTGGCCCCAGCGGTCATTGATGGTCTTGAAATAATCCAGATCAATCAGTACCAGGCTGGACACCCGTTCATAGCGTTCCCGCATCTGAATCTGGCTGTTCAGGATATCCGCCAGTTGGGAGCGATTCAGGCAGCCGGTCAGTGGATCGGTTGTCGCCAGGCGGGTAAGCTCGGCCTGCAGGCGCCCCACCAGCCAGGCAAAGATCATGGCAAAAAGGCAGCTGAGACCGAGGGAAAAAGTGATACGCCAGAAGTCGGCTTCGGGAAATTTGAAGAAGGACACTACCGCCATGACCGACACAAACACGATATTGCAGAAAATGGCTTCACGCAGGGGCAGCAGGAAAAACAGGGCAATGGCGGCGGGATAGGCCCAGTAGAGCCCGGCATGACCATTGATGAGGGTGGAATAGGCTGCGCATACCACGGCCAGTATGGGGAACAGCCGGCCCTTGAAAAAATAGGTACTGCGAAAACGCAGGAACGCGATCACCAGGGCAGCGTTCACGCAGAACAGAATCAGCAGGGATGACAGCAGAACGTTGCCATGCTGCCACTGCACCATGACCAGGGGAGCGACCGCAATAAACGCCCAGATGTGCAGATGATAGACCAGTTGCCGCTTGAACCCGAGAACAGCCAGGGTCGGGTTGGTTGCCAGGGTATTTGGCGAGGCAATTAGATTCACAGCCTACTCCCGCTGTTCATAACCGGCATGTTTCCGTTTGTAATCGATGGCTCAAGTCTAGCATGGAGTTTGATGAGCGAAAGCAAAAACCACGGATCGATGGTATTTGCAAAAACTATTCTGGAGACATCTGTTATTCAGAATATACATGGCCGTCATGAATTCTGTTCAGTTGGCCACCTCCGGTCGGTCGGATACACTCGCCGGACATTTCAGGGGAGAAAGGAATGACTGCCATTCACAGTCGGAAGCCGGCACTGACCATCCGAGCAGGTCGCCGGGCTTTGCAGCGCTTGCAACAGAAACCGCTGGGGCCGGAAGATGTCCACGTGATTCCGGGGGCAGCCGGTGGCCCGAAGGCGCTGGGAATCAGTGGCCTGGACAAGGCCATTTTTGGTGACTGGTTGCCGCAGGCTCCCCAGGAAAGGGCTCTGATCGGATCTTCCATCGGCAGCTGGCGGTTTGCCGCCATTGCCTCTTCAGATGATCCCAAGGCCCAGTTGGCCCGCCTGGCCGAGCTGTACACCAGTCAGCGATTTGCCAAAGGCGTCAGCGCTGCGGAAATCTCCCGCAAAAGCATACTGTTTCTGGAGGAGCTGCTGGGGGGCCGGGAAGACTTTCTGCTCAGCCATCCCTGGTACCGGTTGAGCATTGTAGTAGTGCGCAGTCTTGGCCTGTTGCAACACGATACCCGTGGCAGGCTGAGCCTCGGGTTGATGCGGGCTATCAGCGCCAACATGGTCAGCCGCCGGCACCTGGGTCGTTTTATGGAACGTGGCATTGTGCACGATGCCCGGAGCCGCGCGCCGGTCTCAAGCCTGGTGGATTTCCCCAGTCATGAAGTGCCCCTGAGCCGGGATAACCTGTTGCCGGCCCTGCTGGCGTCCGCTTCCATTCCCCTGGTGATGTCTGGAGTCCGCAATATTCCGGGCGCGCCAGAGGGTGTATACCGGGATGGCGGACTGCTCGATTATCACCTTGACCTGCCTTACCAGCAGCCTGGCATTGTCCTCTATCCGCATTTTACGGATCGTGTGGTTCCCGGCTGGTTCGATAAAACCTTGCCATGGCGTCGGGGCGATGCCAGTCGACTGCAGGATGTCGTGCTGGTATCGCCGTCACCGGATTACCTGGCAACCCTGCCGGATCGCAAACTGCCGGATCGAAAGGACTTCGAGAAGTACGTCGGCGATGATGCCGGTCGCGAGCGAGCCTGGCGTCGAGCGATCTCGGAGAGTGACAGGTTGGGTGATGAGTTTCTTGAGCTGGTTGAGAATGGGCGGCTGCTGGACCGGATTCAGCCCTTGTGAGTCGCTGGTAGATCGCGCTGGCCGTCTATGCGGGCCCTAGTCCGGGGTAGCACTGAGCCGAAAGCCGGTAATGCCGTGGACGGGATCCTTGATGGGTTTCAGGCGCAGACAGACCCGCACTGGCCGGGTATCCTCGGCCCCGATCAGTACCAGGTCGGTTCGGGTCAGGTCTTCCTCGCTGCGGGCGCTGTCCAGGCTTTCCCGGAACCGGCTGCGGTCTTGTTCGGATACCAGTTGTTCAAACGGCTGATCGGTCAGGTCGGAGGGCGCGCGACCGAGCACGTCGGCAATCTGGGCGGACACAAATCCGATGCGCCCCTGGTGATCCAGTTCGGCGATTACCGCTCCGCCCAGCCGGACCAGATCCCGGCTTCTTGCTTCGCTGTCGTTCAGCGCATGCCGGAGCACAGACTTCTCCACCTGCAGATTGGTAATCTGTTGTTGATCGCGATCGAGTTGTGCCTGTTGCTGCCGGATTCTGGCATTGCGGATGGCCAGTCGACGGCAGGCGACCAGCATCAGTAAGGCTGCGAGTACCGAGATACCGGCACCTGCAGTAAGAAGCTGCCAGCGCGCCTGGTTCGAGGCCCGGTCTATCCACCCTGCGCTGGGCGTCGTGGTGACCATCCAGTGCCTGCCGGGCAGTGTCAGCTCGGTCCGCAGGGCCTCGGAATCCCGGGGCTCGTCTACGTTGCCGAGCTCCAGCACAGCCTGTTTGGTGTGTCTGGCGAGCGTATCGATTCGAAGCTGCAGGCCCTCGGGCAGATCTGTCGCCAAAGCTGAGGTCAGCGATGCAGACAATTGCTGCCCCGGCGTGTGTTGTAGACGGGCTGCGATCGTCGCAACCAGAGCCTGATGCCTGGCATGGTAGGCCTCAAGGCCAAGGTCAGCGATAGTTCGCGCCAGGGTGTTGGCCAGTGCCACTGACACCAGTATGCCGATACCCAGGATAACCCCGGGAATCCAGAGACCCGGCCAGAGCCGGAATCGGGTGCCGGGTGTGTTACGAAGGTCGCTGTCCATGCTGGTGTGCTCCCGCGAGGCCTTTGCTGCTCGGATACCGCCTAACTTTAGACCAGCAATACCGGCCCGGCAATTCGGGCGCCGCCCTGTGCTGACTGGTGGCGCGGACGGTCAGTGCCGGCTCTGGCGGGCACCTGCATACACCATCAGGAACACCAGAAATGCAGTGACCACCACCGATGGTCCGGCCGGCGTGTCCAGGTACCAGGACAGGGTCAGTCCGCCGGACACCGCCACCACCCCGAAGACCACTGCCAGGGCGGTCATGTGTTCGGGATTGTGGGCCAGTCGGCGTGCGGTTGCGGCCGGAATAATCAGCAGGGCGGTAATCAGCAGGACGCCGACAATCTTCATGGCCACCGCAATCACCAGCGAAAACATCAGCATCAACGCCAGCCGCAGGCGTTCCACCGGAATCCCTTCTACCCGTGCCAGTTCCTCATGAATGGTGCTCATCAGCAGGCCGCGCCAGAGCAGCGCCAGCAAAGACAGGACAAAGGCGGCGCCACCGTAGATCCAGACCAGATCCTGTCGGGTCATGGCCAGCAGATCGCCAAACAGCAGGCCGGTCAGGTCCACCCTGACATCCGGCATGAAGCTCAGGGTGACCAGGCCAATGGCCAGCGCGCTGTGCGCCAGGATGCCGAGCAGGGTATCGGTAGCCAGGGTGCGGGTCCGGGATAGCAGCACCAGGGCCAGCGCAATGAGCACACAGGTGATCACTACACCCAGATTCAAAGGCACGCTGATCAGAAAACTAAGCGCGATGCCCAGCAGGGCCGAATGGGCCAGCGTATCTCCAAAATAGGCCATGCGACGCCAGACTACGAAGCAGCCAAGGGGACCGGCCACCAAAGCCACGCCCAGGCCGCCGAGCAGCGCCCGCCAGAAGAAGTCGCCCAGTACCGCATCAATGATGGTCATGGCTGCAACCTTCGTGGGCGTCCGCGGAAGAGACCACATCACCATGGAGGTTGTGGCGATGGTTGTGATGGTGGTGATAGACCGCCAGTGACTCGGCAACCTGATGACCGAAGGTTTCCACAAAAGCCGGGTCCTGGGAAATATCCTCCGGATATCCGCTGCAACATACGTGCTGATTAAGGCAGATAACCCGGTCTGTGGCCGCCATCACCAGATGCAGATCATGGGAGATCATGATGATACCGCAGTGCAGCTCATCCCGAAGCTGGCGAATCAGATCGTAGAGTGTGGCCTGGCCATTGATATCGACCCCCTGGGCGGGTTCGTCCAGCACCAGCAGATCGGGTTTCCGGGCCAGTGCCCGGGCCAGCAGCAGTCGTTGTTTTTCGCCGCCGGACAGGTGGTGGACGGACGCATCCAGCAGGTGCGCGACCCCGGTCCGTTCCAGCGCGGCCGTGCAGTCTGCCAGTGCACGCCTGCTGAGCAGCATGAAGCGCCGGACACTCAGTGGCAGAGTGGGCTCCAGAGTCAGGTGCTGGGGTACGTAACCGATCACCAGACCGGGCGCCACTGATAATTGACCGCTGGTCGCTCGCTGAATCCCCAGAACGGTTTTAATCAACGTGGTTTTGCCGGCACCGTTCGGGCCGATGATGGTGACGATATCGCCCCGGCTCACGGTCAGGTTGACCCGATCAACCACCGGCCGGTCGTCAAATGCCACCGTAACCTGTTCTAGCCGGACCAGAGGGTCAGTCATTCGTTTGCTCCCCCTGACAGCGGGGGCAGAGGCCAGCCACTTCCAGGGTAACGTCGTCAGGAAGGAAGGCTTCCGCGCGCGCCGCGGATTCGATGGCCTGATTGAGTTCCGGCATGGCCAGTTCCAGGACCGTGCCGCACTGCCGGCAGATCAGAAAAGTACCGCGATGATGTTCACCGGCATGGGCACAGCCGACGAAGGCGTTGAGCGAGGCAATCCGGTGAACCAGTCCATGTTGAAGCAGAAAGTCCAGGGCCCGGTAGACCGTGGGGGGGGCGGCGTTATGTCCATCCGAGGACAGTTTGGCCAGAATATCGTAGGCGCCCAGCGGCTTGTGGGATTGCCAGATCAACTCCAGCACCCGTTCACGGATCGGAGTCAGGCGGGCGTTTTCATCGCGGCAGATGGCATGGGCATCGGATAATGCCTGGGCGACACAGGCCTGATGGTTATGGGGACGGTAGGGAAGTGCGCGTTCCGGCATGGTGTGGATCCTGCAAAATTTGCAACATTATAACATTTGCAGGCGGCCACGCCATGCCGACCGGAGGCTCAGTGATGTGCGTCGACGGCCAGGGATTCCAGGTATTCCAGATTCGGGATCCAGGCTGGCTCGCCGTCTACTTCCACCTGCATCAGGTCCGCAGGGCCGGGGTCGCCGTCCAGTTGTCGGATCTGGTCTTCCATCAGGCGCGCCTGGCTGGGAATGCCCTGGGTGACCAGGGCCATGAACGGGGTGCTCTGGTGATTCGGGCCGATGGTATTGAGGATAATGATGCGGCCACGGTTGTCACCAGGGATGGTGAGCTTGTTGCCGTTGGCGGCATCGTAGGAAATGACCGGCAGTGTGAGCCCGCGCCAGTCCAGGAATCCGGCCAGCCAGTCCGGTGTATTGGCGCCGGCATCGTTGCTGGTGAAATCCACCACCTCGGCAATGGAGACGTTGGGCAGCAGGAGCTGGCGGTCCGAGACCGGTATCATGACGCAGGACAGGGATTGGCTGTTTTCACTCATTGCTTGTTACCTCAGGCGGAATCCCGTTTTTGCCGGCCCTTGAGCAGGCAGTTGTTCTCAATGACTTTTACCAGTTCCCTGGCCAGTTGCTCCGGAGTGCCACAGAAACTGGCGCAGCCGGTGGCGGCCACCGAATCGGGCATGGAGCTGTTACCACAACTGGTGCTTTCCTGAACCCAGATGCGGCTGCCATAGGCCTTCAGCATGGGTGCAGCGATAGCGCCGTCGTTGCCCATGCCGGAAAACAGGATGGCATGGCAGTGTTTGCCATAGTGATCCGCCACGTTCAGCAACACCTGATCTATCGATGGGCCATAAGGGCCCGGCCAGGGATGATTCTGTTCCGTCAGCTGGCCCTGGCGATCAAAGCACCACTCTCTTTCTACCGGCATCAGCACCACATCGCCATTGCGTACCCGATAGCCCTCCTCGGCCCGCTTCAGCGAATAGTGGGCGTGCCGGCCCAGAACCCGGGTGAGGACTTCGGTAAAATTGCCATCAATATGTTGTGCATAGATAAACCCGACCGGTAGCCTTGGCGGCAGGTGATCGAGAAAGGTCTTCACCGCTGCAGGACCGCCCAGCGAGGCTCCGAGAATCCAGACGTCCTCAGCCACCGAACCCGGCGCCGCCGGAGTTATCCAGTGTGGCAGCGTAGGCGCGTCCACCGCATCTGGCGTGGTCTCGGCCAGCTCTTCAATGTCGTTGGCGGTATCCAGCTGCTCCAGATGCCCGAGCTGTTTTTCCAGCTTGTCGAGCAGCCGGCGTTCCCAGCGAAAGTATTCCGTGGTGCCGGGCTTGGGAGCCTGGTCCAGGCCAAATAAGACCGGTGCTTCTGTATTTTCCAGCAGATGCTCGAACAGTGCCGGATGATCCGCTTCGTCTTCCAGGGTCACCAGCCAGAGGGCTGCGTCCGGAAACGCCGGGTAGTCCATCAGCCGCTCGGGATCTCCCGAGAAGCTGACGTCCAGGCCAAATTTTCCGGTCGCCGCCTGCAGCCGATGCCGTTGCAGCACCACATCGGACACAATCCCGACGCCAGGCCGGCCGTGAGGGCCGGCCATCACCGGTTCCCGGTCAGCCGCTTGATGGTGTCAAGCAGCTCGGTTTCCTGGAACGGCTTGCCAAGGTACTCGTTGACCCCGATGGCCAGAGCACGTTCCCGGTGCTTCTCGCCCGTCCGCGAGGTGATCATGCAGATCGGCGTATCTTTCAGGTTGTCGTCGTGGCGCACAAAGCTGGCCACTTCGAAACCATCCATACGGGGCATTTCGATATCGAGCAGGATGATGTCCGGCCGGTGGTCCTGAAGCTGGGCAACGGCGTCGAGACCATCTTTGGCGGTCACCACTTCCATGCCATTGCGCTCCAGCAGACGGGAGGTCACCTTGCGCACCGTAACGGAGTCGTCCACCACCATAACCGTCGTGGCTTTTTCCTCGTAGCGGGCGCTGTCCCGTGCCTTTTCCAGATTCGCCAGGCGCTGGCGTTCGGACAGGATGTCGGAGCGGATCATCGCCGGCAAGTCGAGGATTACAACCACGTTGCCGTCACCGAGAATGGTGGCACCGGAAACGCCCCGGACGGAACTGAACTGCGGCCCGAGGGATTTAACCACGATTTCCCGGCTACCCATCAGCTGGTCCACCTGCAGAGCCATGGGCTGCTCCGCGCCGCGCACCAGAATGACCGGCAGTGGCAGAGCCTGGCCCTGAAGCTTGGGCTGGTGGTCACTGTTGAGCAGGCTGCCCAGGTACTGCAGGCGATACTGCTGGCCGGCATACTCGTACATGGGGGCGTCTGGCTTGTAGTACTCTTCCAGCTCGTAGGTGCTGACCCGGACAATACCTTCGATGGTGTTGAGCGGGATGGCGTAGAAATCTTCCCCGGTGGACACCATCAATGCCCGGTTGACCGACACGGTGAACGGCAGGCGTACGGTGAAGGTGGTGCCACGGCCCAGGGCGGAATCGATGTCGAGGCTGCCGCCGAGCTGTTTGATTTCGCTGGCAACCACGTCCATGCCCACGCCACGACCGGAAATCTGGGTAACCTGCTGGGCGGTGGAGAAGCCCGGCTGCAGAATGAACTGCAGGATTTCCCTTTCCGAGAGGTCTTCGTCGGCGCGCATCAGGCCCTGGCGAACGGCCTTGTCGCGGATAACGTCGGACGGAATGCCTTTACCGTCGTCCATCATCCTCAACACCACATCACCGCCTTCCCGGGTCAGGGACAGAACCACTTCACCTGTGGCCGGTTTGCCTGCCTTGGTGCGGTCTTCCGGCGTTTCGATGCCGTGGTCCAGCGCGTTGCGGAGCATGTGCTCAAGCGGCGCGACCATCCGCTCCAGAATGTTCCGGTCCATTTCCCCTTCAGCATTGCGTACGTCGAAATCGACTTTCTTGCCGAGTTCGCCACTGATCTGGCGCACGATGCGGCGCAGACGGGGCACCATGGAGGAGAACGGAATCATCCGGGTCTTCATCAGACCTTCCTGGAGTTCCGTATTGATTCGTGATTGCTGAACCAGCAGGGTTTCGGTGTCCCGAACCCGCTCGGACAGGGTTTCACGCAAATCAGCAAGGTCCGAAGTGGATTCGCTCAGGGCCCGTGACAGCTGCTGGATGGAGGAGTAGCGGTCCATTTCCAGCGGATCGAAATCGTCGCCGTAGTCCGGCCCGTGCTCCTGCTCGGCCCGGAACAGGATCTGCGCTTCGGTTTCGATATCCATGCGCCGCAGCTGTTCCCGCAGACGTTCGATGGTGGCGGCCATTTCGTCCAGGGTGTAACTGAAATCACTGCTCTGTTGCTCCAGGCGACCCCGGGTAATACTGGTTTCACCGGCCAGGTTAACCAGCTCATCCAGCAGCGGTGCCGATACCCGAATGGTTTCCTGGGCGGCTCTCTGTGCATCGGCGGCTTTCTTGCGCGCCTGGGCCGCGGATTTCTCCGGTTTCGCAGGTGCCGGAACCGGTTTGGTCGGGGCTGGCTCCGCAGTGGAGGCCTTTGGCACCGGCGCGGGTTCTTCGCGAACCGGTTCGGGTGCTTTCTCCGGCTGCGGGGCAGGTGCCGGTGCGCCGGATTCAAAGCGTTTGCGGATATCCGCCACCAGCGCGATGATGGCATCGTGATCGCCGGTGATGGCCTGCCATTGCTCCTCGGTTGGCGCGTTACCGCCCAGATCGATCAGGCGGGTCTCGAAAGCATGAGCCTTGTCGCCAAGCTCGGAGAGCTGGGACAGACGGGCGCCGCCTTTGAGGGTATGCAATGCCCGTTGTGCTTCCCGGTTGAAGTGCTCATTGGCCGGCTCACGACGCCAGTCATCGAGTAGCTGCTCCAGCTGGTCCATGATTTCGCCAGCTTCTTCCAGGAAGATTTCGAGCACTTCCGGATCCACGGAGTCCGCTTCAGCCGTTTCTGGCTGTGGCGATTCTGTTCCGGATGTGTCCTCCGCTGGTGCGGTAGTGCGCAACGCGTCGATCAGGGCCGTGTCGGCATCGGGCTTGCGACTGTCTTCCAGCGCATCAAGCATGGATTTCAGGCTGGCCGCGGCGCGGTCACTCAGGCCAAGCATGGCCGACTGGCCCCGGTCGCCGGCAATCAGCTGGTCCAGGGCGTCGGCCCAGGCTTCGGCCAGATCCGCAATCGGGTCGACATCCGACAGTCGCGCGCCGCCCTTCAGGGTGTGCAGTTCCTGTTGCAGGCGGGTAATGCCCGCCAGCTCCTCCGGCTCCTCGCGCCACTGGTCGAGGCATTCGGTAATGGCCTCGTGGATTTCCAGGCCTTCGTCCAGGAAGATGCCAACCAGATCATCGTCGGTGGCGTCCTCCAGGCTCTCGTTGAGGCTGGACGCGGATTCTTCGGATTCCGCCGCCGGCTGTTCACTGATTTCCAGTTCTTCCAGTTCGCTAACGTCGGGCTCACCCGGCTCTGACTGCGGCGGTTCCTCCGAAGGCAGGGATTCGCCGCGCAGAATGGCCTGAACCTGATGCACCAGTTCTTCGGCTGGCGGGCACGGCTTCTGGGTCGCCACCTGCTCTACCATCTGGGCCAGGCGGTCGTGGCAGGCAAACAGCAAGTCGGTCATCTGACCGCTGGCTTCAAGCTGGCCTTCGGCCACTTTTTCGAACAGATCCTCAAGCACGTGAGTGAGATCGCCGATGGCCTCGACTCCGGCCATGCGGGCGCCACCCTTGAGGGTATGCACATCACGCTGCAGTTCGGCAGCAACCTCCCGGTTCGAGGGGTCTTCGCTCCAGGTATGCAGGGCACTGCCGGTTGAGTTGATCAGGTCGTAGGCTTCTTCCAGGAAAATGCCCACCAGTTCCGGGTCCAGATGGGACAGATCGGTGGCCTGGAGCTCTTCCTCCTCTGCACCTGCAGTTTCTTCGGTGCTTTCCTCGAGCTCCGGCTCCGGCAGGGTCAGCTCTTCGTCTTCCGGTTCTGCCGAGTCGTCGGTGTGTACATCGGTTACCGGGCGAGTGCCACGGGCGCCATCGATGTAGGCATGAATCTCGGTGATCAGATCCGGCGCGGGCCTCGGCGGCTCACCGGCTTCAAGTGCCTCGACCATGCCGGCAAGCCGGTCATGGCAGCGGAACAACAGGTCAGACAGAGTGTCATTGATCGAGAATTTCTGCTCGGTCAGTCCTTCAAACAGGTTTTCCAGTTCGTGGGACAGATCACCCACGGCCGGAATGTCGGCCAGTCGGGCGCCACCCTTGAGGGTGTGCAGGTCACGCTGGAGCAACCGCAGGAGGTCCAGGTTTGATGTGTCCTCGCTCCAGCTGTGCAGGGCTTCCGCGGTGCTGTCAATCAGGTCGCGGGCTTCCTCCAGGAAGATTGCTGCCAGCTCGTCGTCCATGGCCTGATCGTCTTCAGACGTTTCCGGCAGTGGCGGCGTTTCTGTCAGCTCAGGTTCTTCTGTTGCCTGCTCCAGTTCATCCATCTCCAGGCTGAGGTCGATCTCTTCCAGGTCGTCGGTGAACTGCTGCTCGAACTCATCCGGTTCTGCGGGCTCGGCTGCGGTTGCCTGTGCCAGCGCCTCGAGTTCCTGAATCAGTTCCTGGCTGGGTTCAGTAGCCAGCCCGGCCGCCACCTGATCCATCATGTTAATCAACTGCTCATGGCCGGCGCGCAGGGTCTGGAATACATTATCGCCCGGCGGCAGGCCCTGCTCTGAAATCGCGGTGTAGGTGCGGGTCAAAGCGGCGGTCAGTTCGGCAACATCGGGCAGATTGGCGTCTGTCGCACCCTGGGTCAGTTGCTCCAGTTCGGCACGGAGGGTTGCCAGTGCCTCGTCCTGCTGCGGGTTTTCAGACCAGCGATCGAGAATGCTTTCGGCATCCAGAACGATATCCAGGCCTTCACCCAGGAACAGCTGTACCAGCTGTGACGACGATTTCCTGGCGGGTTGTTCGTCGTCTGCCTGGGCATGGCTGGTGAGTGTCTGCTCACACACCTGGTGCAGGCGCTCAAGGTACTCGTCGGTGCCTGCCAGCGGTGCCTGGGGATTCTCCCGAATCTGGGCAAGCCCTTGGGTCAGGAAGCCCGCCGCATCACTGATCAGCGCCAGTACGTCGCGGTCTGCCCGTTTGTTCTGAGCCCGGGATTCTTTGATAAAGCGCTCAAGCGGCGTAATGACTTCCGCAATCGGCGCGATACCGGCGGTGTTGGCACTGCCTTTCAGGGTATGCAACGCCCGAGAGAGATCGTCCGTGTAGGCGGCGGTGGCTTTGTCGCCCGCAGCCTCCAGGTATTCCTTGATGGTCTGCAGATGGGTTTCGGTTTCGTTCTCGAAGATATCCAGCAGCACCGGATCCACTTCGTCTTCTCCGGGCAGGGCATCATACTCAATGCTGTCTTCCGGAGTGACGGTACCGGCCGTTGTTTCCTCTGCAGACTCTGTGTCGGTGTCCACCAGCGGCATGGCGGTGGCATCGGGAATTTCGCCATTGGCCAGGGCATTGGCCCGCGCCTCCATGGCAGATGTGTTCAGGCTCGGCGCCTGGCGTTTCTCAAAATCGGTGACCAGCGCCGGCACCGAATCGGTGACATCCTGAAGCAGCTGGGCAATATCATCATTCATGAACACGCTGCCGTCGATCACCCGGTTCAGCATGTTCTCGACCGACCACGCCAGCTCCCCGATCACGGTAGCGCCAACCATCCGGCCACTGCCTTTCAGGGTATGAAAGGCCCGCCGAACTTCTGCCAGGGCACTGCGGTCATCGTGCTGACGTAGCAGCATGGGCAGGTATTCGCGAATGGTGTCGAGTACCTCGCCAGCTTCCTCAATAAAGATCTCGAGGATTTCGTCATCAATGAGATCGTCACTGTCGTCCGCTTCTTCAACTTCGCTCGTTGGCGCGGTAGCGGGCGTTTCGGGAATTTCGATTTCGTGCTCGGCGGCGGCCTCGTCTGCAGTTTCTGCTTCGCCTGTGGTCTCTTCGGCCGCCTGTCCGGTTTCTGCGCGTCGGGTCGTTGCCAGCGCTTCAGCCTGTTCAATCAGCTCGTTGACGTCGCCCCTGGTCTCGCCGTTCCGGAAGTCCTCAATCAGGGAAGGAATACGGGCGTTGACCTGGTCCATCAGGGTGAACATGTCATCGGTCGGTTTGATGGTCTGGTCGATGACCCGATTGAGCAGATTTTCCACCGACCACGCCAGTTCCCCAATGCTGGTGGCGCCGACCAGGCGGCCACTGCCTTTGAGGGTATGGAAAGCCCGGCGAACTTCAGTCAGAGCTTCGCGATCGTCGTGATCCTGGCGCAACCTCGGATAGAACTCGTGGATGGTCTGCAGAACTTCTTCCGCTTCCTCAACAAAAATGCCGAGGATTTCATCATCCAGCAGCTCGGCATCAGAGGTTTTGGCCTCTGGTGCGGTGGTCTCTTCGGCGCTGGCCTCAGGTTCTTCAGCCACGGGTACTTCAGCCGGGGCCTCTTCGGTTTCTTCCGTCAGGCTCCAGGTGGGCTCCTGTCCGACCGGGAAGCCGAGACTGGCGAGGCTGTCTTCGGCCACGCGCAGGATAGCGTCGTTATCGCTGATGCCATCTGCCAGTCTCTCCAGGTAATACTCGATACTGGTAACGGCATCGGCCAGGGTGTCGAGCTGTTTCCAGTCCGGAACCTGTTTGTTGCTGAGCAATACGTCGGTGACATAACGCTCGGCTGAGGCGAGCATATCGGCAACGCGATCCAGTGGCACCAGGCTCAGACCGCCACGGATACTGTGCAGGAGTCCGGGTACGTGTTCGATTTCACGGGCATCCCACTGGGAGGCAATGAAATTGACGATGGCGGATTTAACCTGCTCCAGGGTATTACGGGATTCGCGGATCAGCGCTTCGCTGGCCTCTCCGAGTTCACGGGAGCCCATGTTGATGGCGGAGGCTTCCTCGGCCGAGCCGGACGACTGCTCCGGGCGTCGCTCGCTGTCGAGGCCAGCCAGACTGGCCTCCACGTAAAGCAGGGCACCGGCAATGTCCATCAGGGTGCCATCGTCGACCACTTCGGCCTGCTGGCAGAGTTTTTCTACCAGTTCAATCTGTTCGGTGACGACCTTCCGGGGAATGCCAAGACCAAGAACGGCCAGGGTGTTGGCAACCTGACGCAGGCCGGGCAGTAACTCGTCCAGTTCGCTGTTCTGACGAAATTCGGCCCGCACAAACAGGTCGAGCTGATCTTTCAGTCGAGCCAGTTCTTCGTTGAGGGCACTGACCACGGAGTGGATGGCGTCCCGGCCTGGACCGGATACCCGGTTGCGGGCCGCATCCACGTCGTCTTCCGAGGGCAGGGCGCTATCCAGCTGATAGGCCTGACGCAGTGCCTGAACCTGGGGGCGATCCAGATCCCGGGCGCGGGCGACGTAATACAACAGGTGTTTGAACAGCGCTTCCGGAACCGGCTGCTGAAGGATGTCCGCATGTTCGTCGGTGAGCCGGCGGATCTCGGAATCCAGTTCCCTGAGCAGGGATTTGACGGCGGTGTTCACCGGGTTGACCCGGGCTTGCAGAGTGTCGACAAAGGCGCTGGCGGCTTTCCAGAGTTCGCCCCGGGGCGTTTTCTGGCACAGGCGCACCAGTCGCTGGATTACCTTCTGCATGTAATCGAAATGGGCGTCCAGATCGGCCTCGCGAACCACGCCGGCCAGGGCAAACTGGTACATCTGGCGCAGCTTGCGCAGGTGGCCCAGGACTTTGGGATCGTGCAGGCGTTCAGACACCTTGCCGCTGACCTTCATCTGTGAGGCAGAGAGATCCGGCTTGAACAGGGAGGTGTCGGACAACAGGGATTCGCCCCGGGCGGCCCGGAGATCGTTGAGCAGCGGCAGCAGAACCATGGGAAAGTCATCACTGCTGCTGCCAATGTGTTCCAGATACTGTGGCAGCTGCAGGATGGCCTGCATCAGCACGTTGACGGCATCGTCAACGCTGGTCACGGTTTCGTTGAGAATGGCCTGGGTCAGTTTTTCCATCTCTTCGGTGAGCAGTGCCGCACCGTAGAGTTCCACCATTTGCAGGGTACCGTGTACCTGGTGGAGGTAATTCAGGCAGAAGCGCAGGCGCGCAGTGTCGTCGCGATTCTCGACATACGCTTCAAGTGCATGCTGGCCCTGGGTCAGCGTGTCCTGTATCTCTCCCCGAACCCAGTCGAGGGCGATGCTGTCATGGTGATTGCCCATAACCACTCCGGTTATTCTTCGTCGGACTGGCGCTTGATCCACGCCAGTACATGTTCCGAGGGAACCCTCTGCAGGCCCGGTGGCTGCCAGTCGGTCAGTTCACCCTGGCCAAGCACCAGTAACCCCCCCGGTGCCAGACGCTCTGCGAGCCGTTTGACGATCTCCCGTCGGCGCCAGCGACGGAAGTAGATCAGCAGGTTCTGGCAGAAGATAATGTTCATCCCGTGCATGGGGGCTTTATCCAGATCCAGAACATTGAGTCTGGTAAAGCACACCCGGTCACGGATGTTGTTCACAATTTCTACGGTATTCCGCTCCGAGGGCCGGAAATACCTGGCTTTCAGGTCTTCTTCCATTCCCAGCAACTTGCGGGCATTAAACCGGCCCTGGCGCGCTTTTTCGATGGCCGGCTGACTGATGTCCGAGCCGGTTACGCCGAAGAGCGGTTGCACGCCCAACTGAGCCATGCCCTCGTTCAGGATCATCGCGAGCGTGTAAGGCTCCTCGCCGGTGGAGCAGCCAACACTCCAGGCCTCCAGGGCCCGCTTCCTGAACTGTTCACGGGGACGGGTAAGCACATAATCCGCCACCAGCCGGAAGGCGTCCGGGTCCCGGAAAAACCGGGTTTCCTGAACAGTGAGCCGGTCTACCAGTGTGGCCCACTCCCTGACAGCATCCGGGCCGGATACGATTTTCTCGTAATAGGCCTGGTAGCTGCTGCAACCGATTTCGCGCATCCGGATGCCAAGATTGGTTTCCAGAAACGAGCGCCGTTCGGTGGTCAGGGTTATGCCGGTGCGGTGCTCCAGCAAGGTCTGCCACTGGCTGAACTGCGCGTCATCCATATCCGGAAGACGGCGCAGTGACCAGATGCCTTCGGCGGGTGACAGTTGGTTATGCGTATGCGCCATAGACCGTCATCTGCCCCGGGCCGGTGATCAGCTGACCACCGGTACGTCGCTGTTTTCCTCTTCTTCCTGATTGGCCATTTCCTCATCCGGCAGGGTGAAGCCGGCAACGGAGGACCGCAGCTCGGAGGCCATTTCTGCCAGGTTACCGATAGACTTCGCGGTAGCGTTGGTACCGGAGGAAGTCTGGGAGGTGATTTCCTGGATAACGTTCATGGTGTTGGAAATGTGCGCCGCAGAGGACGACTGCTGACGGGCGGCGTTGGAGATGTTCTGGATCAACTCCGCCAGGGACATGGATACGTTCTCGATTTCCTCGAGGGCGATACCCGCGTCCTGGGCCAGTCGGGCACCACGGACCACCTCGGCGGTGGTGTGTTCCATGGAGATAACCGCTTCGTTGGTATCTGACTGGATCGTTTTAACCAGTGCCTCAATCTGCTTGGTTGCTGCAGAAGAACGTTCCGCCAGGCGCTGAACTTCGTCCGCAACCACCGCGAAGCCCCGGCCTGCGTCACCGGCCATGGAGGCCTGGATTGCCGCGTTCAGGGACAGGATGTTGGTCTGGTCGGCGATGTCGTTGATCAGGGATACGATGTCACCGATTTCCTGGGAAGATTCACCCAGACGCTTGATCCGCTTGGAGGTTTCCTGGATCTGTTCACGGATGTTGTCCATGCCGCGGATGGTGTTCTGTACCACTTCCGCGCCTTTCTTCGCGATCGCAACCGACCGCTCCGCAACCGCGGAGGATTCGGCGGCGTTCGAGGATACCTGGTCGATAGACACGGCCATCTCGTTAACCGCAGCGGAGGCGCCGGCAATTTCCTGGGCCTGGTGCTCGGATGCATCGGCCAGGTGCATGGCCGTGGCCTGTGTTTCCTGGGCGGCGGAAGCTACCCGTACTGCAGTACCACGAATCGCCTGTACCAGTCCGCGCATCTGGTCGATCGCGTAGTTGATGGAGTCGGCGATGGCACCGGTGAAGTCCTCGGTTACCGTGGCCTCTGTAGTCAGGTCACCATCGGCCAGGTCGGCCAGTTCGTCCAGCAGTCGCAGGATCGCGTTCTGGTTCTGTTCGTTCTGCTCCTGGGTGGTGGCCAGACGCTCCTGGGCGTCGCGGTACAGGGCAAGACCGATAAAGACAACAATCGCAACCATGGCGGCCAGGATGGCGAAGGCCAGGGTCGGGCTGATCAGACGGGAGCTGGACTGGGTGGCGAAGTTGTCGGCCAGAGTCGACAGTTCGGCCAGCAGGCTCTCGGAGTTCTGGAAGATGTCACTTGCGGCGGTACGAACCTTGAAGAGGTCGGGAGAGGCCTCAAGGATCGCGTCTACGTTCTGGGAAACGAACTGGAACAGCTCGTCAACCGCTTCCAGGCCATAGATGGCGTCTTCGTCCGCTACGCGGGAGATGCCCATGGCGGGGTTGCCGTTGAGCTGGCCGTCGAGTACCCGGCCAAACAGGCTGGCGTCCCGGCCGAAACGGTCGGCCGCGATAACGGCGTCTTCGTCACCGGACAGTACGTTGTTAACGGAGCGGACAATACGCTCTGCCAGCAGCGACTGACGCTGGGCCAGAGAGATCTGTTCGGCAGGGGCACCGTTATCCAGCAGAATCTGAACGATGTCGTCGTATTCCACCTGCAGCTGGGGAATGGTTTCGTTCAGGGTCCGGGCTACTTCGTGCAGGCCGAGTACTGCATCACGGGTGGAGAGGATGCTGTCGGCGTTTTCACGAACGGTGTTCCAGTGTTCCTGTACGCCACTTTGCTGGGCCAGTTCACTGGGTGGGAGGCCGGTTTCCGGGTTGCCCTCGGTCACGTTGGTCCAGAGCTGCTGGAACTCATCCCGCGAACGACGGAGTTGGTCGAAGGCTTCGGCGGTACCACCGGCGGCCTCGGTCGCGTTCTTCGCGATCTCCTGGGAGAGTACCCGCATTTCCGCGGTGTTGGCGATGTACTGCTGGTCGTGCTGACTGTCCTGGTTAATGATGAACAGTACCACAACGAGCAGGACGGTAAGTGCAATCAGCGCTGCGATCAGGCCGGCAACCAGTTTGTTGCCTCCCTGTCCCATACTGAGTCTTCCGGCTCTGTTTTTCATTTTCTGGCTCCCGGCCTCTTTCTTCTGGAAATGGCAAGTATGTGTAGCGGGTTTCAGACGGTCAGGGTGATGTTCCTGCCAGTACCATCACCCTTACCACTGTGCAACATCAAGAAAGCGTTCGTCTTCCACCAGATCGGTGGCTGAGAACACTTTCCAGACCTCCTCATTACGCTCGTAACCGCCGCTCACAAACGGACGAACGCTGTCGGGCACCCCGTCGGGGGTGGCCCTGAAACTGTCTTTGGCGAAGTACTGCATGCCCAGTACGCTGTCGACGACCAGGCCACTGAATACGTCGCCCTGCTCAACCACCAGAACCCGCCGTTCACGCAGGCTGCGGGAAGAGCGGGGCACATCGAAAAAGGTGGCGAGATCGACCAGGGGTAACAGGCGGCCGCGAACATTGGCCGCTCCCATCAGGAACGACCGAACCCCCGGAACATGGGTGAACCGGGGTACATGCAGGATTTCGGTAACTTCGCCCATGGGGGCAACATAGCGCTCGCCCGAGAGAATAAAACCGATGCCGTTCCAGAGTTCAACGGCTTCCTGTTGTTCCGGCAGACCGGCGGCCATGGACCGGCTGCGCTGGGCGATATCCGTCAGAACGGCAAAAGGGGCGGCCTGGGCGGACATGCGTACTCCAAGGTTGGGGATCAGGCAATCAGGCTGTTGATTGTTTTGATCAGGTCGTCTTCGTTAACTGGCTTGACCAGATAACCCTTGGCACCCTGGCGGGTTCCCCACACCCGGTCAGTTTCCTGATCCTTGGTGGTTACGATCACAACCGGGATGGAAGCGGTTTCCGGCGCACGGGTCAGCTGGCGGGTCGCCTGAAAGCCGTTCAGGCCGGGCATGACAACATCCATCAGCACCAGATCCGGAGTTTCCGCGCGGGCCTTGGCCACACCATCGGCGCCATTATCTGCGGTCAGCACTTCGTGCTTGTGTTTTTCCAGAATGGTGGAAATCTTCTTAACTTCAGTTGGCGAGTCGTCAACAATCAGAATGCGGGCCATGGTTTCCTCGATGGTTCTGTGTGTCAGCAGGGGTTACTGTTCCGCCTGAGGCATGTATTGGCGGATGGTGTTAAGCAGCTCATCCTTGCTGAACGGTTTGGTCAGATACTGGTCCGAGCCTACGATTCGGCCTTTTGCCTTGTCGAACAGGCCGTCCTTGCTCGAAAGCATGATAACCGGCGTCTTTTTAAAAGAGGAATTGTTCTTGATCAGTGCGCAGGTCTGGTAGCCGTCCAGGCGGGGCATCATGATATCGACAAAAATGATGTCCGGCTGGGAGTCGGCAATCTTGGCCAGAGCGTCAAAGCCGTCTGTGGCAGTGATAACCTCACAGCCAACCTTTTTAAGAAGGGTTTCCGCGGTGCGACGAATGGTCTTGCTGTCGTCAATCACCATGATCTTCAGGTTCTCGAAGTTGTCATCCATTGTCCAACTGCCTTGCGCTCTAGCGACTGTCGTTATTTTCGAACGGGGGTTTTAACACAAACGTTAAGGTTGTTCTATAAACCCCGCTCATTTATAGAGTATCCATGGCTGGATAAAAAGTATTAGTTTGTGACCAAATGTACTTCTGCCGCTGCCATCACGGATTTATCTGCGGATTTCTCCGGATGCATTCGCGGCTCGGGTACAATACCATTTGACCTCTCAGCATAGCACTTAATAACCGGTTCGCTCTGCTGACCGGTTCGTGTTTTCTTACCGACAGTTCCAGGAGACGCTATGACAATCCGGCTGGGGATCGTGATGGATCCCATTCAGGATATTCACTTCAAGAAAGACAGTTCTCTGGCCATGCTGCATGCCGCCCAGAAACGTGGCTGGGAAATCGAGTACATGGAACTGCCGGATCTCTATCTTGCGGGCGGCCAGGCCCGGGCTCACACCCGTGGGCTGACTGTGCACATGGATCCGGACAACTGGTACAGCTTCGGCGCCAGTCAGGATCGTGCGCTCGGTGATCTGGACGTGATTCTGATGCGGCAGGACCCACCGGTGGACCGGGAATTCCTGATGGCCACCTATATACTGGAATCGGCGGAGCAGCAGGGCGCTCTGGTGGTCAATCCGGCGGCCACTCTGCGGGACTGCAACGAAAAACTGTTTGCCACCCAGTTTGAAGACCTGACACCGCCGCTGATCGTGACCCGCTCTGCCCAGCGTTTCCGGGAATTCTATGCCGAACATGGTGACATCATCATGAAACCAGTGGACGGCATGGGTGGCCGCTCGATATTCCGGGTCAAGGAAAACGATGCCAATCTCGGGGTCATCATCGAAACCCTCACCAATTACGGCAGCCATCAGGCCATGGCCCAGAAATTCATCCCCGAAATCACCGAAGGTGACAAGCGTATTCTGCTGATTGAGGGCGAGCCGGTACCCTATGCCCTTGCACGCATTCCGTCACACGGTGAGAATCGCGGCAACCTGGCCGCCGGAGGTCGTGGTGAGGGCCGGGAGCTGACCGAGCGTGACCGTCAGATCTGTGCCCGGGTAGCGCCGGTGATCAAGGAAAAGGGTCTGATGTTCGTGGGGCTTGATGTCATTGGTGACTATCTCACGGAAATCAACGTCACCAGCCCCACCTGCATTCGTGAGCTGGATGCGGCGTTTGGCATCGACATTGCCGGCATGCTGATGGACGCCATCGAGCGACGTCTGGCCAGAGACTGAAGACCGATCACAGCTTTTGAGCGCACAAGGAGACTCAGGAACCGTCATGGCAACCCAGGTTAGCGATTTCGATCGGTTTTCCTTCACCCTGTTTATGGCATTGGCCGTTCATGCCATGTTGGTGTTGGGGATTACCTTTGCCCCGGAATCGCCCCGGTCTTCGGCTCAGACCATGGAAATTACCCTGTCCCGGTTCGACGATGAGCAGGCGCCGGAGAAAGCCGATTTTCTGGCCCAGACCAGTCAACAGGGCAGTGGCTCGGAAGAGCAGGCCATGGAAATGACCTCGCCCAATCCCTCCGAGATCAGTCAGCCGGAGCTGGCCCAGGTGCAACCCGAGCCACAGACCACCACCCGGCCTCAGCCTCAACAGGAGCGGGCGGTCGTCCAGACCGAGACTCGCACCGAGCGCCAGGCGTCAAGGCCCGAGGAGCGAACCGAGCCCCAGGAAGAGCCCTTGCCCCAGAGCGAGAAAAAGAGCCTGATGGAGCGCAGCCTGGAGATTGCCAGCCTGGAGGCGCGGTTTGACGCACAGCAGCGGGCCTATGCCCGCAAACCCCGGGTAATGCGGGTAACGGCAGCCTCGACCCTGAAGTCCAGCAACGCCTGGTATGTGCAGAACTGGGTGAGCAAGGTGACCCGGGTGGGCAACATCAACTATCCCACCGAAGCCAGGCAGGCAGGCATCTACGGCACCCTGCGCATGCTGGTTTCGCTGAAGAAAGATGGCACAATCAAGGAAGTGGCAATCCTCCAGTCCTCCGGCAGCACGGTGCTGGATGATGCCGCAATCCGAATTGTGCGTATGGCCGCTCCGTTTGCGCCTTTCCCGGAGGAAATGCGTCAGGACGTGGACGAACTGGAAATCATACGCACCTGGTCATTTCAGAGACGGGGGCTTACATCAGGATGACGGCCGAACACGACACCACAGGCAGTCTCAGGCACCACTTCCTGGTGGCTTCGCCCTGGTTGGCTGATCCCCGCTTTCACGGTGGGGTGATCTACCTTTGCGAACACTCGGAGGAGGGCGCGCTGGGGCTGATGATCAATCAGCCGCTGGATATCCACCTGGGTGAGATCCTCGAGCAGCTCGACATGCACGGCGGGGAACTGGACTTGCCGGTATACACCGGCGGGCCGGTTCAGCCAGAGCGCGGCTTTGTTCTGCACTCGCCGGGCCGGCAGTGGAAGAATACCGCGCGAGTCACCGATGGGGTGTTCTTGACCACCTCCCGGGATATTCTGGAAAGCATTGGCCGGGATGAGGGGCCGGAATCGTTTCTGGTGGCACTGGGTTACTCTGGCTGGGGCGAGGGTCAGCTGGAGGAAGAGCTGGGCAGCAATGCCTGGTTGACCTGCCCGGCCAGTACCGACATTCTGTTCCGCACGCCGGCAGACCAACGTTACCAGGCGGTACTCCGCCTGATGGGCATTGATCTGAACCAGCTCAGTGATTCGGTGGGTCATGCCTGATCCCGGTAACCGTCGACTACTGGCCTTTGATTTCGGCACCCGGCGTATCGGGGTGGCGTCAGGGCAGGAAATGCTCGGAACCGGCCAGCCCCTGGCCATGCTTCCGGCCAGGGACGGGATTCCCGACTGGCAGCAGATCGAGGCGCTGCTGGCGGAATGGCAGCCGGATATTGTCCTGGTTGGCCTGCCTCTGAATATGGATGACACCGAAAATGAGATGTGCGCGCGGGCCCGCAAGTTCGGCAAGCGTTTGCACGGCCGCTACCATGTCACGGTCGAAATGGTGGATGAACGACTCACCAGCTACGAAGCCAAGGGCGAGGTGATGGCCGGTGGTGGCAGCCGCGATTTCGGCCGCCACGGCGTCGATGACCGTGCCGCCGTGCTGATACTGGAAACCTGGTGCCGGGAGCAGGCCGGCTGATCTGATAAACGAGGCTGTAATGACCGCATTGCTTGATATAGACCAGCTGCTCGACACCTTGGAATCCGGCCTGCGTCAGATTCTCCAGGCGCGTGGCGTGGATGACCCGGTGCTGATCGGAATCAGGACCGGCGGTGTCTGGCTGGCGGATGTGTTGGGGAAGCGCCTGGGTATTGCCCAGCCTTTCGGAGAGCTGGACATCTCGTTCTACCGGGATGACTTCAGCCGCATTGGTCTGAACCCCCGGGTGATGCCGTCCAGTCTGCCGTTTGATACCGAAGGCCGGGACATCATCCTGATCGACGACGTGATCATGAGTGGCCGGACGATCCGGGCTGCCATGAACGAAATATTCGACTACGGCCGTCCGGCCAGTATCATACTGGCCACGCTGATCGATATGGGCGCCAGGGAACTACCAATCCAGCCGGATGTGGTGGGACGGGCCCTGACGCTGGAAGCCCATCAACGAGTGAAACTGCGTGGCCCCGAGCCACTGCGCATTGAAGTACAGGAATCCGGGCAGTAAACCTTCCCAACTGATAACAGGCGAGCCATGACCGCGAACGACCCTTCCCCGAACCACTTGCAGCTGACCCGGGATGGTCAGTTGCGGCATTTCCTGACGCTGGATGGCCTGGGCCAGCCACTGCTCACGGATATTCTCGACACCGCCGACTCCTTTATTGAGGTGGGAGAGAGAAGTATCAAGAAAGTGCCCCTTCTCAGAGGCCGCACCGTAGTCAACCTGTTCTTTGAATCCAGTACCCGGACCAGGAGTACGTTCGAACTCGCGGCCAAGCGCCTGTCTGCCGACGTCCTGAACCTGGATATTTCTACCTCAGCTACCTCCAAGGGTGAATCCCTGTCCGATACCCTGCTTAATCTGGAGGCCATGGCTTCGGATATGTTCGTAGTGCGTCATTCCCAGAGCGGCGCGCCGCATTTCATAGCCGAGAGTGTGACCCCGGGCGTTGCCATCATCAATGCCGGTGACGGCCGCCACGCCCATCCCACCCAGGCGATGCTGGACATGCTGACCATCCGTCAGCACAAGGGCCGATTCGAAGGCCTGAAAGTTGCCATTGTCGGGGATGTGCTGCACTCCCGGGTGGCGCGCTCGCAGATTCGTGCTTTGAATGTGCTGGGCGCGGAAGAGGTGCGGGTGATTGCTCCCGGCACGCTGCTGCCCAGAGATGTCGAGGATCTTGGCTGTACCGTGGAATACGATATGGCCCGGGGCATGAAAGACCTGGATGTGGTGATCATGCTGAGGCTTCAGAAGGAGCGCATGGAAGGTGCCCTGCTACCCAGTGAACGTGAGTTTTACCGTCTGTACGGGCTGAATCAGGAAAAGCTGGGGCTGGCAAAGCCCGATTGCATCGTTATGCATCCGGGCCCGATCAACCGCGGGGTCGAGATCGAGTCAGCGGTGGCCGATGGCCCCCAGTCGGTCATTCTTAACCAGGTCACCAATGGTATTGCTATCCGGATGGCGGTGATGTCCATGGCCATGGGTGGTCAGATGGCGGAGCGTCAGCAAAGACAGCAGGAGGGCCTGGCATGACAGCGTCAGCGAACTGGAATGAGGGCGGCCTGAAACTGACCGGCGGGCAGTTGTTTGAGCCGGGCAAGGGGTTGATCAGTAACCCGGGCTTGTTGGTGCGCAATGGTCGCATAGAGGCGGTTGGAGAGCAGGCCCAGGCAGCCGAGAGCGCCGCAACACTGGACGCCGCCGGGCAGGTGATCGCGCCCGGTTTTATCGACCTGTGCTGTAATCTCCGGGAGCCGGGCAATGGCCAGAAGGGCAATATTGCCTCGGAAACACGAGCCGCCGCCCATGGTGGTTTCACCACGGTCTGTGCCTCGCCGGAAACCTCGCCGGTCAATGATTCCGGTGCCGTGACCAATCTGATTCTCGACAGCGTGGCCTCCCGAGGTGTGGTTCGGGTGCTGCCGATCGGTGCCATCACCCGTGGCCTTGATGGCGATATGCTCAGTGATATGGCCGGCCTGAAAGCAGCCGGTTGCGTGGCGGTCGGCAATGGTTCCCGGGGCGTGCGCAATGCCCGCATTCTGCGCCGGTGTATGGCCTATGCCCAGACCTTCGGACTGACCGTGATGTTCAGTCCGGAAAATACGGCACTGGCGGCCGATGGCTACGCCCATGATGGCCAGGTCACCACGCGTCTGGGGCTGCTGGGTATTCCCGAGGTGGCCGAAACGGCCGCGGTTATGGAAATGCTACTGCTGGCGGAAGAGACCGGGGTGCGCCTGCACCTGAGCCAGCTGTCCTGCGCCCGCAGCGTCGAGATGCTGGCCCAGGCCCGGGATCGCGGCGTGAAGGTTACCGCCGATGTTGCCATGCACCAGTTGGTCTTCACCGAGTCGGCCCTGGCCGGCTTCGACAGTCGTTTTCATGTCCGGCCTCCCCTGCGCGGAGAAGCCGACCGTCAGGCGCTGGTGGCCGGTGTGCGGGACGGCGTTATCGATGCAATTGTGAGTCAGCATCAGCCCCATGATTCCGCGGCCAAGCAGGCCCCGCTGCCCGCGACCGAGCCCGGGCTGTCGAGCATCGAAAGCGTGCTGTCCCTGGGTCTGGAGCTGGTACAGAATCATGAGTTGGAATTGCCGGATTTGCTGCGGGCACTGACCGCTGGCCCGGCGGCTGTCCTGGGCCGGGAAGTGGCTCTGACGGCCGGGGCTGCTGCTGATCTTTGTCTGTTTGACCCGGATGGCCACTGGCAGCCTTCCGCAGCAACGCTGCTGTCGGCTGGGCGGCACGCTCCGGTTCTGGAACGAGCCCTGCCAGGGGAGGTGAAACTCACCCTGGTGGCAGGTCGCACCGCCTGGCAGGCTCCCGGAACACCTCTTTGAAAAATGAGGCAGAGGTGGCTCCGCCTCTGTCGACATCATCACAGAACTCGCCGGTTTTGCTGAAAAACCCTTGATGGCAGGCACCTGAGCCAACGTATTCTATGACCTGACCCTCTACGGTCAGGTCATAGAATACGAGAGCCAGTCACCCGGATGTGACCGGCCCGACAATAAAAACTCAGGAGTCATCCCGTGAAATCAATCCGCTTTTCCCGCCGGCTCGCCATGGCGGCCGTCCTGTGTGCCAGCGTGGTGGCACCCTCCCTGGTTCAGGCCCAGGATGAAATCCTTGAGCGCAGTTTCTGTGTGTTTGACCCGGTTGGTGCCAATGGCCCGCTGTTTGCCATTACCAAGGAGTTCCAGCCGGTGGCCCTCAAGCGAGGCATCAAGCTGGAACTGCGTGCCTACACCGATGAAAAAGTAGCGGCCGAAGACTTCAAGGCCGGTCAGTGCGATGCCGTGTTGCTGACCGGCACCCGTGCCCGGGAATTCAACAAGTTTACCGGTAGCCTCGAAGCCATGGGGGCAGTGCCGGGTGAAGAAGAAATGCGCCTGTTGTACAACACCCTGAGCCAGCCCAAGGCCCGGCCGTTCCTGGTTGACGGGCCCTATGAGGTAGCCGGTGTCTTTCCTGCCGGGGCCATTTACCTGTATACCCGCGACCGGGCCATTGATTCGGTCGAGAAACTCCAGGGCAAACGCATCGCAACGCTGGATTACGACTCGGCCTCGGTGCGCATGGTCCGTCATGTCGGCGCATCGGTGGTTGGCTCCAACTCCGCCAACTTTGCCGGCAAGTTCAATAATGGCAGTGTCGACCTGGCCTATGCACCAGCCGTGGCCTATCAGCCTCTGGAACTCTATAAGGGCGTTAATTCCAAGGGTGGGGTGTTCAAGTATGCCCTGGCGTACATGAACTTCCAGGTCATTATTCATCGCGACCGTTTCCCGGAAGACGCCGGCCAGATGGTTCGGGATGAGTCCATCAAGCGGATTGATCAGGCCTACGAGATCATTGCGGAAGCGGAGTCCGGGATTCCTGCCGAGGTTTGGATGCACCCGCCCCGGGAAGATGTGGCCGAGTACGACAAGATGCTGCGCCAGGTTCGTCTTTCACTGTTGGAGGACGGGGTCTATGACGAGCGCGCCATCAAGTTGATGGAGGCGATTCGCTGTCGGGTGGATGGCTCCCGTTCGGAGTGCGCATCCTGAGGCACTGAGCGGCCCGCATACAGAGCGGGCCGCAGGTGATCAGCGGATGGCGTCTTTCAGGGCCTTGCCGGCCTTGAAACCCACGGTCTTGCTGGCAGGGATCTGGATGCTTGAGCCGGTTTGCGGGTTGCGCCCGCTGCGGGCTTCCCGGCTGCGGATGTTGAAGGTACCGAAACCGATCAGTGTCACGTCCTCTCCCCGCGCGGCAGCCGCCGACACCTGGTCGGTAAACGCGTTGATTACCTCTCCGGCCTTTTCCCGGGTAAGGCCGGTTTTGTCGGCAATGGCAGCAGCAAGTTCAGGTTTGCGCATCGGATACTCCTGATTATTCGTTCTGATTGTTGTTGGTTATTGCCCCGGCCAGGCCGGAGGCTGAAGCAATCTATAGTGGCTTTGGGCTGAATCTGCAAACCTTCTTCGGTAACGATATGTTCCCGGAGGCGTCATTTGCGGGATCGGTCTCATAAACCCGGGGCGGAGTTCGTCATAATGAACGCCGGTTACAGACTGTAACAAACGGTGCAGTCCGCCCCCATCTTCTGGACAGAACACAAGAACAAAAGGTTGAAAGGTATGAAGGGTTTCCGGAGATCCCCGACAACATCATCTGGGCTTCGCGGCATGGTGGCGGCATTGACTGCCGGTCTCCTGCTGAGCGGCTGCGGGGCGGTCAATAACATGATCTACAAGACCACGGGGGATGTCATGAAGGGCTTCTCCCGCAACCATACCGTCCCCTACCTCATGGAGTCGGACGATCTGGCCATGGGCTGTTCCATGAGCGAGGCTACCGCGCCGCTGTTGATGTCGTTTGGTCGGGTAACCAGCGAGCCGGATCAACTGGCTGTGATGCTCTACCTGTCTTCGGGCAGTTGTGCGGAAGAGCAGGCCAGGGAGCATGAGCTGGCAGGGTTGGCCGCCATGCACTCCATGGACGCGACCGCGGCGGAAGACGCCTTTATTCGCCAGAAGCGTGCCCATACCCTGGCCGCTCGCCGCTATCTGAAAAGCTGGCAGCATCACAATAGCCACTATGGCAACCCGGATGAAACCGAGTGCCCGGATTTCGACGATGACATGGACGAGTTCATGTACATGGCCGGTTTGCTGTCCGGGCTGCAGGCGCTTAACGCCCAGATCCAGGCCACTTCCTCGGTGGGCGTTCCGTTCAATACCGGCTCCGTGGTGGGCCGTGCTACCCAGTGTCTGGATAACAAGAAATGGTGGGGCGCCCCCATGGGCCTGCGTGCCACGGTCTGGGCCATGATCCCGGGAACCCAGCCCCAGGGTGAAGATGCCTTCGAGCGCCTGGCCATTGCCGCGGAGCAGGGCGAGGAAGCTGGCGTCCGACTGGGCCATGTGTTCCAGGCCATTGCGGCCATGAACAAGAATGATGAAGCCCTGGTGAAGTCGGTTATCCGGGACCATGCTGAATCCCTTGAGGCCAATCCCGCCAACGAGGAATGGCGGTTTGTGGATGCCATGGCGACCAATATGCTGGTGGCGATTTCGGATCGGTTGTGGGTGGAAAACACCGGCCACCGCACCCCCATCGGGCAGTTCGGTGCCTTCTGGGATGACCAGCGTGAACCGGTCGAGACCATGGATCTGGACGACCTGTTGTAACCATCATCAAGCCGAGTAAGCCGTTATGCCCCAGGGTGGTTTTCGTCGTAGTGGTCTGGAGTGGTTTTCATCGCTGCCGGCCTGTCTGTTGTTGCTGGCTGTGGTTCTGTTCTCCACCAGCAGTGATATTCATAATCAGATGTTGCGCGCTGGTGAGCAGCTCTGGAGCGGTTATTACAAGCTGCGCATGGACCCGGTACAACCGGAGTGCGACCTCAACCGGGATATTGAGGCAGAGGTCGCTCGGGAGCTGGCTGAGCAAGCGCCGGCAGACGACCCGATGGCAGCACTGCTTGGCGCCCATGAAAAAGACCCCCGGGAAGTCCGTCTTGCCATAGAGCGCTCGGTGGCGGATTGCCGGGCCGCTCACGCCAGTTACGAAGACCTGCAGGACAAACTGACTCCCGGTGTGAAAGCCTATCGGGCGGTAGAGCTTTTTGTAGCCGACCTGATCGCGTTCGGGCTCACAGCCCAACGCTATGTTCTGGTGATTCTGGTGATGCTGTGTGCGGTGACCGCCACACTCACCCGCCATCACATTGCCATGCGAGCCATGGAGACCCGGCTGGACTACACCGTCTCCCACACTCTGCAAACCATTGCCAACGCCATGTTGCTGGGCTCGTCAGTGATCTTCCGGCAATCCAGCCTGGCCAGCAGCACCGCCGTATCCGGTGAGGAGCTGCTGCTACACAATTTCTGGATTGTCGGCTTTGCCTGCCTGACGCTGGCGAGCCTCTATCGCCTGTTCCGCGTGCCCGACAATCTGGCGCCGGGGGGCAATCTGAATCAGGCGTTTCTGTCGGTTCCGCTCTATACCGTGATGTGTCTGATTTCAGGTACCTACTTCGCGCTGATCGGCCATTCCTCCGGTATCGGGATCTATCTGGGCAAGATGATGGAACTGGCCGACATGTTCCTGAATGTGGGACTGTACGTGTGGGTGGGCATGATGCTGAAACAGACCCGCCTGGCGACTCTGGTTTTCAATATTTTCCGGCCCTGGCGTATGCCGCCGGAGATGCTGGCGGTGGTGGCCGTTCTGGTGGCGGCGGTACCTACCGCCTATACCGGTGCTTCCGGTATTTTTGTAATTGCTGCCGGTGCCGTTATCTACAGTGAGCTCCGAGCGGCGGGCGCGCGCCGACATCTGGCCCTGGCGGCCACGGCCATGTCGGGCTCCCTGGGTGTGGTATTGCGGCCGTGTCTGCTGGTGGTGGTGATTGCCTACCTGAACCGAGAGGTGACGACCGATGAGTTGTTTGGCTGGGGCATCTGGGTATTCGTACTGACCGCCACCATGTTTGCGATGGTGGCTCTCACGGTGAACCGGCAGAGCCAGTTTGACCTGGCCCCGGCGGCCGATGCCTTTCCGGCGTCCATCCAGGCTTTGCGGCCATTGATTCCCTATGTGATCGTGATCGCTGCCGTAGTGCTGTTCTACCGGCTTGCCCTGGATGTGAAGATGGACGAATTTTCGGCGCCCCGGTTGCTGCCGGTGATCATGCTGGCCATTCTGGTATATGAGCATATCAGCCTGAAAAATGGCCGGGGCCGGGCGTCCGGTGAGATCAATCACCAGGGGCTGGAGCGCAGCGTTCGTGGCGCGACCAACGATACCACCGCCGAGATTGGCGCCCTTTTGTTGCTGCTGGGGCTGTCGGTGAGCATTGGTGGTGTGATCGAGCGCTCCCACATCATGGAAACTTTCCCGCAGGCGTTCGACAGTCCCTGGTCTGCCATGCTGCTGATGGTAGTGATCCTGGTGATTCTGGGGATGATCATGGACGCCTTCGGGGCGGTGATTCTGGTAACCGCAACGGTGGCGACCATAGCCTACTCCAGCGGTATTCACCCGGTGCATTTCTGGATGGTGACGCTGGTAGCCTTCGAGCTTGGCTACCTGAGCCCGCCTGTGGCCCTGAACCATCTGCTCACCCGCCAGGTGGTGGGCGAGGCTGAGGTGCTGGCGGCCCAGCAGGAAGGTGGAACCTTCTACCAGCGCCACGAACGCATCATCATGCCACTGATTGCCATGGGTATTTCTCTGGTACTGGTGGCCTTTGTGCCGTTGCTGTTCTACGCCAACTGATTTCTCTGCCCGAGGCCGCCCCGGCGGCCTGTCTGGTCTGTGTTCTCAAACCAAAGGCACAAAAAAAGCGCCGAGCTTTCGCAAGGCGCTTTTTTTATGGCAGTGGGAAAGCGGCTTTAGCCGGCTTTCGGGCCCGCTTCAACAATGGCGTCGGCCACGTCGAATTTCTTGAAGTTTTCCACGAACTGGGCAATCAGCTCCTGAGCCTTGCCGTCGTAGTAGTCCGGGCTGACCCAGGTGGTGCGCGGGTTCAGCAGCTCGGTGTCTACGCCCGGAACGTGCTTGGGCACGTCCAGATTCAGGGCATCCAGGTGCTCGGTTTCGACGTCGTCCAGATCGCCGTTCTGGATGGCGGCAATGATGGCGCGGGTGGTCGGAATGCTGAAACGCTTGCCTTCACCGTAGGGGCCACCGGTCCAGCCGGTGTTGACCAGAAATACCTTGCTGCCGAATTCGTCGATACGCTTCATCAGCAGCTCGGCATAGACGCCGGCCGGGCGCGGGAAGAACGGCGCACCAAAGCAGGTCGAGAAGGTGGACTTCAGCTTGGAGGATGAGCCCATTTCGGTGGAGCCCACCAGCGCGGTGTAGCCACTCAGGAAATGGTACGCAGCCGCTTCACGACTCAGGATGGATACCGGAGGCAGAACGCCGGTCATGTCGCAGGTCAGGAAGATGATGTGCGAGGGCTCACCGGCACGGTTCTCGATCACGCGCTTTTCGACGTGCTCGAGCGGATAGGCGCAGCGGGAGTTTTCGGTCAGTGAAACGTCGTTGTAATCCGGCTCGCGGGTCTCCGGATCAATCATCACGTTCTCAACGATGGCGCCGAAACGGATGGCGTCCCAGATGATCGGTTCGTTCTTCTGGCTCAGGTCGATGCACTTGGCGTAGCAACCGCCTTCAATATTGAATACGGTGCCCGGGCCCCAGCCGTGCTCATCGTCACCGATCAGGAACCGGTGCGGGTCTGCAGACAGGGTGGTTTTGCCGGTGCCGGACAGGCCGAAGAACAGGCAGGTCTCGCCGGTTTCACTGACGTTGGCTGAGCAGTGCATGGGCAGAACGTCTTTCTCGGGCAGAAGGAAGTTCTGAACCGAGAACATGGCTTTTTTCATTTCGCCTGCGTAGTGCATGCCGGCCAGCAACACCTTGCGCTTGGCGAAGTTGATGATGACGCAGCCGTCGGAGTTGGTGCCATCACGCTCCGGTACACACTCGAAATTAGCGGCGTTGAGAATCTGCCATTCCTGCTTGTCGGCCGGGTTGAAGCTATCCGGGCGAATGAACAGGTTGCGGCCGAACAGGTTCTGCCACGCGGTTTCCGTGGTCATTTTTACCGGCAGGTAGTGTTCCGGGTCGGAACCAACGTGAACGTGAGAGACGAAGCGGTCTTTTTCGGCGATGTAGGCTTCAACGCGATCCCACAGGGCATCGAACTTTTCAGCATCGAACGGGCGGTTGATCGGACCCCAGTGAATGTCGTCGGCGGTGCTGGGCTCCTCGACGATAAAGCGGTCCATAGGAGACCGGCCGGTACGCTCACCGGTGGTGACCACCAGAGAACCGTTGGATGCCAGCTGGCCTTCGTTCCTTGCTAATGCCAGCTCGACCAGTCGTGCTGTACTCAGATCATTATAAGTGTTGCTCACTTCGACCTCGCCCTCGGGATGTCTTCGTGATTGCCCAGGCCGTCCCCCCGAAAATTGACGGAAAACTGAACAATCGGGTCAATTCAGGCGCGCTATTATGCCAGAGACGCCCACAAAAAACGACTGCCCTGAAAGCCGCGCCAGAGGCGGCTTCCGGGCAAGTTCAGTGACTGCTTAGTGTAACGTATGGCCGGTGAAAAGGTGATCAATATCATTTCTATTGAAGCGATAGTTTGCGTGACAGAACTGGCAGTCCATGTTGATGCTGCCCTGTTCGTCGAGGATGCTGTAGCACTCGTCCTTGCCGATGGCTTCCAGCGCGGCCAGGGTGCGTTCGTGGGAACAGCTGCAGCGGAAGGCAACCGGATCCGGCTCGAACAGGCGCACCGTTTCCTCGTGGAACAGCCGGTGCAGCAGGGTTTCACTGTCCAGGCTCAGCAGTTCCTCCGCTTCCACTGTGCGGGCCAGGTGGTTCACCCGGTTCCACAGGTCATCGTCGTCATCGGTATGGCCGGGAAGGCGCTGGAGTAACAGGCCGGCAGCGGTATCCTCGTTGGCAAACAGGAACAGGCTGGTGGCGATCTGCTCGGAGCGCTCGAAGTACTCTTCCAGGCAGCCGGCCAGGGTTTCTGATTCCCTTGGTACCACGCCCTGATAGCGCTGGCCCTGTTCCGGGGTAATGGTGATGGCCATACGGCTTTTTCCGAGCAGCTCGTGCAGGGTTTCGCCGCTGACCGCATCGGCATCAAAGCGGGCCAGGCCACGGATATGGCGGTCATGGCTGCATTCGGCCATGAGTGTGCTGAGGGCACCTTCACCCGCTGCCTGCAGCGAGAGAGTGCCTTTGAATTTCAGGGTGCTGCTCATCAGTACGCTGGCTACCAGGGATTCTCCCAGCAGCTCGCGGACTGAATCCGGGTAGGGGGCCTGGCCGGTGATTTCCTTGAAACTCTCGCCCAGCTGTACCCAGGCACCCCGCACCTGGCTGTGTTCAAAGAGAAAACGTTGGAACTGGTCGCGGGATGCCATGGTGTCTCCTGGAGCTGATGTATCGATTTACTGGGAGTTACTGAAACGGGGTTGTATACGGGTTGTCAGATATGTGGGATTCAATGGTTACAGACCATTCTGTTCCCGGAAGCGCTGGATATCCCGGCGATCTTTCTTGCTCGGCCTTCGAGCCGGGGGCAGCTGTGCAGCCTGCATGGTCTTGCGTTGCCAGGCCAGATCTTCCCGCCGTTTCACGCTGTCGTCGGTTTCGTGATAGAGCTTCTGGGCTTCCGGGGCGCCCCGGCGTCGGTCGCTGATGTCGTCGACGATCACGATCTTTTCCTGCCAGCCCAGGCGCAGGGTCACTTTGGCGCCGGTCTCAACGATCTTGCCGGGCTTGGTGCGCTGGCTGTTGTAGTGCACCTTGCCGCCTTCAATCGCCTCTTTGGCGAGCGAGCGGGTTTTATAGAATCGCGCTGCCCACAGCCATTTATCGAGCCGGACTTTCTGATCGTCTGCGTTCGCCGCCGTCATATCTCCTCACCTGTCGGGCAAATGCCGCAATAATCCATTATAACCCCCTCATGGGGTGGATGGCACTGCTGTATGTGAGCGCAAGGCAGGCAGTACTTCATCGAAGTGATGAATGCCGGGAATGTCCGGGTGGTGGTCTTTGGATGGCTGCTGGCTGTCGGGGGCCAGAATCGCCAGGCACTGGCCAATACCGGCGGCACGGGCACTCTCAAGCACCGGGAAACTGTCGTCGACCATCAGGGTAGATTGGTGACGATAGGGGGAGCGGCCGGCAAGGTCCTGCCAGAACGCCGGGTCCTCTTTGGGCTTGCCCAGTTCGTGGCTGGAGACGATGCCGTCAACATGCTGATCCAGTCCGGTCCGCTGAAGCTTCAGGGCCAGAGGATCCGGATGGCAGTTGGTGACGATGACCGAGCGCAGTCCGGCCTGGCGCAGTGCGGCCAGGAAGTCGGTTACATGGGGGCGGTAGCCAATGCGGTCGCCAACTTCCGCCTTAAGGCCGGTTATGTCCAGGGCAAGGCGTTCGCTCCAGTAATCGGTGCAGTACCAGTTCAGTGAGCCCCGCTCGGCCATAATCATCGGAATCAGGTAGTCCCGGGCCTCGGTTGGGTGCAGGTCAAAGTGTTCGGCATAGCGCCTTGGCAGGTGCTCCAGCCAGAAGTGGTTGTCGAAATGCAGATCCAGCAGTGTCCCGTCCATATCGAGGAACACCGTATCGAGGGTTGACCAGTCCACCATAAACAAAACAGCCTGAAGAATTTTCTTCAGGCTGCCTCAGATCCCGACCAGTGGCAAGCCGGGATTTTACGGATCGGTGCGCCAAATCAGTTGTCGGACTGCTCCACCGTTTCTGACTTGCGACCGGTGCGGGTGCAGCCCAGGCAGCGCACGAAGGTGGCCTTGGCCGGGCCAACCACCAGCACTTCACCGGCTTCACCGGCATTGCCGCCAAGCGCCGAGAATGGCAGGGATACCAGATACACAGCACTACCAATAATGGTTGTGGCCAGCAGCGCCGGGCGCAGCAACACCGCATCGGCGGTCATGGCCAGCGCAGACGGGCTTTCGTCCACGGCACGGGCATGGCCGAGCGATGAGAATGCCAGCAGGCAGGCTGCGACGGTGGCTACCAGGGTGCGGGAAATCTTGCGGGTCATGTCATTCTCTCCTGAACGTATCAGCCCGGTTGGTCAGGGCTCGCCTGTCTCTGTATTGCGAGCCAGCATGTTCGCGCTGCGTGCGGCGACCGGGTACTAGCACTCCATTAACTATGAATCATATTGCCTCAATTTCAAACGGTTTTTCGTTGAAAAGTGTGAGCCGTTGCGGAATCTCAGCGCTGGCATCGGGGGCAGTAAACCGTCGATCGGTTGTTCATGCGGATCTCTTTCAGCGGGGTGTTGCATTCGGTGCAGGGCGCTCCCGCCTTGCCATAAACCAGTAGCGACTGGGCGAAATACCCCGGTTTGCCGTCGCTGTTGACGAAGTCCCGCAGAGTGGTGCCGCCCATCAGTATGGCGGCGCTGAGGGTTTCCCGGATGGCCTCGGCCAGCTTGTGGTAGCGGTCCAGGCTGATGCGGCCGGCTTTGCGTTTCGGGTGGATGCCGGCCTTGAACAGCGCTTCGTTTGCGTAGATGTTGCCCACACCAACCACCACATGGTTGTCCATGATGAAGGATTTGACCGGCGTCTGTTTATGCCGGGACAGGCGAAAAAGCCAGGCGCCGTTGAAACCTTCGGATAGGGGTTCCGGACCGAGCGCGCTGATCAGTGGATGCCGGTTCCAGTCGGTAGTCCACAGCCAACAGCCGAAGCGTCGCGGGTCATTGAAGCGCAGGCGGCGATGATTGCCGAGGACAAGCTCGACGTGATCGTGAGTCATGGCGGGGCTGTCGTCGGTGATCACTCTGAGACTGCCCGACATGCCCAGATGGACAATCACGGAACCAGTCTCCAGGTGCAGGAACAGGTATTTCGCCCTGCGCTCCACGGCCCGGATGGTCTTGCCTTCCAGGTGCTCGGCCAGATCCGCCGGCACCGGCCAGCGCAGGCTGGGGTTGCGGACAATTACCCGCTGGATGGTCTGGCCCTCGCAGTGAGGCGCAATGCCCTGACGGGTGGTTTCAACTTCAGGTAATTCCGGCACAGAGCCTCCACCAACAGACAGATTTTGAGACGAAACAGTGTAATCGGTAACAAAAAAGCCGCCAAACCTGGTTGTCCAGGCTTACACCTGTACGCTAGAGTGGGCCTAACGATCACCCCCTTCGAGTGCCAGCGACATCCCTCAGCAGTATCGCCTTTCGAAGTTAATCGAGTTTCGAGGATTATCTATGTGGTTTAACGGTCTTCTGGACCTTTCTGTGTGGCAGCTGATCGCGGTCACTCTGGTGATGACACACATCACCATCGTCAGCGTTACCCTTTATCTGCATCGTCATTCGGCCCATAACGCGCTGGATCTGCATCCCGTCCTCAAGCACTTTTTCCGCTTCTGGCTCTGGCTGACCACGGCCCAGAACACCAAAGAGTGGACGGCCATCCACCGTAAACACCATGCCAAGTGCGAAACCGAGGAAGATCCTCACAGCCCGGTGGTGCTGGGTATTCGCAAGGTGCTGTTTGAGGGCGCCGAGTTATACGCAGCTTCTGCCACCCCTGAAACCCTTGAGCGCTATGGCCAGCGCACCCCGGAAGACTGGGTCGAGCGCAACCTCTACAGCCGGTACAAGACCCTGGGTATTGCCTTGATGGCGGTGATCAACCTGGCGCTGTTCGGGGTGCACGGTATCTGGATCTGGGCGGTCCAGATGATGTGGATTCCGGTATGGGCTGCCGGCGTGGTCAATGGTATCGGCCATTACCTGGGCTATCGGAATTTCGAATGCGCCGATAACGCCCGCAACATCTCGCCGCTGGGTATCCTGATTGGTGGTGAAGAGCTGCACAACAATCACCACACCTATCCGAATTCGGCCAAGCTGTCTCGTCGCTGGTACGAAGTGGACATCGGTTGGGGTTACATTCGTCTGTTCCAGCTGTTTGGTCTGGCGACGCCGAAAGGCTACCGGCCTATTGCTCATTATGTTCCGGGCAAGCAGGCGGTGGACGTGGAAACCGTTCAGGCTATCGCCAATAACCGCTTTGTGATCATGCGCCAGTATCGCAAGCGAGTAATGGAGCCGGTGCTGCGACAGCAGAAAGCGTTGATGGACGACGAAATTCGTCCCCGTTATCGCAAGCTCAAGCAATTGTTGTCTCGCGAAATCAGCCTGATCAAGCCTCGGGAAAAAGAACATCTCGACACGGTGCTGGAGCGCAACGAAGTGCTCAGGCTGATCTACGAGAAGAGTCATGAACTCCAGGCACTCTGGCGCCAGCGCGGGCTCAAGCCCCAGGACAAGCTGCAGGCGTTGATGGAGTGGTGTCGTGACGCCGAAGCCAGTGGTGTTCGTTACCTGGAAGAGTTTGCCGCCCACCTGCGAGCGTATTCCTTGCGCCCCGCTTCCTGAGACAGGCCTGCCTGTAGGATGCGCCGGAAGCCCCCCCGTTACTGGGTTTCCGGTTCGTCACTCCGTTCAACCCGGAAAAGACAGTAGCTGACCTGGCCTGCTGATTTCTGTCGGTGCAGATGCCAGCTGGCCGGTACCGCCGGCAAGGCTCTTTCACTCTCGTGTTCGACATAGATCCAGCCACCCGGCTTCACCCATTGCTGGGTGTCCAGCAGCGGTATCAACCGTTCAAGCCAGCCTTGCCGGAATGGCGGGTCCATAAACACGATGTCGTAGCCCTGGCCGTCACCCTTTGCCAGAAACTGTTCCACATCCTGGCAGGCGACATCCCCTTTGTTGGTTCCCAGCAGTCGGAGGTTGTCCCGGAGCGCTTTGGCCAGGGCGGGGGTGTGGTCCACCAGCGTTGCCTGCGCTGCTCCACGGGACAGTGCTTCCAGTCCCAGAGCCCCGGAACCGGCGAACAGATCCAGGCACCGGCTGCCTGCCAGGTGGAAGTTCAGCCAGTTGAACAGGGTTTCCCGGGTGCGGGCCGGGCTGGGCCGCACGCCGCCGGCGTCCGGAAAGCGCAGTTTCCGGCTGCGCCAGTCGCCGCCGATGATTCTCAGTTCGCCGGTTCCGGAGCCTTTGCCTGGTGAGACGACGGGTTTTTTGCGGGCTGGGGGACGTCGTGCCATAGGGGCGAGGCTCCGGGAAAATCATGGATGGCTGATGTTTGCGGCTATGGTACCGGAATCCACGAGACCGGTTAATCCTGCCCCATCACTTGTGCCGGCCAGTCTGTTAGAATGCTCCACTTATTTTGGCGAGCTGAGGTTCTTGTGTCCTCTTCGCGAACCTGCGGCCTGTGCCCGCCCTTTTTTCAGACAGATGGATAGATTATGACGGCAGAGTGGATTTCAGTCGGCCTGTTGGCCCTTCTTGTTCTGTTTTTTGTGCTGGATATCGCCGGCAATCGCAAGCGTGCGCCCCGGCCCAAGCCGGTACCTCAGCGTAAGCCGGAGGTGGCCAGGGGGCCGGCTCCTGTGCCAGCGGAACCGGAGGCCGAAACTGAAGTGCCGCCTGAACCCGCGGCAGAAGCCGCTGAGCCGGAAGCGGCTCAACCGGCTGTTGAGCCGGCTCCCGCGCCGGAACCCGTTCCGGCGGCGGAGCCTGAGGTTGAGCGCGAACCGGAAACCCGAGTCAGTGTCTTCGAACGCATCAAGCAGGGTCTGGGGAAAACCCGGGCCAGCCTGACCGGTGGTCTGGCCGACCTGTTCTCGGTGGGCAAGAAGATTGACGAAGATCTGCTGGAAGAAATCGAAACCACGTTACTCATGGCCGATGTGGGTGTGACCGCCACCTCTGAGATCATCGACGCCCTGACCGAGAAACTCGAACGCAATCAGCTGAAAGATGGCGAGGCCCTGCGCAAGGCGCTACGGGATGAGTTGCATGGCCTTCTCAAGGACGTGACCCGGCCGCTGGAGATCGATGCTGGTAAACAGCCATACGTTATCCTGATGGTTGGCGTGAACGGTGTCGGCAAAACCACTACCATCGGCAAGCTCACCAAGAAATTCCAGAGCGAGGGTAAGTCGGTCATGCTGGCCGCTGGTGACACCTTCCGGGCGGCGGCGGTTGAGCAATTGCAGGTCTGGGGCGAGCGCAACAACGTTCCGGTGGTGGCCCAGCATACCGGCGCAGACAGTGCATCGGTAATTTTCGACGCCATCCAGTCTGCTCAATCCCGGGGTGTGGATGTGGTGATTGCAGACACCGCCGGTCGCCTGCAGAACAAGGACAACCTGATGAACGAGTTGTCCAAGGTCGTTCGGGTGATGAAGAAGCTGGATGAATCTGCGCCTCATGAGGTGATGTTGGTGCTGGATGCCGGTACCGGCCAGAATGCCCTGAGCCAGGCCCAGGTATTCCAGCAGGCAGTAGGTGTCTCCGGCATTACGCTCACGAAACTGGACGGCACGGCCAAAGGCGGTATTGTGTTTGCGATCGCCCGTCAGCTGCAGTTGCCAATCCGCTATATCGGGGTGGGAGAACAGGCCGAAGACCTGCGCAGCTTCGATGCCGAAACTTTTGTGGATGCGTTGTTCGAAGACTGACGCCGTAAATACGGAGTAGCTGCCCCGATGATCGAGTTCCGCCAGGTAACCAAACGCTACGACAGTGATCACACCGCACTCAGGGCTGTGAACTTTCACCTGGATCGTGGTGAGCTGGCGTTTCTGACCGGTCATTCCGGCGCGGGCAAGAGTACCCTTCTGAAACTGATCATGGTGATGGAACGCCCGACAGCGGGTGAGGTGATCGTGGGCGGCCAGAAACTGAATAGCCTGCCCCGCCGCCAGATTCCTTACATCCGGCGTCATATCGGTGTGGTGTTCCAGAATCACCAGCTGTTGTTCGACCGCACGGTGTTCGACAACGTGGCCATGCCATTGGAGGTGATGGGGGCCTCGCCGGAAGACACCGGCCGGCGCGTGCGGGCGGCACTGGACAAGGTTGGTTTGCTGAAAAAGGAAAAGATGAACCCCATGCAGTTATCGGGGGGTGAGCAGCAGCGGGTCGGTATTGCCCGTGCGGTGGTAAACAAACCACCCGTACTGCTGGCGGACGAGCCGACCGGTAACCTGGATCCCGAATTGTCTGCAGACATCATGCGGTTGTTTACCCAGTTCAGTCAGGTTGGGGTAACGGTACTTGTGGCAACCCACGATATTGCTCTGATTAATGAAATGAATCGACGTACGCTGACTCTGAATCAGGGCCAACTGGTTGCTGGCGGAGGTGTGAGTGGCCACTGACTCTCGCCAGAAGCCGGATAATCGCCGGGGCGCTAACCGTTCGCGATCACTGTTGAGTGACCAGGCCCGGAGTTATCTGGGGCACCACCGGAAAGTAGCCCGCGATTCTATCCAGAGAATGTGGAAAACCCCGGTAGCCAGTGCCATGACCTGGACAGTGATGGGGGTAGCTCTGGCCTTGCCGGTTGCCCTGCTGTTGCTGTTGACCAGCCTGCAGGGTGTGAGTGCAGGCTGGGAGAGCACGGCCAGGATTACCGCCTATCTGGCGATGGAACTGCCGGCGGAGGAAGCCCGGGGTATGGCCGCGGACATTGAAAGCGATGGGCGAGTGGTATCGGTTCAGCTGGTCGAGCGTGACCAGGCCCTGGCCGATTTTCGAGCCAGTTCCGGGCTGGACGAGGCGCTGGATTTTCTGGAAGAGAATCCTTTGCCGCACACGCTGCTGATTACACCCGAAGACAGCGCTCGCTCGGCAGAGGGCGTTCAGGCACTGGTGACGTTTGTCGAGAATATGAACGGTATCGATCAGGTCCAGGTCGACCTGGGCTGGCTGCAACGCCTGAACGCAATGACCGACATCCTTGCCCGCGCCGTCTGGGCGCTGGCTTTGTTGCTGGGGGCTGCGGTTATCCTGGTGATTGGAAACACGGTACGTCTGGCCATCGAGAACCGGCGGGATGAAATCCTCGTGGCAAAACTGGTGGGCGGAACCGATGCTTTCGTTCGTCGTCCGTTTCTTTACACCGGCGCCTGGTTCGGGCTCGGGGGTGGCCTGGTGGCGTGGTTACTGATTCAGGTGTCGCTCTGGTGGTTAAGCGGCCCGATCGAGCGTCTTGCCGGGCTGTATCGCAGTGAGTTTACCTTGCAGGGGCCGGGATTCGATGGCGCGTTGGCATTGATAATCGTAGCGATGCTGTTAGGCTGGCTGGGCGCCTGGGTTGCGGTGAGGCGTCATCTGGATGACATAGAGCCGGGCGATATTGCTGGAGGCTGATCCGGATCGCGGGAAAACCGTATTGAAAAAAGAGCCTTTTCTGACGTAGTTTGATTTGTAGAAAAGCAAAGGCGATCTTTCCAGATGTATGATTTTTAACGTTTTACTGGGAAGTTCGGGAACTAATTGAGTTCTTGGCGGTCTCATATTGAGTTGCTATATTTAAAGGCTGTCAGGTTCGGAGGTTAATGCATGGGTACGAGTTTACAGCTGGTTGACAGACTGGTTCCGGGTGCGAATCTCGAGTCGTATATCCAGGCGGCGAGTCGCATTCCTGTTCTCTCCGTTGATGAAGAGCGGGAACTGGCAGAACGGCTGCACTACCATGGCGATGTTGAGGCCGCGCGTCAGTTGGTGCTGTCGCACCTGCGCTTTGTGATTCACATTGCTCGCAGCTATTCCGGCTACGGCCTGGCCCAGGCCGACCTGATCCAGGAAGGCAACGTTGGCCTGATGAAGGCCGTCAAGCGGTTTAATCCTGAGTATGGCGTGCGTCTGGTGTCGTTTGCCGTGCACTGGATCAAGGCGGAGATTCACGAATTCATTCTGCGTAACTGGCGCATTGTGAAAGTGGCCACCACCAAGGCCCAGCGCAAGCTGTTCTTCAATCTGCGCAGCCAGAAGAAGAAGCTGGCATGGCTGAATCACGATGAGCTGAAAGCGGTCGCCAATGATCTGGGTGTCGAGCCCCACGTGGTGCGGGAAATGGAAGGTCGCCTGGCTTCCCAGGACACCGCTTTTGACGGCCCGATGGATGATGACGAAGACAACGCCTACCAGGCGCCGGCTTACTACTTGGAAGATCGCCGTAGCGATCCGGCGGTTCAGCTGGAAAACGCTGACTGGTCTGAGGACTCCAATGGCCGGCTGATGCAGGCGCTGGAGCAGTTGGACGAGCGCAGTCAGGATATTCTGCGTGAACGCTGGTTGTCGGAGAGCAAGTCGACGTTGCATGAGCTGGCCGACAAGTACGGGGTGTCCGCTGAGCGGATCCGCCAGCTTGAGAAAAACGCCATGAAGAAGATCCGGGTGCAGATGGCCGAGGTCGCCTGAGGTTTTCTCGCCAGCTCGAAAGCTGAAAACGCCACCACCGTTCGCGGTTGGTGGCGTTTTTGTTTGTATAATCCGCCTAAACCATTTAATTCACGTGGCTGGGAAGAAGGGATTGGGGTAGCCTTTCCAAAAAACGCTCCTGCGGCACATCCATGTGGCGCTTCTGCTCCGCCATCCATGGCTCCGCAAATTTTTGGAAAGGCTACCCCAATCCCTTCGCCGGGCTTCTGAGTGGGATTCCCCAAAATGTTTGCACATTCTCCTCGTATCGCTTTTCTCGGCATCGGCCTGATGGGCACGCCGATGACCCGTAACCTGCTGGACGCCGGTTTTTCCATGACGCTCTGGAATCGCACCACCAGCAAATGCGAGCCCTTTGCCAGCGAAGCGACGATCGCCGGGACGCCCGCCGAGGCGGTGGCGGAGGCCGATATCGTGATCACCATGCTGGAGAATGGTCAGGTGGTGGATGATGTGCTGGTGAAGCAGGGTGCTATGGCTGCGGTGAAGCCGGGTGCGCTGGTGATCGATATGAGTTCGGTGCAGCCTTCGCTGGCGCGACAGCATGCCGAGCTGGCCGCAGAGCAGGGGGTGGGTTACGTGGATGCACCGGTGTCCGGTGGCACGGTGGGTGCGGCCAAGGCCCGGCTGAGTATCATGGCGGGCGGTTCTGAAGCCGATATCGAGCGGGCTTTGCCGGTGTTCAGCGCGCTGGGCAAATGCACCCGCATCGGGCCGGTGGGGGCCGGTCAGTTGGCGAAGCTGGCCAATCAGGCGATTGTGGGTATCACCATTGGTGCGGTGTCGGAGGCGTTGTTGCTGGCCGCCAAGGGTGGCGCGGATCCGGCCGCCGTGCGGGAAGCGCTGATGGGCGGGTTTGCCGGCAGCCGGATTCTGGAACTGCATGGCCAGCGGATGATTGACCGGGACTTCGCGCCGGGCGCTCCGGCCCGCATCCAGCTCAAGGATATGCGTATGATTCTGGATGAGGCCCGCTCGGAAAATCTGACCCTGCCGCTGGCCCAGCAGGTGCATAATGAATACCTTGCCCTGGTCGCCAATGGCCACAGCGATGTCGATCACAGCGGCCTGTTGCTGGAGTTGGAGCATCTGAACGGCTCCTTGATGGGTTCCCTGGGCCGAGGCCCCAAGCACTGAATTAACCGGAGAAATCTGCCATGCCCCGTTTTGCTGCCAACCTGAGCATGCTGTTTACCGAAGTGCCGTTTCTGGAACGTTTCGCCCGGGCCCGAAGTGCCGGGTTTCATGGTGTGGAGTATCTGTTTCCCTATGAGTGGCCGGCAGAACAACTGGCGGAGCGGCTTCAGAGCAACGGGCTGGAACAGGTACTGTTCAACCTGCCGCCCGGCGACTGGGCAGCAGGGGAGCGAGGCATTGCCTGTCTGCCGGATCGCATTGAGGAGTTTCGCGCCGGTGTCGAGCAGGGCATTCACTACGCCCGGATGCTGGACTGCAAGCAGCTCAATTGCCTGGCAGGTTTGAAGCCCGAATCCGTTGCCGAGGAAGAAGCCTGGCAGACCCTGGTGGCGAATGTGCAGTACGCAGCCGACCGCTTCGCCGAAGCCGGCCTGACCCTGTGCCTGGAAGCCATCAATTCGCGGGTGGATATGCCGGGCTTCATGCTCGATACCAGTGGCAAGGTGATGGCGCTGATTGAGGCGCTGGAGGCAGACAACGTGCGCCTGCAGTACGATCTCTATCACATGCAGATCATGGAAGGGGATCTGATTCGTGGCATCGAATGCCTGCTGCCCTGGATTGGCCACATCCAGTTCGCCGACAACCCGGGCCGGCATCAGCCGGGAACCGGGGAGATTAACTTTTTGAATGTTTTCTCGGCGATAGACAGACTGGGTTATGGCGGCTGGGTGAGCGCAGAGTACAGGCCTACGGGGGCGACAGAGCCGTCTCTGGGCTGGTTTTCTGAGGCAAACTGACCGTCGCCATAGGCGACACCCTCTTACAAGATCGTAACTGGCCGGTTCCCGGAGTTCTTCGTACCCTTGTTGTTAATGTTTTCCGCTATCAGGAGGAGCACCGGTGAAAGCGCTGGTAATCGAAGACGATCGGGATGTAGCAAATTATCTGCTAAAGGGACTGAGGGAATCCGACTTCGTGGTGGATCATGCGGCCGACGGCAAGGAAGGCATGATGATGGCGGCCAGTGAAGAATACGACATCATGATTGTCGACCGGATGTTGCCGGGTATGGATGGCCTTTCCATTATCAAGACGGTACGGGCCACGGGCAACCAGACGCCGGTGCTGATTCTCAGTGCTCTGGGCGATGTCGATGACCGTGTCGAAGGGCTGCGTGGCGGTGGCGATGACTACCTGACCAAGCCGTTCTCTTTCACCGAGCTGTTGGCGCGCATCGAGTCACTGATCCGGCGTAACCGTCAGGCGGCCGAGACCGAGACCGTACTGAAAGTGGCGGATCTGGAGATGGACCTGCTGGCCCGCACCGTAAAACGAGCCGGCCAGAATATTGATGTCCAGCCCCGGGAGTTCAGGCTGCTGGAATACCTGATGCGTAATGCCGGGCAGGTGGTTACCCGTACCATGCTGCTGGAGAAAGTGTGGGATTATCACTTCGACCCCCAGACCAACGTGATCGACGTGCATATCAGCCGTCTGCGCGCCAAGATCGACAAGGAATTCGATACACCCCTGCTGCAGACAGTGCGGGGGGCGGGATACATGTTACGTGAAACTGCTTAGTCAGCTCAGAACATCGTCTTTCCAGCTTGCCCTGCTGTATATGGTGGTGTTTGCCACCTCGGTGTTTCTGCTGTTGGCATTTATCTACTGGCGTACAGCCGGGTTCATGACTGCCCAGACCGACGAGACCATTGAAGCGGAAATCGCCGGCCTGGCGGAGCAGTATCGCAGTCGTGGTGTAAATGGTCTGATCACCATCATCCGGGAACGGGTGGCCAGGGATCCGAATGCCAAGTCCATTTACCTGTTGACCACAGACGACTTTCTGAAACTGGCCGGGAATATTGAAACCTGGCCAGAGGGCAGCCGCTCGTCTGACAGTGGCTGGATCAATTTCACCCTGAACCCCTCCGTTGGCTGGCAGGGCCCCGAGCGCCTGGCCCGGGCCAGAATCTTTGAGGTCCAGGGTGGTTTGCGCTTGCTGGTGGGGCGCGATGTGGATGACCTCACCAACCTCAAGCGGGTGATTGAAACTGCCATCAACTGGGGTATGGGAATCACCCTTGCCCTGGCGCTCCTGGGTGGCTTCCTGATGAGCCGAAGCACCACTCGCCGCATTGAAGTGATCAACAACACCTCCCGCCGGATCATGAATGGGCACCTGTCCCTCCGAATTCCGACCCGTGGGACCGACGACGATTTTGATCAACTGGCCGAAAACCTGAACCAGATGCTGGACCGGATCGTGTATCTGATGGAAGGCATACGCCATGTTTCCGACAGCATCGCCCATGATCTTCGCACTCCACTGACGCGACTGCGTAACCAGCTCGAAAACACGCTGATTACGGTCGACAATGACGAGGCGCGCGAGCATGTCGGGCAGGCTGTGGCGGAGGCTGACCAGCTGCTGGCCACCTTCAATGCCTTGCTGCGCATCGCCCGGCTGGAGACCCGGGGCAACTCGGCCGACATGAAAGTGGTGGCGCTGGATGAACTGGTCAGCGATGCCTGTGAACTCTACGAGGCCCTGTCTGAGGACAAGGATCAGAGTTTCTCTCAGGAACTTGAGCAAAATGTCCGGATTGAGGGAGACCGGGATCTCCTGTTCCAGATGATCAGTAACCTGATCGACAACGCCATCAAATACACGCCGGAGCATGGTGCCATCAAGGTGGTCGTTCGCCGGGACGGCGGCGGAGCGGTGTTTGAGGTTCAGGATTCCGGTATCGGTATTCCGGATGATGAGAAAGACCAGGTTTTCCAGCGCTTCTACCGGGTTGGCAAGAGCCGCTCGTTACCCGGCAATGGTCTGGGGCTCAGCCTGGTGTCGGCGGTGGCGGAGATTCATCAGGGCCAGATTCTGCTGAGTGATACCCATCCTGGGGAAGACATGCCGGGCTTGACCGTCACGGTCCGGATGCCAGCGTACACCGCCGTAAAAAAGCGGATCAAGGCCACACAGTCTGAGAATGGTGGTTCAACGGAGGAGGGTCGCTCCTCCGCAGAACCCGGCACGGCCTGAGATTACTGGCTGGCGCGAAAGCGGTTGATACGGCTCAGGACAGGGCCAAGTACCGCGTCGGCCCGTGACTCGACCTGCTGGCTGATATGATCAAACTGCGAGCGACGGCGATCCACCTTGGCCTGAATACTGTCCCACTCGCCTTCCAGATGCTTCTGTTCGGCCATCAGAAAGGCCGCAATATTGTGGCGATTGACGCGGCTGGTGATGCCCAGCTGGTCCAGCCGGAAACCCAGGCTATCCACCCCTTCAAGTGCCAGATTCATCAGTTTCTTGGTATCCATTAGCATATCTCCATGCAGAAAAGATCAGGTGTCATTGTCGGCCACGCTAATCCTTGGCGCTAGAGTGTTCAACCTAGATTGCGGAACGGATGCCTTGCCAAAAGGTAATCGCATGGCCACAGGCAGGTAATGGTCAATGTGCAGAATAGAGGGTGTAGATGCGGAAGCGGGCGGATGATCTGCTTGCTTCCCCCTCCAGCACAGCGCTAGCCTTATACCCCGTGATTCACGGGGTTTTTTTTGCCCTTCCGAAATGCATTGTTTCTTGAACCAGGACACCCATGGCCAACCAGACGCCTTCAGGCAACAACCGGCCGCGCTATATCACCCCCGAAGGTGAGCAGGCGCTCCGGGATGAGCTGCAATTCCTATGGAAAGTAAAGAGACCAGAGGTTACCCAGGCAGTACGTGAAGCGGCTGCCCTGGGAGACCGGTCCGAGAATGCCGAGTACATCTATGGCAAAAAGCAGCTTCGGGAAATCGACCGTCGCGTACGCTTCCTCAGCAAGCGGCTGGATGAGGTCTCGGTGGTGGATCGCCTGCCAGAGGACCGGAGCCGGGTATTCTTTGGTGCCTGGGTGACCATCGAGGATGAGGACGGCAGTGAGCAGGAGTATCGAATCGTGGGTGCCGATGAATTCGATCTCGAAAAAGGCTATCTCAGTATCAATTCTCCGCTGGCCCGGGCGCTCATTGGCAAGCATCTGGATGACGAGGTATCGGTGAGAACCCCTGAGGGCTGGAAGCAGGTGGTGATTACCGATATCCGCTACCAAATGGCCTCGAACGACAAGTGAGTGCTGTCACAAAACTGGCTTTTGCCTGGGCAAAGGGTCATTTTTGGCGATAGACTGATCAAATATTGTCACCCGTCAGGGAAAATGGAAGATCGGCTAGGGTTGGGATGAACGCCATGAATGCCAGGAAACAGACAGAGGGAAAACGAGCCGGGGCAGCGTTGCTGGCGTTGCCGTTGATGCTGCTGACGGCGTTGCCTGCCTATGCCCAGAGTGACGATGACGCCGCGTTTGAGTACGAAGAGCGCTCCACTATCGACACGATTCCGTTTCGCTCAGTCGCGGAAGAGGAGCTGGCCAATACTGTGATTGAGGGTGGGCTGGCAGCGCCGGCGGCCGGGGTACCGGTGCAGCAGGCAACGGATGACGATTTCTATCTGGACCCGCTGGCCCTGCAGCCGAGAGACCCGCGAACCGATCTGGGTCGTTCCGAGATTCCCGTCGAGATCCGTTTCAGTAATCCCAAAGTGATACCGGGCCAGAGCCACGGCAACAATTACGTGATCCGGCCACCCGAGAACCGCACCTACGATACCCTGAATACCAATCTCACCGGTCGTTAATCATCGGCCCTGCTGCCCGGGCTCAGGCAGCGGCTGAATCTGCAGCAGTGGGCCTGCCGAGCACATCTTCGTAGAAAAAGCTCAGAGCCTGACTGGCCTGATTCAGTCGCGCCCGGGATACCCGGATCTTTTCACTCAGATAGGTCAGGAACAGCTTCTGATCCTCTTCGGCCAGATTGTCCGGATCCTTCAGATCATGAAACAGCACAAATCGGCTGATCCAGTGCAGATAGGTTTGCTCGGCGCGTTGATTCAGTTCGCGTTTGCGGATGGCGGCCTGTACCTGGCCAATCATGCCTGGGCGCGATTGCTCCAGGGCCTCAGTAATGTCCATGGTGTTTACTCGTTCAAAAGCTTGTTTTTGTTATGTTGCGCGCATCATATGACAAACGTTTGAACGGCGCAAAATTCTGGCGGGTGCGGTGCCCCGCAACCGGTGTGGCGGCGGGGCAGGGGCGTTACTTCAGGGATTCAAGTTTGTCGATGTACTGCTGCATGGCGTCATCGCTGGACATGCCCTTGAGTTTCTCCCAGGCGTCGTACTTGGCCCGGCCAACAAAATCCATCATGCCCGGACGCTTGCCGCTGACATCGCCTTCGGTGGCCTGCTTGTAAAGGGCGTAGAATTCCAGTTTCAACTCGTTGGAAGGTTTGAAATCGCCTTCCGCCGTCTGGATGTAGTTTACCGCTTCTTCGAATTTTGCTTTCAGGTCACTCATGTTGTGTCTCCGTGGTGTTGGTGGTTTTTTTCCGTTCAAACATGTTGGCAGTATAGCGACGGTGGTGGTTGGCGTCATTGACCGAAACAGCGGCTTTCCGGTCGCCCTGGCAATCTGGCAAAAGTTTGCCCAAGTACACATTTTGAGCCATCGCTGGCCAATTTTTGCTTGAGAACCCTGGGTGACCTGTGTACAGTTTTACGCGTTGTCTGCCAGGAGGGCAGGCACCAAGGATCGATACAATTGCAAATGACTTGCACAGGGAGCACGCCATGTCTGCCAAAGACGGTTCCGTTGCGCCGAAAGAGCGCATCAATATCAAGTATGTCCCCGCCACAGGCGATCAGCAGGCCGAAACCGAACTGCCACTGAAGATGTTCGTGGTTGGTGATTTCAAGGGTCACGCTGAAGAAACCCCCATTGAAGACCGTAAGGCCATTTCCGTCGACAAGAACAACTTCCGTTCTGTCATGAAGGAAGCGGGTCTGACGCTTTCCACCAGTGTTTCCAACAAGCTCGAAGACGGTGCCGACGACCTCCCCGTGAATCTCGAATTCCAGGGGCTCGAAGACTTCTCTCCGGACAGCATTGCCCGCCAGGTCCCTGAGCTCAAGAAGCTGATTGAGCTGCGTGAAGCCCTGGTTGCCCTCAAGGGCCCGCTGGGCAACGTGCCTTCGTTCCGTTCCAAGCTGCAGGAGCTGCTGGACAACGACGACGCCCGGGAAAAGCTGCTGGCTGAACTTGAGCTGGCCACCGACGGCGGCGAGTAATCGCAACACCGGAACCCGGTAACCTACACCGATTATCAATCACGTACTGAAGGGATGTGGTATGTCTGATACTGCTGTGCAGCAATCTGCTGCCTCCGAATCCGTAGCAGAAGGCTCTCTGCTTGACCAGGTCATGGCCAACAGCCGTATGGCGCCGGCCGATGAAGGCTACGATGTTGCCCGTAAAGGGGTGGCCACGTTTATTGCCAACCTGCTGAAGAGCGATGAAAAAGGCCAGCCGGTCAACAAGGCGCTGGTCGACCAGATGGTGGTCGAGCTGGATCGCAAAATCAGCGCCCAGATGGATGAGATTCTGCACGCGCCCAAGCTGCAGGAGCTGGAATCGTCCTGGCGCGGACTGAAACTGATGGTGGATCGCACCGATTTCCGCGAGAACATCAAGGTGGATATTCTCCATGCCACCAAGACCGAGCTGCTGGAAGATTTCGAATTTGCTCCGGACGTGACCCAGACCGGCTTCTACAAGCACATCTATGCCGCCGAGTATGGCCAGTTCGGTGGTGAGCCGGTGGGCGCGATTGTTGGCAACTACGCCTTCAGCCCATCAACACCGGACATGAAGCTGCTGCAGTACGTGTCGTCGGTTGGCGCCATGTCCCACGCGCCGTTCCTGTCCTCGGTTGCACCGTCGTTCTTCGGCGTCGACAGCTACCAGGAACTGCCGGCCATCAAAGAGCTGAGCGCCGTTTTCGAAGGCCCGAAATACGCCAAGTGGCGTTCCCTGCGGGAATCTGAGGATGCCCGTTACCTGGGCCTGACCGCACCGCGCTTCCTGCTGCGGGTGCCTTACGATCCGACTGAAAACCCGGTGCGCAGCTTCAACTACAAGGAAGATGTCTCCGGTGACCACGAGCATTACCTGTGGGGCAATACCTCCTACCTGCTGGCCACACGCCTGACCGAGAGCTTCGCCAAGTACCGTTGGTGCCCGAACATCATTGGTCCCCAGAGTGGTGGTGCGGTGGAAGATCTGCCGGTGCACACCTTCGAGTCCTTCGGTCAGCTGGAAGCCAAGATTCCGACTGAGGTGCTGATTACCGACCGTCGCGAATACGAGCTGGCGGAAGAAGGTTTCATCGCCCTGACCATGCGTAAAGGCAGCGATAACGCCGCGTTCTTCTCCGCCAACTCGGTGCAGAAGCCCAAGCAGTTCCCGAACACCAAGGAAGGCAAGGAAGCGGAAACCAACTACAAGTTGGGTACCCAGTTGCCGTACATGATGATCGTGAACCGCCTGGCCCACTACATCAAGGTGCTGCAGCGAGAGCAGATCGGCTCCTGGAAAGAGCGCCAGGATCTGGAGCGGGAACTGAACACCTGGATTCGCCAGTACGTGGCCGACCAGGAAAACCCGCCTGCAGACGTCCGCAGTCGCCGCCCCTTGCGTGCCGCGAAAGTGGAAGTCTCCGATGTAGAAGGCGATCCGGGCTGGTACCAGGTCTCCCTGGCAGTGCGTCCGCACTTCAAATACATGGGCGCCAACTTTGAACTCTCGCTGGTTGGCCGACTGGACAAGGATTAATCCGTGTTCGACGGCACCGGCACTGACGGCGTTCGCAACACCGGCAGCCTGTTTGAACGGCTTGAACAGGCTGCCGCTCCCGCGGGCCAGAGCATGGGCGAGTTCACCCATGTGGTGGAATCCATCAAGCGCCACCTGGTGCGACTGCTGAACGCCCACCCGGGCAACAGCAGCAGCGCACCGGATCTTGGCTTGCTGGATTTCAACGACGCCACTCTGGGCACTCATGACCTGAGCATCCAGATCCGCGGGGCCATCCGTCAGTGCATCGAGAAGTTTGAGCCGCGGGTTAAGCGGGTGGATGTGGTAGCCATGCCACCGGGCCCGGACCCGTTGCAGTTGAAGTTCCAGGTGACGGTCTACCTGAACGTTGCAGGAAGCGATGATCGGACGACCATAGACCTGGTTTTGGATGATAAGCGGTACTACCGCGTGATCTAGCGTCATGGGTAGTATTCTGCAGGCAAGGATGAGAGCGAGGGTGTGGTTGGCCTTTCCAAAAGTGTGCGGAGCCATGGATGGCGGAGCTCAAGCGCCCCATGGATGGGCTTGAAGCGTCTTTTGGAAAGGCCAACCACACCCTTGCTCGGGGCCAGACTAGTGGTGCAGTAACGATGAAGTTAAATCGCTTTTACAGGGATGAGTTGAGCTTTCTGCGGTTGCAAGGCAGGGAATTTGCCGAAGCCCACCCGCAGCTCACCCGCTTTCTATCCGAACAGAGCACCGACCCGGACGTAGAACGGCTGCTGGAAGGCTTCGCCTTCCTGACCGGCAAACTGCGGGAAAAAGTTGAGGACGAGTTTCCGGAGCTGACTCATTCGCTGCTGAACATGCTCTGGCCCAATTATCTGCGGCCAGTGCCCAGCTGCACCATCATGCGTTTTGATCCACAGCTGCATGCCATCAGTGAACGTCAGGTTGTGGATCGTCATACCGAGATCAAGAGCCGCCCCCTGGGCGACGCCAGCCGCCAGACCCAATGCCGGTTCCGCACCTGCCGGTCGGTGGATATTTTTCCGATCAGTGTGGCCGATGCCAATGCCGAGCACTCACGGGAAGTTTCCTCCGTGACCGTAGACCTGGCCCTGCATACGGACCAGCCACTGAATGGCATTGGCCTGGAAAATCTGCGTTTTTACCTGGGGGGCGACAACCACACGGCAGAGACTCTGTATCTGTGGTTAAACCATTACCTCAGCCGTATGGAGCTGGTGGTGGGCGACCGTGTGGTCAGTCTGCCTTCATCCCTGTTGCAGCCGGTTGGCTTTGCGGCAGACGAGGCGATCCTGCCTTATCCCAAGAATGCTTATGCCGGCTACCGGATTATCCAGGAGTACCTGAGTTTTCCGGAGGCCTTCCGGTTTGTTGATATCACCGGCCTGAAATCCCGGTTGCCAGCGGTGCAGGCTGATGAGATCAGTCTGCGTTTCCACTTCAGCCGGATTTTGCCCCCGGACACCCGGGTAACCCGGGACTCCATGCAGTTGTACTGCACCCCCGCGGTAAATCTGTTCAGCCACGAAGGCGAGCCCGTAGACCTGAACGGTCGCCAGACTGAATACCGTATTTCACCCTCCAGCCGCTGCCCGGAACACTACGAGGTGTTCAGTATCGAGCAGGTTGAGGGCTGGCTGGAAGGCCGTTCCGGCCGGGGTGAGCCGCGCATCTACACGGCGTTCGAGAGTTTCCAGCATGAAGTGGAGCGGGATCGCGGCCGCACCGCCCTTTACTACCGGGTACGTACCCGGGAGAGCGTGCGTGGTGATGGTTTTGATCACTACATTTCCTTTGTTCGTGGTGATGAAACCGAATGTCTGAATCGTCAGGAAGCGGTCTCGCTGACTCTCACGTGCACCAATCGCCAGTTGCCACAACAACTGGCCGTCGGGGAAGTGTGCATGGCCACCGAGAGTACACCGGCCTTTGCCGCATTCAGCAATATCACGCGCCCGACGGCGACCCTGCGGCCGACCCTGGATGGCAGCCTGTTGTGGACGCTGATATCCAACCTGTCATTGAACTACCTGTCGATGCTGGATGTGGATGCCCTGCGCACCGTGCTGCGAGTGTATGACTTCCGGGCCCTCGTCGACCGACAGGCTGAGCGGGTGTCCCAGAAGCGGCTGGCGGGTATCACGGGCATCACCACCAAGCCGGTTGATCGCATGATTCGCGGGCTGCCGGTGCGCGGTATCCGCTCAGAGCTGCAGCTGGATCAGCATGGGTTTGCCAGTGAAGGTGACCTCTACCTGTTCGGCACGGTGTTGAGTCAGTTTTTTGCGCTTTACGCGAGTATCAATGCGTTTCACCAACTGGAAGTGGTGAATACAGACAATCAGGAACGGTATACATGGACGTTACAGCAAGGTCAGCAGCCGCTGATGTAGCCGGGCTGGAACCCGTTCTCGGCAACGCGCGGCGATACAGTTTTTTTCAGCTGGTGGATCTGATTCACCGGCACCATGGAGACGACCTGGAGCGTGGCGGTCACGATGAGCCCCGCCAGGAACGCATCCGGTTCTCGGCCTCGGCCGGCCTGGGGTTTCCCGGCAGTGATGTGGTGTCGGCGCTGTCGCCGGAGCATGAGCACGCTCCCTATCAGATGGAAGTCAGCTTCCTGGGGCTTCACGGCTCCCAGTCGCCACTGCCCGGTTATTACCTGGAAGATCTGGCCTGGGAAGCGGGCCAGAATCTCGGTGTTCGTCGGCATTTTCTGGATTTCTTCAATCACCGGCTGGTGACCCTGTTCCATCGGGCCTGGCGCAAATACCGCTACTACATCCGATTCCAGCCCGGGGCCAGCGACGGTTTTTCGGAACTGGTGTTTGCCCTGACCGGTTTGGGCGACAGTCGGCTGCGGGAAGCGACGCCGGTGAACTGGTCCAAGATGCTGGCCTATGCCGGCTTGATGGCGGGCCGGAGCCGGTCACCGGAAGTGGTCAGCGGCATCATCGGCCACTGTTTTGACCTGGACGACGTCAGCATCGAACAGTGGGTGCTGCGCAAAGTGGACATCGCTCGGGATCAGCAGACCGCGCTGGGCAGGGCCAACGCCACCCTGGGCGAAGATACGCTGGTGGGTTCGCGCATCCGGGATCGCAGCGGCAAGTTTATTCTCCGGTTGCGCAATCTGACCCGGCAGCGGTTTGCGGATTTTCTGCCCAATGGCCGGGATCACCAGCGCCTGGTCAAACTGGTGGAGTTCGCTACCCGGGAGCAGCTGGCCTATGACCTGGAGCTGCAAATGCGGCCCAAGGATATTCGCCCCATGCAACTGGGCGAGGATGTTCGCCTGGGCTGGAATTCCTTCGTAACACCGGACCGGGCCCGTGAGCGTCCGGCGGTGCGGATACAGATCAGACGTTAGGGCAGGGAGCCGGAGACGTGGCACAACAAGCAGCAGAACTGACATTAGTGATCACCAACCCGACGGAAACCGGTGGTGGCGCCAGCATTGAACATAGCTTCGGAACCCGTGGCGGTTCCATCGGCACCGCGGCCAGCGACAGCTGGCAGCTTTCTCCTCACCGTACCGGCGCTGTCGCCGGCCATGCCGAGGTGCGTTACCTGGACGGCGGCTTCTGCCTGATTGATCGCAGTGGCCGGACCTACATCAACAGCAGCAGTCAGCCTGTGGGGCGGGGCCGTCGTGCCCGGCTGAGCCACGGCGACACCGTGAGCATAGGCCGCTACCAGATACGGGCCGAGCTCTCCGGCGCACCGGCGGCTGTCAGCGAAACCGAACACAACGCACACGAAGATCACGGCCTGGTGGATGCGCCCGAGAATGGTTTACGGCATGCCGCCAACGAACAGAACCGGCCTGAAGGTCGCGAGCCTCTGGAGGGTTTGCAGCCGGCAGCCGGCGATCCGGTCAGCTGTGATCCGCTGGCGCCCTGGCAGCAAAAACCGACGCGCCCGGACGAGGAGGCTCCCGAGCTGCTGGCCAGCGACCAAGCCTGGTTTGCCCGTTCGGCTGAGGTTAGCGATGAGTACCGGGAGAACCGGGATGTGGCCATGGGCCTGCCGGTTACCCCACAACGCGAGCATAAGGAACGACAGGGAATGTCCGAAACGACACGAAACATGCGGGAGGTCAGCCGCCAGCACATCAGTGGTGCACCACTGCTCCGGGGGCTGGATGCGGATATTGATTTTGCCGACAGCGACGAAATGCGGCTGTTTCTGGAGGAAGCCGGGCAGACCCTGAAGGCAACGGTGGAAGGATTGCTGGCGCTGCATCAGGGCGAAGACAGCCGTCACCAGGCGCTGCGGACCCGCTTGCAGCCCATCGAGGACAACCCGCTGCGGCTGGCCAACGACTATCCGGACACCATTCAGACTCTGTTTGCCGCCCAGCGCAGTCCGGTGCATCTGTCGGCCCCCGCTGCTGTCCGTGAGAGCCTGGAAAGCCTGAATCACCACCAGCAGGCCACCCGTGAAGCCATTCGCGAGGCGCTGGAAGCCATTCTGCACGCCTTCTCACCGGAAGCCTTGTTGCGCCGGTTTCACGGCTATCGCCGTGGTTTGCAGGACAACGAAGACGAGGGCCGCTGGGCCTGGGATATGTACCAACACTATTACCGTGAACTGAAATCCAGTCGTCAGCAGGGTTTCGAGCGCCTGTTCCAGGAAGTGTTCGACCAGGCTTATGACCAACACTTGCGCCAATTACAGAGGGAGAAACTGTTGTGAAGTACTGCAAATGGAGCTTGCTGGTTGTTGCTTTGATTCTGGCGGGGTGTAGCACCCCTTACAACGCGGTGACCAAGACCGCCAAGGTGCTCTGGGATCCTGATATTCCTGTTGGCTACCCGGAAGATCTGCCCAGCCGGGTGGATCTGACCATGCTGGCGGAACCGAACGTGAACCCGAACGAATCCCTGGCGCCCACCCCCATTGCGTTTCAGGTGATTGAACTGCGGGACAGCTCGCTGCTGATGGCGGGCGATTTCGACCAGCTGTTGAACGACCTGGAGGACTCTCTGGGCCAGAACTACGTGGACCATAGCGATTACAGCCTTGTGCCCGGCCAGTTCAAGTTTGTCGAGCCCTTTGAGGTCAGCACCGACACCCGCTACATCGCCGTGATCGCCTTCTACGCCTACCCGAACCTGTCCCAGTGGAAAAAAGTGGTGAAGGTCGACCCGATTGGCGGACGGTATCACCTGCTGGTGAACCTGCGCGAACGTGAAGTGCAACTCAGACGGTCGGATGAAAGCTAATGGCAGTCACGAATCGAGTGGTCTGGAGTGATGGGCTGTTCATCAAACCTCAGCACTTCCAGCAACAGCAACGCTATCTGGAACACCAGATTAACGAACGGGCTCTGGCCGTCTCGGACTATCTGTTCGGGTTCAGTGATCTGGAGCTCAATGCCGAATACCTGAGCTTTGGTCGGGTCGGACTGGTGCGGGCCTCCGGACTGTTTCCGGACGGAACCCGGTTCAACCTGCCCCAGGACGACGTGATGCCGGAGCCACTGGAGATCACCGATGCCTCGGTGGCCAACCAGGTGGTCTATCTGGCTTTACCTCTGGGCAGCGATAGCCTGGCCGAAGTCGAATGGCCGGAAGCGCCCGTGGCCGGCCGGTTCCAGGCGCAGCCGGTGGAAGTGCGGGATCTGCATTCCATTGACGGCGATGCTCACACCATCGATGTGGGGCGGGTGGCTCCGCGCCTGATGCTGGAGCGGGAAGATCGCAGTGCCTATGCAGCACTGGCCATTGGCCGGATTCTGGAAAAACGTCCCGATGGCAGCCTGGTGATGGACCCGAACTTCCTGCCGACCATGCTCAGCGTGCGCTCAGCGCCAAGGCTTCAGCGCTTTGTCGGTGAGATGGCGGGTTTGATGCAGGAACGGGCCCGTAACATTGCCGAACGGGTGGGCGCGCCCGGGCAGGGTGGTGTCGCCGATGTCTCGGATTTCATGCTGCTGCAGATGCTGAACCGGGCGCACCCGCGTTTCATGCACCTGGCACGGCTGCGTCAGCTGCACCCGGAGCGTTTGTACGAAGCGCTTCTGGAGCTGTGTGGGGAGCTGGTCACCTTTACCGATGAAAGCCGTTTGCCGAGGGAATTCACCCCTTACGATCACGATCTGCCGGAAGGCTGTTTCAGCCCGCTGATGCAGATTCTAAGGCAGGCCTTGAGCACGGTCCTGGAGCCCCGGGCGCTGTCGATTGCCCTGCAGCAGCGCCAGTACGGACTCACCGTCGCACCGGTTCAGGATGGCCAGTTGATGAACGACGCCGAGTTCATTCTGGCGGTCAAAGCCGATATGCCACTGGACGACCTGCGCAAACAGTTTGTTCAGCAGTGCAAGGTGGCCTCCGTGGAGAAGATTCGGGATCTCATCAGCCTCCAGCTGCCGGGTATCCCACTGTCGGCACTTCCGGTGGCCCCGCGTCAGTTGCCCTACCACGCCGGTTTTGTGTATTTCCGATTGGACGATCAAAGCCAGGCCTGGCAGATGCTGGACAACGCCAGTGGATTTGCCTTCCACGTGGCGGGCAGCTTCCCGGGGCTGGAGATGCAATTCTGGGCAATCAGGAGCTAAATCATGGCAGATGCACCGGTAATGGACAGACCAGACAACACCAGGGATTCGGGTGATCGTGCATTCAGCGACCTTTTGTTTGCAGATAGCGGCGCCGGCCAGTCGCCGGTTGAATCCGATGACAGCAGCTTCCAGCTTCGTGGCCTGGAAGATAACCGGCTGATTGACGCCGCCACCCCGCTGCTGGGACTGGTTATTCGGGTGCGGCGACTGGCGGATTTCCGCGAGGTGGAAACCCTGTACCAGCAGGTAGTGGACGAAGTCGCCGCCGTTGACCGGGAACTGGTGGAGCAGGGCTATGAGCGCCCCACGGTGGTGGCCTACCGCTACGTGCTGTGCGCCTTCATCGACGAGGCTGTGCTGGGTACCGACTGGGGCGCCCACAGCGTCTGGTCCCAGCATTCGCTGCTCAGCCGATTCCATAACGAAACCTGGGGTGGCGAAAAGGTGTTTGCCATCCTGGCCCGCATGGAAAAAGAGCCGACTCGTTACCGGGACATGCTCGAGTTCATCTATCTGTGCCTGTGTCTGGGTTTTGAGGGTCGCTACAAGGTCATGGAAAACGGTCGGGACGAATACGAACAGGTGGTTCGTGGCCTCTATGACCAGCTTCGGGAACTGCGTGGCGACCGCGACAGCCGGCCGCTGGCCGACGCTACGGAAAACCTGATGCCGGCCCGCAACCGCCTGCGCAGCGGCCTGCCTTTGTGGGGTATTGGTGGCCTGTTTGTGGCGGCCATGGCCGGGATCTATTCGCTCTATAACATGGCGCTGAACGAACGCATCAGGGATGTGCTCAGCGTTCTGGAACAACTACCGAAATAAGGACATCACTGTGATTCGGGTAGAACTGCCGGCGCTGATCGGGCGCCTTAACGACATTTCACGCCAGGCTCTGGAAGCCTCCGCGGCCCTGTGCATCAGCCGTCAGGGCGCCGAGATTACCCCGGCGCACCTGCTGTTCAAACTGCTGGAAACGCCGTTCTCGGATGTGCGCCAGATTCTGGAACACACCGGCATCAACCACCAGCAACTGCAACCCGTGGTGGGTGACAGCCTGAACGGCGAACCTCAGACCGCCGAACCGTATCCGTCGTTCTCGCCGCTGCTGGTAGAACTGATGCAGGACGCCTGGCTGCTGGCCTCCACCGAACTCGGCCATACCGAACTGCGTTCCGGCGCGGTGTTCCTGGCCCTGCTGATGAACGCCGATCGCTACTTGATGCCCCGGGTGGCGCAGGCGCTGGTGGACATCAACCGGGAACAGCTGCGCAAGCAGTTTGATCGGGTAACCGAGGGTTCTGTGGAGCGTCCGCAGCTGACGGAAAGCGGTGGTGCCAGGCCAGCGGTTGAAGCCGATATGGACCCGCTCAAACGTTATGCCACTGACTTCACCAAGCTGGCCCGGGAAGACAAACTGGACCCCGTGGTGTGTCGCGATGCCGAGATCGATCAGATGATCGATATCCTATGCCGTCGCCGCAAGAACAACCCCATCGTGGTGGGCGACGCAGGCGTGGGCAAAAGCGCCGTGGTGGAGGGCCTGGCCCTGCGCATCGTTAACGGTGACGTGCCGGACCGCCTGAAGAACGTCGAACTCTGGACCCTGGACATGGGTGCCCTGCAGGCTGGTGCTTCGGTGAAGGGCGAGTTTGAAAAACGCCTGAAGGGCGTAATCGAAGCCGTGAAAGGTTCGGCGACCCCGATCATCCTGTTCATCGACGAAGCTCACACCCTGATCGGTGCGGGTAACAGCGAAGGTGGCTCCGACGCTGCCAACCTGCTGAAGCCAGCCCTGGCCCGTGGCGAACTGCGCACCATTGCTGCCACCACCTGGCGCGAGTACAAGAAATACTTCGAAAAAGACCCGGCTCTCAGCCGCCGGTTCCAACCGGTGGCCCTGGACGAGCCAACGCCGGGCGAAGCCGTCCACATCCTCCGTGGCCTGCGCACGGTCTACGAAAAAGCCCATCAGGTACTGATCGCGGACAGCGCCCTTAAAGCCGCCGCAGAAATGTCCGCCCGTTACCTGGCCGGTCGCCAGCTGCCGGACAAGGCCATCGATGTTCTCGATACCGCCTGCGCCCGGGTCAGCCTGAACCTGAGTACACCGCCACGCCGTCTCAGTCATGTGCGCAGTGAACTGCACCAGCTGGCCATGGAGCAGGAGCTTCTGAGCCGGGAACACACGCTTGGCCAGAACGTGGATGCCGAGCGCGAACAGGCCCTGGAGCAGAAGATTGCTGACCTGACCGCCGAATCCGGAGCGCTGGAACAAAGCTGGAATGACCAGAGGGAGCTTGTTGCCCGGCTGGTCGAGATCCGTGAACAGCTGTTGGTGGGGGATGTCGAGCGCGAAACCGCAGATGACGTTGCTGTTGAGTTGGCCGAGAGCGATCGCGAAGAACGCCCGGACCTGAAAAGCGAAGCCGCCGCCATCGAACAGGAACTGGCTGAACTCCAGGCCGACGAACCGTTGGTACACGCCCGGGTGGACGCCCGCCAGGTAGCCGAAGTCATCGCTGACTGGACCGGCATCCCGGTTAATCGCATGACCACCGACGAGCTGGAAAAAATCACCCACCTGCCGGCGTACCTGCAGGCCCATATCAAAGGCCAGGACACGGCCATCGACTGCCTGCATCAGCACCTGCTCACCGCCCGCGCCGACTTGCGCCGGCCGGGTCGCCCCATGGGCGCCTTCCTGCTGGTAGGCCCCAGTGGTGTGGGCAAAACCGAAACCGTGGTGCAACTGGCTGAACTGCTCTACGGCGGCCGCCAGTTCCTCACCACCATCAACATGTCCGAATACCAGGAGAAACACACCGTCTCCCGCCTGATCGGCTCGCCCCCAGGCTACGTCGGATTCGGAGAAGGCGGCATCCTCACCGAAGCCATCCGCCAGAAGCCTTATTCCGTGGTGCTGCTCGACGAAGTCGAAAAAGCCCACCCGGAAGTGCTTAACCTGTTCTACCAGGCTTTCGACAAAGGCGAACTGGCTGACGGAGAAGGCCGGTTGATCGACTGCAAGAACGTGGTCTTTTTCCTGACCTCCAACCTCGGCTTCCAGACCATCGTCAATCACGCCGAAGAGCCGGAGAAAATCGAAGAAGCGCTGTACCCGGAACTGGCCAACTTCTTCAAGCCGGCGTTGCTCGCGCGGATGGAAGTGGTGCCCTACCTGCCGCTGGGAGAAGACACTCTTAACCGCATCGTCGGCGACAAACTCCAGCGCCTTGCGGATCAGATTCAAGCTCGCTACCACACCGATGTGGAACTGGAAGACGGCCTGGTCGAAGCCATCCGCAGCCGCGCCACCAGAAGTGAAAACGGCGCGCGGATGCTGGAGTCGATCATCGAAGGCGAACTGCTGCCACCGGTGTCGCTGGCGCTGCTGGAAAAACTGGCGGCCAGGGAGCCGGTGACGAAGGTGACGCTTGGGGTTACTGAAAACAAGTTCACGGGCACAGTCGCCTGACTTTCGGGCTGACTGAATCGTAGCGCACCGTGGGGGATAGCTTTCCAAAACCCTGCGGAGCCATGGGTGAAGGGCGAAAGCCCTTCACGGGTTGGCCAGGGATGGCCAAGACAGGACCCTCACTGCGACGCAGGAGCAGTAAGCAGTGAGGGGCGGAGCGGAGCTTACAAGGATGTATTCACAGCGTGTTTTGGAAAGCCACCCCGCAGGATGCGCGGGCGACGATCTCCTAAGTAATTATTCTGGGAATGAAAGCATGGGAAGGATGCAGAAGGAACTGCACACCGGCATCGATCTGGCGGTGGCACTGATCAAACAGGACACACTGCCAGCGCTGTTGAACACCGCCACCCGCCAACTCGAAAGCGCCTTCGGGCTCAGCAAGTGCTGGGCGCTGGAACTCGACCTCAGCGGCCGGACCCTGCACTGCAGCAAACTGGACGAAGCGGGCGAGTTTGATTGTAACGACTTCAGCCACCCCTTTGCCCACGTGCTGCAGACAGGCCAGCCGCGGGAACTCACCCGTGCTGCCAGCTATCGCCTGGATCATGCCGGCTTCCAGACGCTCCTGGAACTCAGTGGCCGTCCAAGAAGCTTCTGGCTGGAGCCACTAAAAGGCGAAGATGGCCGCACCCTCGGTATGCTCGTGTTGTGCGGCGACCACCCGGACTGGCAGGGCATCGTCACGCAGCCACTTTACAGCGGCCTGAAGCAACTGCTGGTGCATCAATGGATCAGCCAGCTGCAAACCCGTGACCAGGTGTGGCAACGGCGGCTGCTCAAGCGCTCCCTGGACCACCTGCACGATGCCGAAAGCCTGCGCCAGCGCTGCAGCCAGTTAGCCTATACCCTGGTTGGCAATTCCGAAGCCATGACCCACCTCCGGGCCCAGGTGGTGCGAGCGGCTGGCAGCCAGCTGTCTGTGCTGATTCAGGGCGAAACCGGTTGTGGCAAAGATGTGGTGGCCCGGGGCATCCACGATATGTCCGACCGTGCCAGTGGGCCTCTGGTGGTGGTCAACTGTGCCGCCATCCCGGACACCTTGCTGGAGAGTGAACTGTTTGGTCACACCAAGGGTGCCTTCTCCGGTGCCGACCAGGCCAAAGAAGGTCTGCTGGCCCAGGCCAACGGCGGCACCCTGTTTCTGGATGAGATTGGCGATATGCCCATGGCACTGCAATCCAAATTGTTGCGGGTGCTGGAAAGCCGACAGTTCCGGCCATTGGGTGCCCGGGAAGAGCAACATTCGGATTTCCGCCTGGTGGCGGCCACCCATCAGCCGCTTCAGGAGGGCATTGAGGATGGCCGGTTCAGGCGGGACCTGTTCTACCGCCTCAGCCAGTTTCCCCTGCGCGTTCTGCCACTGCGGGAACGCAGTGAAGATCTGGAAGCGCTCAGCCGTCACTTCATCCGGCTCTACACTGAGCGCGAGGGCAGTGGCCCGCTGGGCATCAGCAGCCACGCCCTGAGCGCGCTGGCCGACTACAGCTTCCCGGGCAATGTCCGGGAACTGCGCAACATCATCGAACTGGCCTGTTTGCAGACCCCGGCCGGTGACGACATTCAGCCGGAAGTCCTGCGCCTGGACGATCTGTTTGCCGACTCCCCGGAGTCGACCATGGCCTTCGTGGAAGCCAAAACCATTCCGGGCGTACCTCCGGCCGATGATATCCGCGATCTGAAAGCCGCCGCCCAGGCCTTTGAGGCCGCCATCATCCGCGAACGTCTGCGCCAGTATGGCGGCAATCGCGCTCAGGCCGCGGAAAGCCTGGGCCTGCCAAAACGCACACTGGCCCATAAATGTCTGAAGTATCAGGTAACCGACGTATGACCCTGAAAGACCTGCACCGATTGCCCTTGATGGTTTTGTTGCTGGTGAGTGCCAGCAGTTGGGCTGATACCCGCCTGGCGGAAGCCCGGGCCTGCACTGAACAACCGAACCGGCTGGAACGTCTGGCCTGTTTTGATGAGGTGTTCGGTACGCCGTTGGCGCAGTACGAGGCCGGCCAGCATCCAGCATTGGTGAACCAGTCGGAGCGCTGGCGCAGGGTATTTGCACAGGCCAGCGGGAACGATGCCGGCGGGGTGGTCTATCGCGACACCGGCAGCGCGGCGGGTCATCTGGTGACGGTGACCGCGCTCGGGGTACAACCTCCACGCCCGGTGCTGTCACTGCAGTGCCACAACAACATCACCGAGCTGGCCATCATGCTGCCGGAGCCACTGGATCGCGAGCGAGTGGACGTAACTCTGGGGCCCCATCGGGCACACTGGCGGGTTCGGGATGAAGGTTTGGTGGTCAGCGCGGGTCGCGGCCTGCCCGCTATCCGCACCGTGCTGGATGTGGTCAACCAGCCGGATGTGCGCCTGCAGGCGGGGGTTCGGGAGCTTGATGGCCTGCTGTTTGACCTCAACGGCTTTGCTGAGGCGATCAAGCCTTTGCGCCAGGCCTGTGGCTGGTAAGGAGTGATGGCATGCAGGTGATTGAACAGCACCCTTACGTGGATCAGGTACTGAACGCGATTCCGGGTGACACCGGGGTAGGCGAAAGCCTGGCTGAAGACAGCACGCTGGAGTTTCTCGAAGACGAGATCATGAAAGTGGGCTCGCTGGCTCACAACGACATCGACTGGCACAAGGTTGAAAGCGAAGCACTGAAATTGCTGGCGGATCGCAGCAAGGACATCAAGGTGCTGGGTTTTGTCATGCTCAGCCTGCAACGTGGCGGCGATGGTGAACGGTTTGCCCTCTCGCTGCACCTGCTGCATCGGGTGCTGGACGACTGGTGGGAAAACGCCTGGCCCTATCCCGGTGCCAAGGGGCAGCGGGCCCGCAAGATGCTGTTTACCCAGATGCTGCAGCGGGCCCTGAAGGCGGTCGAGAGCCTGAACTTTGATGCCAGCGTAGGAGATGGTCGTCAGTTCTGTCTGGACCTGGTTGAAAAACTGGACACCCAGGCGAAAGACCGGGATTTGCCTGACGACGCCCTGTTCGACCTGAAGCGGGCCGTGGAAAAGTTGCCCAAGCCTGACCAGGCCACCGCGCCCCGGACGGCGTCTGAAAGCTCCCCGACAAACAAACAGGAGAGCACGGCCAGCTCATCGCCCTCCAGCTCGGCCAGTTCCAACACTACGGCCGCGTCGCTGGGCAATCTGACACTGGACCCGAGTAATGAGCGTGCGACCCGGCAGAGTCTGCTCAAGGTCGCCGAACTGCTGACCAGCAGCGAACCGGACAACGCCCTGGGCTACCGGATGCGTCGGTATGCCATCTGGCAGAGTATCACCAGCCTGCCGCCAACCCGGGATGGCAAGCGCACAGATCTGGCAGCCGTCAGCGCAGACCGGGTGGCCGAGTACAGGGAAGCTCTGGAGAAAACACCGGACCTGGAACTGTGGCAGCGCATTGAACAAAGCCTGTCGGTCAGCCCGTTCTGGCTCGATGGCCACTGGCTCAGCGCCCGGGCGGCCATGGCCCTTGGCAATACCGATTGCGCGGAGGCCATCCGGGAAGCCCTGAAAGCGTTTGTCGACCGCCTGCCGCAACTGGCCGAGCTCACCTTCAACGATGGCACACCGTTTCTCAGTGACGATGGTGCAGATTGGTTGCACACAGCCCCGGCAGCTGGCAAAGGAACGGGCGCAGGTGCCAATCCCTGGGAGCAGGCATTCGACGGTGCGCTTGAGCTGGTGCGGCAGAACAAACTGGCGCCGGCCATGGAACTGCTGGAGCAGGGTCTGGCCGATGCCCGGGAGCCGCGCGAGCGCTTCTACTGGCGCCTGGCCACGGCCCGGCTGCTCAAGGAAACCGGCCTGAAAGCCCTGGCCGCCGAACAGATTCAGGATCTGAAAAACCAGATCCAGGGGCGGGTTCTCGAAGACTGGGAACCGGCTCTTATAAAACAACTGGAACGACTGGCGTAACGCCCGCAAGACGCAACGAACGCAGGAATGGAAACCATGTGGAGAAAAGCATTACTCATTGGTCGTTGGCTTCTGCCCTACATCCGCAGCGCCGCCCCCGTCACCCTGGCTCTGGGGGTAATTGCCCTGCTGGTAGCCACCTGGTGGCTGGGGCCACGCCTGGAAATCAACGGCGACTACCCGTTGATGGCCTGGCAGATGCGTGCTCTGGTCACCCTTGGGGTGGTCCTGCTGGTGGTGATGGTCTGGGGTACCATGCTGGCCCGTCGCCTGGGTAAAGTGAACAAGGCCAAGGCCGAGGAGCAGCGGGAGCAGGAAGACCCGATTCTGCCCATGGAGCGTCGCCAACAGCGGTTGCTGGACCGCCAGCTGCAGGCGTTGAAAAGCAATCTGCCGGGTCGCAAGGGCCTGTACCGTCTGCCCTGGTATCTGGTGATGGGCCTGGAAGATGCCGGTAAGACCAGCCTGATTCAGCGTGCCGGGCAAACCTATACCCTGACCAACGTCACCCGTAACAACCGGGGCGACCGTAACCCGTTCAGTTTTGACTGGTGGATTGGCGACAACGGTGTCCTGATCGACCCGGATGGCGAACTGCTGAGCCAGAACCAGGGCGAGGGTGCCACCGGTGAAATCCAGAGCCGGCTGTGGAACCACTTTATCGCCTGGCTGGAACGCAGTCGGCCCCAGCGGCCGCTCAATGGCGTTATCCTGGCTGTGGATCTTGCGCGCCTGAGCGCCGCCAACGAACAGCAGCGTGAAGCCCACGCCATTCTGCTGCGCACCCGCCTGCGGGAGCTGATGGAACAGCTTGGGTCCCGGCTGCCGGTGTATGTGACCTTCACCAAGATGGATCTGATGTACGGATTTGCGCCGTTTGTCCGTACTCTCAGCAAGGCGGAGAAGGATAAGGCCCTGGGGTTCACCTTCAGGCTGGACGGCCAGCAGGATCAGGACCAGTGGCTGGAACAGTTTGCCGAGCGTTACGCCGATATGGTGGATGAGCTCACCGAACGCCTGCCGGACGTGCTGGCCAACACCCGTGATAACGAAGAACGGGCGGCGGCTTATTCGTTCACCCGCCAGTTGGCGGGCCTGAAGCCGGCCATGGAGCAGTTCCTGACGGATTTGCTGTCGGCGGATGCCTTCTCCACACCGGCACTGGTACGCGGCACCTACTTCACCTCGGTGTTGCAGGAAGGTGTGCCCGAGGACGCCTTTGTCTCCGCTGCTGCCCGGAACTACCAGATGTCCGACCCGATTCAGCCGGCCCAGCGTGGTGGCCAGTCTGCGAGCCTGTTCACCAAGGGGCTGTTCCCCGAAATCATCTATCCGGAGGCGGGCCTGGCAGGGGATAACCGGCGGGTGGTGCGCCAGCGTCATCGTCGGGTGGCCGTTGCCGCCGTGGTGGCTCTGGCCGCCGGTGCGGGCATGACGGCGGGCTGGCAGCACTATTTTCTCCAGAATGCCGAAGCGGCCGCCCAGGTGGAAAACCGGGTGAAAAGCTATCTGAACGACTGGCAGCCGGTTGGCTATGAGCCGGACACCACCGGCCGTAATCTGCTGCAACCGCTGGATGAGCTGCGGGATGCCACTCTGGCCTTCGGCGATTACCGCAAGGAGTGGCGGCTGGTGACCGATATGGGGCTGTACCAGGGGCACAAGGTGGGCCCGGAAGTGGATAAGGCCTACCTGAACATGTTGGCCTATCAATACCTGCCTGCGCTGATGTTTGGTGTGATGGAGGAAATGGGCCAGGCCCCGGATAACAGCACTGAGCGGCTCGAACACCTGCGCGTGCTGCGGATGCTTTACGATGCCAGCGGCCGCCGTACCGACATCGTGTCCGGTTACATGCGTGAATACTGGCAGGCCCGTTTCCCCGGACAGCGCGATGTACAGAATCGCCTGTATGGGCACCTGCAATACGCCATGGCCCACACCGACCTGTCGGACCTGGCAGCCAACGGCGACCCAACCGCCACTATGGCTCTGGCGCCCTTCCGCAGCAGTGTTGAATGGGCACAGCACGAGCTTGGTCGTATCAGCACCTCAGACCGCGTATACCGCGAGCTGGAGAATGAGGCCAGCCGTGATTTCCCGACCCCACTGGAACTGGCCCGCAGCTCCGGCCCGGCGTTCTCGACCGTGTTCACCCGCCTGGACAGTTACGGCGAGCCGCTTGCCGAGGATGTGCCGTCTGCTGAGGATCCACTTTCGATACCAGCGTTGTTGACCCGGGAGGGACTGGAAAAATGGTTCCTTCGGGAATCCGGATCGGTCACCGAACTGGCCTTGATTGACGCCTGGGTGCTGGGCCGTCGGGATGATGTTGATTTCAGCAAGGCCGATGAAGCCGAACTGCTGGCCAGCCTGCAAACGCTGTACGCCGAGCACTATGCCGAGGCCTGGCGCACAGCGCTGAGCCGGCTGGATATCCATCGGTTTGAGGATCTCAACCACGGCGTTCGTATTCTCGACAGCCTGACCAGCGGCCATCAGCCACTGGCCCGATTGCTGGCGCAGGTGCGGGAAAACACCCGCCTGATTCCGGTAGGTGAAGGCGAAGCGGAAGCCGCACGCAAGTTGCTTGAGCAATCTCCCCATTACCGCATGCTGCAGGACATCGAGCGCCAGTTCAGTGATCTGAACCAGCTTACCCGCAAGCAGGGTGAGGAGCCGTCTGGGCTGGAGGAAGTCATGCTGGTGGTGGGTGAGCTGCATGAATACATGCGAAACATCCAGGAATCCCCGGATACCGGCAAAGCCGCCCTCAGTGCCGCTCGTGCTCGCATGGGCCTGCAGGGCGCTGACCCTATCTTCACCCTGCAACGCATGGCCGGTCATCAGCCGGAACCCCTGAACCGGATACTGAACCGCCTGGCCACCGAAAGCTGGCGGGTGGTTCTGGACAGTGCGGTGGCCCAGTTGGAGCGTGACTGGTATCGCGAGGTTTACCAGCCTTTCCAGCAGAACCTGGCCCGGCATTATCCGTTTACCCAGGGGGCAGGGCGTGATGCTGCGCTGCAGGACTTCGAGCGCTTCTTCGCGCCGGACGGTATTCTGGAAACCTTCTACAACGACAACCTGAAGCTGTTCCTGGAAGACCATCCGGAACATGTGGGTGATGCCCGCCGGGCCAGCCTGGTGCGACGGGACGTGGTTGCTGCGCTTGATCGTGCCCGGCAGATTCGCCAGGCGTTTTTCACCCGCAGCGGTACGCTGGATGTGGAATTCGCGCTGGAACCCCTGAACCTCAGCAACAACAAACGTCGCTCGGTGGTGAATATCGATGGCCAGCTGGTGGAGTTCTCCCATGGTCCCAGCCAGAGCATTCCGCTGGTATGGCCGAACACCCTGCGGGACACCGTGGAGAGTCGGGTAACGCTGGTGCCGATCCAGGTTAACCGCTCGCCCCGGAGCATTTCCGAAAGTGGTCCCTGGGCACTGTTCCGGTTGTTGGGTAAGGCGGACATCACCGGTGTCAGCAGCAATGCGGTGGACGTGAAGTTCACGGTGGATGACGGGGAAATGCGTTATCGCCTGCACGCGGCCAGCAATACCAACCCGTTCACAGAGCAATTGCTCTCAGGGTACCGCATACCCCGCAGCTTGTATTAAACTGTGTTCCGTCGCCCGGGTATGTGTGCCCGGGTTGGCGGGAGCCGGCACCCGGATGGCGCAGGCTGAAAACGGATACATTCAATCTTCAGGGATCGAAGTCATGCCCCAGGCAAGCGGATTGCAGTTCACCGCCCGTGTAGGCGAATTCCCCTCGGATCACTTTGTCGTTGTCGGCTTCGCGCTGACCGAACGGCTGTCTGATCTGTTCCATGGCCGGTTACAGCTGGCCAGCACCGACCCGGATGTGGCCGCCGCCGATGTACTGGAACAGCCGGTAG
>NZ_JASSVO010000012.1:0-104951 GCF_030541085.1 Marinobacter sp. ST-43
AGACTTCGGAGTAAGAAGAGAAACCCCGCGTCGCTACGCTCCGATGGGTGGCAGCCTTGCTCCGGTCCGGGTGGCAGGCTTCACGTGGAATGGGTGGCAACCTTCAGCGGTTTACGCACTCCAGGATCGCGGCATCGGCTTTAAGTCCCTGACGGAATCCATCGACACCACTAGTTCAGGTGGACGCTTGGTCTTCCATATTTTTGGGGCTCTGGCTGAGTTTGAGCGTGACCTGATTCGGGAGCGAACGATAGCTGGCCTGCATGCCGCGAGAGCACGGGGGCGCAAGGGTGGCAGAAAGCCAGCCATGTCGGCTGCCGACGTAAAGAAGGCTGCCGCAATGCTGTTAGACCCAAACATAACCAAAGTAGAAGTAGCCCAGCATTTTGGGGTATCAAGAACTACACTGAACGCCTCTCTATCCCGGCTTGGGGAGGTTTAGTTTTTGCTTTTATTGAGGTGATTATTTGCCGATCAGCAGAGCTGTAGTTGCCCTCGAAACGATGCGTTTTCGGCCGCGGCCATCTTAAGACCCAGACTGACGCAACACGGCATACCGAGGTTGGATAGTCAGTCCATGTTGTGTTGAGGTGCCGACGAAGACTAGTAATTTCGCGGCAGTGCTCATAAATTGGCCGGATCATAAAGCCCTTTTGAGACTTGTCATCAACATGAGATTTTCAAGAAAAGCCTTGCTGGTAGCATCTTTGATTTCAGCGCACTCTCCAGAGGTGCTTGCGGAAATCGAGCCTTATTCGTGCCGCAATGGCGCTTTCCCCTCATACCAAGATATGAAGCTCGGCTTTGTGAGAGAGGGCTCCTCAGCTCGAAGCTATTTTTACGATGACGATGCAAGCTGTCCTCACCAGGATACCTGTAAAACAAGCGCATACATTGTCCCAGGCGATGAGGTTTTGGTTGCCAAGACCCAGGATGGGTGGAGTTGCGTCTGGTATCAGGGTGTAGACCGTGAATTTGTTGGCTGGATGAGGTCTGAGAATCTAGGGCTGAAGCTATACGAGGAAAGTTATAGGCTCAGTGATTGGGTTGGCGAATGGCGGTTCACCGGAACAGATACTTTTCTAAAGATCACCCAGGTCCAAAAAGATGGACTGAAAGTCAGTGGTGAGGCGAGCTGGTCGAATGGCAGAGGTCTTATTAATTTCGGTTCATTTGATGAGATTGGAACTCCCAGTGGAATGAATTTAGAGGTGAAATCTGGCGATGAGACATACGACTGCAAGGTTCATCTGAGGCTTGTTCGAGAGTATCTTGTTGTCTACGACAATAAAATGTGCGGTGGAATGAATGTAAACTTCGATGGTGTGTACTTGAAAAAGGCGAGCTAATTTGACGGCACGGAGCAAATGCCGATCAGAGCTTTCCTACCCGAAGACCACGCCTGAAATTCTTTTTTCTCAACCGCTTTTGCTTATCAGTTTCCTCTGGAGCTACCTTAAAGGGTTTAGCCGTTTTGTTTCGACCCTTTTTGGGAGTCGGAACCGGTTCGTGATCCCTTGCTGATGCGAGACTCGCGTAACATAGAACTCGAAAGGGTCTCGCGAAGGTGTCGAGCATCGAAAGCTCAAATGCGCCGTCTGCAATTTCTTTGAGGTGCGCCGGTAGGTTACCGTTAATGGATACTCTCCTTCCATACTTTGTAAGGGCTGACTTTCTCAAATAAAAATCAGCTTCTTCATTGCGAAATATCACATGAAGTCGAGCAAAATACTTGTCGACCTCTATATCGTGTCGAAGCTGAATTGGCATCCAGCCATCCTTTAACCACTGACTCTCGACTCCACACTTCAAACTATTGTTGCTTTTGCCCCGAAACCTGGCTGGCGCGCTCGTGTTGTCTGTACAGGGGTGTTTTGGCCAAGGGGGGCCCAGTTCATCGAAGAAGACGCGGCCTCCATCTGGCGAAGAATAGAAGAAGACAGGCTGACCGCAGGCAGGGCAGGATGCGTTGGGGCGAGTATAGCTTTCAAATGAAAAGTCCAACGGCGGTACCCATTGGGTGTAGTGAGTGCCGTCCAGTCGTTTGCCCGTATGTCCGTCGCCACCCCAGCCGCAACGACACTCCTGCGGGTGATTCCATGCGTTACACATTAGACAAGATCCTATTCATTCGATGGCTTTTTACTCGTCTTAGTATTTATATTGGTGCTATTCGAGCGTTTACATTTCTTGCTCTTTCAGTAGTAACTCCGCTCTGCCATCGAGTTGCTCCTTCACCGACCGCCACTCCGGCATGAAACGATCCAGCAGCCCATAGAAGCGCGTGCTGTGATTATGCTCCACCAGATGACACAGCTCATGCAACAGCACATAGTCGATGGCTCGTGTCGGGGCTTTGATCAAGTGCGGATTCAGCAGAATGGCCCCTTCCGGTGAACAGCTCCCCCACTGGGTCTGCATCTCCATGATGCGCCAGGCCGGCGCCGTCGTTGTCCAGGGCAGACTCTCAACCATCAGATCGAGCCGTCGTTGGAATACCTCCAGGGCGCGATCCCGGTACCACTGGCGCACGGCTTTCTGAATCCGATCCGATGTCAGGTCTTTCCCCTGCACCCGGAGCTGGCCGCCGATCAGTTTGCAGGTGACCTTGCGTTGCTCTGGAGCCTGGATGACTTTCAGGACGTACCGCCGGCCCAGGTACAGAACACTCTCGCCACTTACCCATTGTCGCGGTCGGACATCCCGGTGGCGCTCGGCGATGTCGTCCAGATGTTTAAGTATCCAGCGTGCCCGGCGCTGAACGGCGGATTTGATCGCCGTCAGCTGTGCTGACTCAGGGGCATCGACCTGCACCATGCCATTGGGATGCACATGCACTCTTATGGTTGCCTTCTTGTGGTCGGGCACGTAGCACAGGTGGTACCGGAACTCCCGGTCACCGTACCGGGCTACGTACTCCAGTGGCTGTTCGTCCTGATGCGACTCTACGGAGGTCATCACCGGGCCACTCCATTGCGGAGAATCTGCACCACCTCATCGAGCATGGCTTTGGCCTTATCCAGCCCGATCAGCCCGAATAGCCGGGGCAGCAGGTTTTTACGGACATCCTGCTCAATGCCCGCGGGGTTCAGGGAGTTTTCGGCCACGGCCCGGTTCACCACCTGGTCGATCTCGAAGGCTTCCTGAATCAGCTGTTCACCCTTTTCGGCTTCCAGTGCGGCGAACTCGTCGCCCAATACCAGCTTGAGCGCGCCATAATAGGCCTGAGCGTGTTTGTTGCCCTCGAACCGGTCTACCGGAAGATCCGGTACGTCCCGATCTTCCACCATAGCTTCCAGATCACTGAACAGCTTGAACTGGGCCTTGTAGTCGAACATGGACTCCGCTTTCTCGATGGCGTCCTTCAGCAGGGCGGAGAACACCTTCTTGGCGTAGGGATCGTCGCCGAGCTTTTCCTCGATGGTTTTCTTGGTGCGGGTTTTGATCTTGTCGGTTTCGTTCTTGGTCTTTTCCTCTGACCAGTCTTCGGGCTTGTCGTCCACCGCGTCAATCAGCACCGGCTCATCACCGGGGGCGACATCTACGCCAGTCACGTACCGGTCGATCAGATCCCGGATCTGGCCCTCGTATTCGGAGTAGTCCACGGTTTCCTGAGCATCCAGACGGATGACCTTGCGCAGGTCGGAGAACCATTTCAGGTCGGATTTGTACCGGCGGATGTCGGTCTCGGTGAAGGCCTTGTCTTCGAAGAAGCTCTGCGTCGAGAGCGCGGTTTTCAGGCACATCCCGAACTCGGTCAGGGCCTCGTAGAAGTCTTCCCGAAGCGCCTGCCGGGTATCCATCTCCACACCGTCCTCGTCGGTCTCGTACTTCGGCATGAAGATCTGCCGGTATTGCTCCTGGTCCAGCACATTGCGGACCTCGCCAAAGAAACTCCAGAGCTTGTCGTGCAGGGCCGGGAGCTTCTTGTACTCGGTGTCCACGTTGGAATACAGGCCGTCGATGTCCTCGATGGCAAAGCCACCCTGGGTCTGCTCTTCGTAGTTCTGGTAATCGGTGATGGCCGTATCCAGCTCCTTCAAAATCCCCCGGTAGTCGATCAGGTAGCCGAAAGGCTTCTGGGGGTGTAGCCGGTTCACACGGGCGATGGCCTGAATCAGGTTGTGGCCCTTGAGCTGCTTATCGATGTAGAGCACCGCGTTACGGGGTTCATCGAAGCCGGTCAGCAGTTTGTCCACCACGATCAGGATGTCCGGCGGCCCGTCGGTACCGAAATGCTCAATGATCTGCTTCTCATAGTCCTGAGGGTCGCCTGTGACGTTTTTCTTCCACCACTCCTGTACCAGCGGCAGGTTGGACTCGTCGGCGTCGGTGTGGCCCTCGCGGGTATCCGGTGCGGAAATGACGATAGCGCTGGTGACCCGGCCCACCTCGTCGAGGTGTTGCTTGTAACGGATCGCGCTCAGTTTGCTGTCGGTGGCCAGCTGGCCCTTGAGCTCCAGTCCGGCTTTTTTGAAGTTCTCGCTGAAATGCACGCTGATGTCGAAGGCATTGAGCTTGATGCGATCCTGGGCCGTGTAGATCTGGCCCTGCTTGGCGTACTTGCGCTTGAGATCCGCCTTCTGGTCGTCCGACAAGGACGCGGTGACCTTCTCAAACCAGGTATCCACGGCCTTCTGGTTCACATCCAGCAGGGGTTTGCGCTCTTCATACAGCAGCGGCGTGATGGTGCCGTCTTCGACCGCCCGCTTCATGGTGTAGGCGTGAATGATGGCCCCGAACTTTTCGGCGGTTTCGCTCTTCTCTTTCTTCAGCAACGGGGTGCCGGTGAAGGCGATGAACGACGCATTGGGCAGGGCCTGGCGCATCCGTTGATGGTTCTCGCCGCCCTGGCTGCGGTGTCCCTCGTCGACAATGACGATGATGTTGTTGGACGGATTGTAGCACTCCGGCTGCTTGGCGGCCGAGGCGAACTTGTTGATGATGGTGAAGATGATTCGCTCGTTGCCTTGGCCGATGCGCTTGGCCAGATCGCGTCCGGAGCGGGTCTTGGCCAGTGAGTCGCCGCTCTTCTTGCCGGCGATGTCGGAACCAAAGGCTCCGCCGGTCAGGAAGGTCTTGGACAGCTGCTTCTCCAGATCCACCCGGTCGGTGACCACGATGATCCGGCAGTTCTTCAGGGCGTCACTGAGGAGCAGGGCCCGGCACAGATAGACCATGGTGAACGACTTGCCGGAGCCGGTGGTGTGCCAGAGGACACCGCCTTTACGCTCGCCGCTGGGTTTGAAATCGGAGATACGTTCCAGCAGGGCTTTGATGCCGAAGGCCTGCGGGTACCGGGCCGCGATCTTGCCGATTTTCCGGTCGAACAGGATGAATAGGCGCAGAAATTCCAGAAACCGGTACCGGTCGAGCAGGCCGACCAGCAGGCGATCCTGCTCCGTCGGCATGACGGACTGCGACCAGAGCTGCTCGAAGTAGGCCCGGATCTTCGGGGGTTTATCCTGGAACAGGGCGTCCTTGTCCGACTTGGACAACGTGCGGTTCTTGATGTCCTGCACGTACCGGTCGTCGAACTCCTCGTCCGTCCACTTTGACCAGAACTTCAGCGGAGTGTGCGTGGTGCCGTAGCGCCCGTCGTTGCGACTGATCGCAAACAGCAGCTGGGCGAAGGCGTAGAGGTACGGGACTTCATCGTTCTTCTGGTTGCGCAGGTGCTGGCTGATGCCTTCTTCAACCATGTTCTTATTGGGGTTGCCGGAGGCCGCCTTCTTGGCCTCGATCACCGCCAGGGGAATGCCGTTGACGAACGCCACCACATCGGGCCGGCGGGTGTGGGTACCCTGCGTGGACAGCACTTCCATCTCTTCGGTGACATGGAACTCGTTGTTGTCCAGGCTCTCCCAGTCGATCAGGTGGATCGTGGGCTGGGCCTTCTTACCGCCGATGAACTCGGTGACAGTAACCCCCAAGGTCAGTGTGTCGTACACGGACTGGTTGGCGTCCATCAGGCCCTGGGCCATGGAGGGTGTCGTAACTTCCCGGATCACCTGATCCACCGCCTGCTCGGACAGCGGGTACCATTGCCCCTTGAACTCGAACTTGCGCTGGCGCAACACCCGCTCCAGCACCGGCTTCATCACCACCTCCCGCTGGCTGCCCCGAAGGGCCTGACACTCCGTGGCCGGCAGAAACGTCCAGCCTAAGTTGATCAGGGTGGCCAGGGCGGGAATGTGACTGGAATGCTGCTCATTCCCTTGAGGGGTGGTGTTCATGCGGCCTCCGTCTCCACTTGCACCCGACGCTTGCCGGTAAGGAGTTGCTGCATCAGGGCACGTTTTTCGCTCCTCAACTGCTCAAGTCTGGCTTTTTGAGCGTCTATTTCGCTATCAGCGATACAGAGCACATTTGCGATTGCCTTTTGTTCGTCAATATCCGGCTTTTGAAGCATCAGGGAGAAGAAGTCTGAAGGCTTCACGTTCAGAAGCCCATGAGCCCGGCCGCCTTCATGTGCCACTTGCATCAACCCCTGATTAAGCAGTCCTGATTCAAAATATTGCTCATAGAAGTCGCTATTTGCCGCATGCTCATCTGCAAGCTCGAAGCAGATATAAAGCGTCGTAACTACTCCATCGTCGTACCGATTCAAGCGCTTGATAGCTCCCATCGGGTAACCATTCGAGTAACTCTTGTTGTAGGCAAACTGGCCTTTCTTGAGCAAAAAATAGTTATCAAGTGTTTCAGAAGCGACGCTCTTCTTGAAAAACTCCTGCTGACGGATCAAACCTTGCTGGCCTGAAATAGTGACAACATTTGTACTTTGGCCTTCATTCCGCGTTGTAACACGCTCGAATATTGAGCCAAGTGGTACCTGCTCCCACTCCCCCTCAAACCCCAGCAACCGCTTCTTCCCGGTCAGCAACTGCTGCATCAACCCTTTCTTCCGCTGCTGGCTGTTCTCAAGCAGGCGCTCGGTGGCGGTGATGGCCTGATCCCAGGTGGAGAGGATCTGGGCGATCTTTTTTTGTTCGGGGAGGGGGGGGATTGGTATTGTAAAGTCTCGCAAGACTGACACACTTAAATTTGGTGGATCTGTACCCAAAAGAGCTGAGTTTATCCTCGCGGCAATGCTCTCAGTTCTGAAAACTTGATATACAAACTCACTGTCATTCCCTTTTTTAATAACAAGTTTTGCAACTCGTTGGTTTAGGAGAGCTTCGTCGTCTTTATCTTTGATCTTTGCAACTTTTAAGTGGTTGCCGAGAGTGGGCCGAGTCATGGCAACGACGATGTCACCAACTTGTAGATAAAATCTGTGATAGCACTCTTGGAAGTGCTGAGGTAAATAGCTTTCATCGTCCCACTTTACTTCCCCAATCCCTACGTTTGCGATTTTGAGCCACCGTACGCCTGCATCAACAGAATCCGTGCTTTTGAAGGCAAATCCGCTAAAGAAAGACACCAGTTCAGTTGGATAATCTAGCTTCCACCCCTCAGGCACCATAACCCAACTCCTTCAGATAGCCGTCCATCTGTTCGTTCAGCTTCGCGATCTCGGCCTCGATCTCTTTTCGCTCCGCTTGCACTGCCATCAGGTCGATCTCTTCCTCTTCCTCGAAGGTGTCCACGTAGCGTGGGATGTTGAGGTTGAAGTCGTTCTCCTGAATCTCATCAAGAGTGGCCAGGTAGGCGTACTTGTCGAGATTCTCGCGCTGCTTGTAGGTCTCGACCACCTTGGCGATGTTCTCTTCGGACAACTGGTTCTGGTTCTTGCCGGCCTGGAACTCGCGGCTGGCGTCGATAAACAGCACGTTGTTGTCAGTTTTATCCTTGCGGAACACTAGAACCGCCGCCGGGATGCCGGTGCCGTAGAACAGTTTCTCGGGCAAGCCGATCACGGCATCCAGCAGGTTCTCTTCAATCAACTTCTGACGGATCTTGCCTTCACTGGAGCCCCGGAACAGGACGCCGTGGGGTACGACCACCGCCATGCGGCCGGTCTTCGGCTTCAGGGTTTCGATCATGTGCAGGATAAAGGCGTAGTCGCCCTTGGACTTGGGCGGTACTCCGCGACGGAATCGGGCGTAGGGATCGCTGTCTGCGCCCTCGAAGCCCCACTTCTCCAGTGAGAACGGAGGATTGGCTACCACGATGTCGAAGTGCTTCAGGCCGCCGTTCTCATCGAGCAGCTTGGGGTTGCGGATGGTGTCGCCCCATTCCAGCTTGTGGTTGTCGATGCCGTGCAGAAACATGTTCATCTTGGCCAGGGCCCAGGTGCTGCCGATGGCCTCCTGTCCGAATAGGGCGAAGTTCTTGGAGCCATCGCTGCCTTTACGGATCTGGTTGGCGCATTTGAGCAACAGGGACGCGGAGCCGCAGGCCGGGTCGCAGATCTCATCGCCTTCTTTCGGCTCGACGATCTCCGCCATCAGCTCGGAGACTTCTGGCGGGGTATAGAACTCACCGGCTTTCTTACCGGAGGTGGCCGCAAAGTTCTTGATCAGGTATTCGTAGGCGTTGCCGATGACATCCAGCTTGCCGATCCGACTCGGACGCAGGTTCAGCTCCGGCCGGGCGAAGTCTTCCAGCAGGTGGCGCAGAATATCGTTCTTCTGCTTCTCATCCCCCAGTTTGTTGGAGTTAAAGCTGATGTCCTGGAATACGTCGGCCAGCTTGACGATGTTGGCCTCTTCAATGGCGTGCAGGGCCTTGTCGATCCGCTCACCGTTGCCTGGCTCATGGCGCTGGTCATACAGCGCGTAGAAGCCGGAGTCCCGGGGCAGCACAAAACGCTCGTTCTTCATCAGCTCTTCGATCAGCTCCGGCGTATCGCCGTATTCGGCCACGTAGTTGTCGTAGTGATCCTGGTACACATCGGACAGGTACTTCACGAACAGCATCGTCAGCACGTAGTCCTTGTAGATGCTGGGATCTACGGTGCCCCGGAAGGTGTCGCAGGCGTTCCAGACCGCTTTGTTGATCTGATCCTGCTTGATCGAATCGTTGCTCATAGAAGTTATTTCCCTGTTGTCGTATCCGGACGAAGTATGTGTCGGGCAACCGCATCGGTCATGCGTTGCCGGTTCTCGATGAGTTGTTCCAAGAGGGCTTGTTCCCGCTGTGCGGCCCCGACCAGCTTCATCATCAGCTTTTGCTGTTCGGGGGACGGTACCACAACGGGCAGGTCGCCCAACTGGGTTTTGGTCACGCTGGGGGCCGCAGAGCCCTGTGAACACATGGCGAAGTATCGCTGGGCGTCCACATGGTTCAGCTGCCAGGCCAGAAACTCGGGCATGAGGTTGAAGGCCTCGGGTTTCAGGCGCAGGTGAAAGAAATTCGGGGTGCAGACGGTGTTATGGGGCAGTGCCTTGACCACCGCTGCATCATTCCGGGTGCCCCGTGCCATGAACAGGATGTCGCCGGGCCAAAGGAAGTCGGGGCGCCGTCGGCCTGGCAGGGTCACCCGATCAAGGGTTTGGCCGTCTTTGTCGTCCAGGGGCTCTCCCACGACCAGATGCCGGAACTGCACCACGAACGCATTGCCATCTTTGTCCGCCGGCAGCTTGCCGCGGAACGGGTAGCCGGGGTGGATGGTGGCCAGGCTGCGCAGAGGCAGTTGGTGTTTGGCGAGTTCGATCATGCAGTATGCTCAATGATGCATTTCATGTTGCTCAAGGTAGACATAAACGCATCATTCCGCAAGATGCAACTATTAAAGTGACGGCTACGTGCTCTAATTATTGTTAAAACGAGCGACTACTTGCGTCGCAGGCAGATGATTAAAACAGTTTCCGGAGAATGGAAGGGCTCAAGGCACGGTTTGTTGGCCAAAGAGCGCTAGAGATGCGGTAGCCTTCGAGCTTACCAAAGCGCTACTCAGCACCACCAAGCCTTAGTATCATCCGATAGAAGCGGCTCGCACCTATTTCGTTCCAGGAACATAACCGGATATGGCTGAAAGAATCCGTATAGGATCACCGGAAACTGCGTTCCCTTTCATTCCTTCGGCAGATAAATTTCTGGAGTATCTCGGTAAGCCCGGGGGGATGGCAGGGTTTATCAATGCACTGGGAAAGCACTTGAACCAGCCTTTACCGGATCCCAAAACCGTGCGTAAGGCGATTAAAGAGGGAGTCTCGCCTAGAAGTGCTGCAAAAATTACCGACATGCTGAAAGCTGTCCCGTCGCCTGGGTTGCACGATTACATAAATAGCTCAGAATTAGCGCCTTGGATCGAGACCTCGCTGAATAACAATGGGCTGGCCTGGCTTTGCATGACCAAAGGCGCGAGCTTGCAGATCTTTCCGGCCGATAGCCCCAATACCTTTATCGAACAATTTGTTCGAAGGCGGGCCGAACTCGAGATGGAGTTACTTCGGTCCGGCTTGGAGCTTAGGGAGAGCGATACCTCGGCCTCGGGGTGCGAAGAGAAGTGGCGAGACAGCGTAAAAGGCTTCCTGAAAGCGAATACCCTTGTGGACTTCTACCATATTGAGAAAGGTCTACAGGCCGCCGGAACCATCAAAGCCAGTGCAGGCGACGCTAGGCGCGAGCAGCTAGGCCTGCTGTTAGGTTTATACACCCGCATTAGAATTGACTTCTATTACCACCTATTGAGCAATATCTCCCTAGACCTCATACGCTGGTATGCCGAGCAAGACACTCTCCAGAGCCATGAGAAACAATGGCTGGTCGACAACAGCTTTTTTGGAGATATGTTGCCAGTGTTCGATGGTGAAAGGCTGACGTTACCCTTCGAGAGACTACTCGATAATTGGCGGAAAGGTGCCGGTATCAACGGTCAAGATCTATCCTGGGGCCAGATCGCGGAGCACCTACCGGATCCCTACGGCTTAGATGCCACTGAATCCTTGGCTCGAAATCAGACGGTTGAGGAGCGGAAGGTGAGGGTGCGCGAAAACAAAAAATCGAGGCTGTTGGAATGGCGTAACGGGACCCGGCCCAAACCAGAGCAACTGAGCGAATTTGTTCGAAACCTGACCCCAAGAGAAGACGATGTGCCTTTGGCTGAGATGAAGCTGGATATCGCGTGTATTTACGGGGCCTTTATACTAGATGAACTGGGCAATTTTCAGAAATGCGGCCTGATAAATGCGCTGAACGATACCTTGCCCGCTTTTGAAAGCTACCCGGCGTACTGGGCCAAATACAAATCTCAAGCCGCGAAGATTCTCGCGGCTTGAGAGGCATACTACTACTTACCCTTGGGAGGATTATTCCCGCGACCGCCGCCAGAGGGGTTGCCGGTTGTACTGGGCGCATTATGTGGCTTAGACATGATCATCACCTTTGTGTTGGTTCGGAATGTGAATCGGCGGCTTTCGGGTTTTTAAACCCGGAGCAGCAACGCCAATGTCGAGAGTATCGGTGAATGGATCTAGGACCGGGAGGTGAGTCGACGCGGGAAATTTTTTGGAACGACAGGTGCTGAGTCTCTTCCGAACCCACTGCGCATAATCGGCGTTACGTTAAGGTCGCAAAGCGGACATTCAGGTTGCTCATAACGCCCGCCATAACCTGTGGCAAAGCTTCAGCAAATCGGGGGAAGTCCATGTCCAGCAGCAGTGCCTTGTTAATTGCCTATCTCGCGCTCTGCCTGTTCATACGTATCGTATAGCTTTTCCACTCGACCACTGAGCTTCATTGCGCCTTTAGTTGCGCGATCCGTCCAGTAATGCCCCTCCAATTCATAAACCGGTGCCCCATGAATTTCTAATGCAAACGAGCCATGATGGATCTCACTACGCACACCTTGGAGCTCAATTTTTGGCTCATTGCGATATACACCTACCAATTTGAAAAGATCATCATCTTCTTGCTGCTCAATACTATGTGCCACCAACACTGACCGAGATTCTTTGGTCATTAGGCGAAAGCTTAGAAAACTCAATGATTGACGAATTACTGCATAACCATATATTGGGGCAATTTCTTCCCGAGTTTCTGGATTTACCCAGCTGCTTTTTAGCTCAACCCTCCATGTTCCTCTTAAGTCAGGGCGCTTAACATACCATCCTTTAAATACTTTCCATGCCCACATGTATTTATTAAAAAGCGCTACGACAGCAGTGATCACACCAACCACGACGCCAAATGGTTTAACAAAATCCGAGCTCAATACCGGCATCCCTTGAATCCAGAGCGCCAACAACCAAACAGCAATAGTTAGACCAATAAAAGTGGAAATATGGAGTCGCGTTAACATTATTCGTAGCCTATGTAGTTCCATGCATCACTCAAAAACTGGTGCGCACTCTCTCTCGTCCATGGCTGGGAGCCTCTGAAAAGATATTTCAATTCACTTACTTCCCCCCACTCGGAACACTTTTCGATAGACAAAGTGTTGTTGAACAGTTCTGCGAGAACTGCTCTCATCATCGGCTTAAATAATTGATACTGAAAACATGGAATTGATGCATTGAACACTAAACACTCAATAAGAAAGCTCGGCGCATTTTCTGCCGATTTGATACCGTTTGACGCCATCTCATTCGACAACTTCTTTAATATCCGAACAGATCTTTTGTATCTTCGTGTTGTGGCGCCATTTTTTGAAACGCCATTCCGGTAATGCTGCTCCGGCCAATTCCTGACCCTAGGCGGGTTGCAATCATCTGGTATCAGTTCTACACCAGAATGATAATAGCCTGTGGTTACATATCGGCGATGCTCGAAGAACGCAGCTACATCTGCCTCTACGCGATAAGTATTCTCCTTTATGTCAAAAGCTTTACTGCCACGTGTAACAGCTGCTCTTCCAAATCTATCTACAAGCGCTTCTTCCAATTCATTTTTAAATGTGGCGTATTCATAAGTTGCCGGCACGAAACTTTTTGCAAGCTCCATTTTTACGTTGTCGTCAGGGTATTCAGGAAAATACGTGTCAAAACACAGTACGCCAACGTCTACGTCGCTGTCCTGCCTTACATTTACTCTGTTCCTATAAGAACCCTGTGTGAATACTCGGATATTCCGATTTTTTAACTTATCACTTGCTTGTATCGCCTGCCTTATCTGCCTTTCGGCATTTTCCGCTCGTTCTTGCTCTGCCTTTCCTGGCCCTTGCGACCAATTAGCAAATACAGACTCCCAATCCCTGCTCATTTATCTACTCCTGATCTGGAAAAGCAACTCACGCCATGGCTTTGCGGCTAACCTGAGCGCCAGCACCCGTGCGCCGCCAATAGCCGACTGTTAGATTTCGCCGGCACGGCGCATGGTGTACTGCCCATTTGTTGACCTATCGGTAAAATAATTACCCCGAAGCACGTCATTTGATTCTTGGCTGATCTTGAGAATAGCTGCCCCTATGTGAGGGTCCTGTTTCTTTGCCGCACCAGCGATACTCACGTTTCTGTAGATGTAATACAAGCCAGGACGCGAAGATTGGGCGTCTTTGTGGGGAGCAACCATCAATGTCTCAGACTCAGATTCGTCCGAAGACAGTTCGATACTTACCTTCAGAAGGCTCTGTTTGATGAAGGCAGTCGCGTTCTTCTCGCCAGATTTGTTGCCCCAGTTCCACTGAATCTCAACCGTCCACTTGCCGTTAAGATCGGGGAACACCCAGTCGTTTAACTTAGGAATCCACCGCCACACCGTCCTCCACCCGCCTATGGCCACGCCAAGCAACACTAGATTCAGAATGGCCACGCCTTTTAAAGCCGTTTCCAATGATGCGAGCCCAGAGGCTCCGACCAGTGCTGAAATTAGCACCACCATACCCGCGTACAGACCGGCTACCCAAGCGATCAACTTTGTTATCGGTAATAGATTAATCAACGGGCAGACCACCTTCAAAAACCACGATTCCGTCTCTTTCGCTCAGAAGTCCCGTACACACAACTCCCTCGATTAGCGACCCAAATCTAGCTGCCATGTACCGAGAACCTACGTTTACACTACCAATAAGCTCTCTACATTCTGCCGCAGGAAAAGGTGCAAAATACTGATTTCGCTGCACCAGCTGCCACTGATCAGAAACGATTTGGAATCCGTCATGGCAAGACCGGCTGTATAGGCTGCATTCGGCAATCTGCTCGGCAAGATCCTGCTGGACAGGAAAAGTGGCGCTAGTACAAAGCGAAGCAATAGGCAAACGCTCAAAATCCGCCGATACAACAACGCCAACGCCGCAGAACTCTTCGTTTGGTATGGAGTCTCGGACTCTCATTAGCAGGTCTTTTAGTCGCTCAGGAGGGGTCATCGACAATCCTTTATGCGATATCTCACAACTAGGCAGAGGTATTCGATATTGCAGAAATCTGACATCTTCGTTATTAAGATTGCTGCGCCTTCGATCAATCTGCCTATAGATTTATAAAACAGAAGCTTATCTTAGGCCTAGTTTCCTTTCCATGTAATCGTCTGACGTCTTTGATTTGCTCCACCAACAATACTGCATGGAGAATCAGTGATTGGCCTAGAGGCACTGATCAAGGGCTTACGTGAATGTTCGTTTTTGTTTAGCGACTGGAGGAGCCTGATTGCCAGCCTCTAGCTGAACCGCTTTCTGCATAGGTAGGGGCAGGATAGCCAAGCGATAAGGCCACCATAGGCGTTTTCAGATTTTCGAGCACCTTCCTCTCATAATGTATGGAGTGTCGCTTTCTTCGTTTCCGCCCAGCCAATACCCGAAGGTATAAGTGCGGATGAAACGTCCGCTACCTGGCTCAAAGATTGCCTCACCCATAAAACTGCGACATGAAATCAGACCACCATGTTGAATCTCACAAAGATCCAAAGTTGAGTCAGCGCCTAGTTCGAAAAAGCCGTACATTACTTTGTCCTCGCTGAACCCGAGTTCGTCTTTCTGAAGCTTTCTGATAACAAATTTCTTATCACCTGAATCGAAATTCGACCCGTGCCAGCCCTTTGTAGGCGAGTACGCAAATCCAACTACTTCCTCCGCAACGCAAAAAAATTGATTCTCTTCAGCACGAGCAACGGTGACAACTAGCAAAATCAGGAACAGAGCTATCGACCTTGAACAATTCATAGACAATCCTTCGACTTCATTAGAATAATTCAGATTACAGAATAGCAAACGATAATCCGAACGCATGTTTATTCAGAAAAAACCGCAGCGCCAATATTAGCAACTAAAGCACCGACAATATTGAAGCTAGAACCAAGCCGCTTGCAACTATCCAGGATCCTTCTAAACATCTCCGTTTCAGTTGCAGTATTGATTAGAGCTTTACGCACGTGGGTATTCTGACAAATACGCCGTATCAGGTCAGGTCTTCCGGAGACATGAGGGCCCGCTTTTGTTTAAGAGCGGCGGTCACGACTAAGGGTTATGTCACCATAACTTGGTCGAGCCGGCCAAAATATGCTGTCAATAACACCACTCACGGCCGGGGGTAGGCCCAAACCCAAGCGATCTTCAAAGGATTGACGGATCCGACTGCGCTTATCTCAGTATAGGACCAAGCGGCCCGGCGGCAACACTCTGTATAGAGGCGGGCCTGCCCCTGGGGTTGCGGGTTTCAAAACCCATGAGACATTACTCATATCGAGAGTGTGCGGATCCTGTGGTGGGTGTTGAGTGAGGTTGGCCCTCGAAAGAGGGCCCTTTTTCAACCGTTAAAGGGACATCAACGAAAGACCCATTCTCGATTTACTCCCCGCAGTCCCGGCATACCATGGATTTTTTTCTGAGGAGCCTTGCCATGCCCCACCTTAAGTTTGCGTTAATAGGACTCACAACATCTCTTCTCCTCGGTTGTGGTGGGGGAGGGGGCGATGGGGCTGGTATCGAGAAATCCTCATCATCAGGCAACACTGACGCAAACAAGGAACTTGTTTTCGAGTTTTCCGGTTCACCACTGGAACCGAGTGTTTTCAATCTGGCCGCGTTCTCAGAAGACCAGGAAAATCAGTTCTCACCGGGAGATATCATCAGTCTGACCTGGAATACGGATGTCTACTATGACGACCTCTCGGTTCCCGGGTTCGATGAGACCTTTCCCTATACAGCGTCTGTTTATCTGAGTGAGGACGGCGCGTTCCAGGTGGAAGATGACGTAGAGCTGTTTTCGGTTCAGTGTGTTTTTCCCTCCTCAGAACAGACGGCCTGTGGTCAGTTTGCATCGTTCCGGTGTGACTATGCCCCTGACAATAGACATGAGCTTGTCTGCTCAAGCTTACCGGCTGGGCGAGAACGGGGGCTTGAAAGTCATGTGGTGGATATCACAGAGTTTCTGAATGTCATTCCTAAAACAGCGGAGCTCTTGATTGTGGCTTGTTTAGATAATGAGCCCGAAAAGTGCGACTCCCACCAGCTCAGCCTGCAGTTGAACTGAGCGCCGTTGCAGATTCTGCGTGATCCTTTCGTACGCGAGGAGGAGGGGCGACAGAACAACCGTGATTTATGTGCGGCTCTGGTGGCCCGTACTTTACGGATACTGATTCGAATTCATCGTCGTGTTGGCCGGCTGTTCCGGAATTCAGGATGGGTTAGAATAGAGAACAGCCTGTCGCGGATTCACAGCAAGGAATGGGATGAGTAAACCCGGTGCCATCAGACCCGAAATCAGATACATTCTTTACTTTGCTGTTTTTTGGGCTGTATTGATCGGTGTTGTGACATATTTATTCGACCGAGTGGATGCCCGCAATAACAACCCCAATCAGCAACTTGTCAGCCATGTCCGTGGCGGTGCCACCGAAATTGAGCTGAAAGCCAATCGCCAAGGGCATTATCTGGTGGACGGCACCATCAATAACCACAGCGTCACCTTTATTTTGGACACTGGCGCCACTACCGTGTCAATTTCAGAATCGGTAGCCCAGAAAGCGGGCCTTACTCGGGGCCGCCCTGGCGTTGCACAGACGGCGGCTGGTAAGGTGAAAGTGTGGAGTACTATCATACCGGAGCTCCGTCTGGGCGATATGAGGTTCACTAACGTGCCCGGCACCATCAGTCCCGCCATGGATCCCGACATGGTGTTGTTGGGAATGAGCGTCCTCAGCCAGCTGAACTTCACTCAGCAATCAGGCGTTCTTACCTTGAGCCGGGAAACTCCGTGAGTCAGAAATGGTTCTCCTGATTGTTTGAGCCCGCCGCAAGACGTTGCATCCTTTTTTAGTCGAGGGCGACCCGGCGGAGAAAGGGCCTCGCTGATGGGAAACTGAATGCTGGGGTGAGTCGTATTCCTGGTACTTGGCGGACTGCTTTCAGAAGTAAGACCCATTTGTGCAATTTTCCACTAACCAAAACGGAGGTCTGATACCGACCTATGGCCATCCATTTCTATGAGAAAGGCCAGCTATCCTCTGGTTTTCACGGCTGGCAGGTGACAGCGACACTAAGAGGTAAGCGCTACCAAAAGTACTTCAGCCTGATTCCTCCAGTGTCTGCGATTCCAAATGAATTCTGGCATCGCTATCAGGAAACACGAGCGCGTTATTACGATGCCCGTTGGTCTGCCCGCTCGGCGGCTTTGAAATACATCGATGCCTTAAAAACGAATCACCCAAACACGCGCCCATGCCGTGGTGTGGGGTTCCGGGGTATCACGATGGGGATCACTACCGGGGAACGGATTGATCAGGAGCGGTGTTATTTCTCCGTGAATGAGCCCGGCAACCCAGTCCGCTTCTTCATCACAAAAGACTGCACCTTATCTCAAGCCTGGGAGCAAGCGGTCGTCCATTGGGGCAAGGTTTTCGATATTCGGCCTAAAGATATTGAAATGAAGCGCAAACATCCGGTTGGCCCTTCTGCCTTCAAAGCGCTTCGTAAACAACTCAACGAGCATGAAGGCTACAACATCTCGGTTGAAGCACTTCACGATGTGTATGCTGAACAACGCGCCCAGATCGAGCGTCAAAAGGCCAGTGAGCAAACCCAGGGTGAGGTCACCGAGGATGATTTGCTGGGATGGTATGCCAGCCTGAAGCAGGAGATTTCAGAGTACCAAAATCGCTGAGTTCGGTCGGAACGGCGGTAACTAGTATTAATTTCAGTTCACACATCGTTATGAGGGGGGGGTAAAGGTTTTTATTTCGATGCTTTAACTGGCCCAGCAAGAGCTTACAGATGCGCTGCAAGCATTATGCGAAATACTGGCCTTTCTGGGAGGCTTCTGGACACCCGTCGACGGGTGGTGATGACGGGCCCTGAGGCCCTTCAATCACTGAATATATCTGGCCCACCGGGAACTTCACGATTGACTTGAAGCTCTATGAGAACTTGATCGCTGGCCAACTGAGCGGCCTCATCGCTATGACGCGAAGGCTGAACAACCCGCACAACGCAGGCAAACTCAACCGTTAAGCTGTTAGCACCGGAAACGCAGATTGACTGCTGCATTGTCAGCGTTTTAATCCAGAACCTGTCCTCATCACACTGACGTGGGCAGCCACCACTTTCCAGCCATCGGCAAAGCGGACCCATGTCTGCATCTGGCGACCCTGTTCGTCGTTTTCCCCATCCCAGAACTGTGTGCTGACGGTAGCAAACGAATCACCGAAGGTGGTCACCACAGTATTGCGAAGTGTGCGCCCAGGACCCACCGGCTGGCAGTGCCTGCGATAAGCCTGAATGGCCTTGCTTCCATAGAGGTTCTCCTCCACACCGAATCGTAGGGTGAATTCCGAATCCCAAAAATGGTCGTCAAGTACCGGCAGGTCATTGTTGATAAGGGCTTTTTCATAGGTTTCGAATATTTTTGTGACGACAGAAACCGTTTCTGGCGCGTTGATGGTCATGTCTGTCATGCAGTAGTCTCCGTTGCGGCCTTGTCGGCCATGTACCGACGCCAGCCACCGGTGTTGCTGATGTCTGTGGCGCCGTCGATGCCGCAGGGCTCGCAGATAAAGCCGGTGCACCAGGTGCCGTCTTCTAGTTCCAGCTGGCCGATGCCCAGGGGATGGGGAATGCCGGCGACAAAGGTGCCGAACCGGTCCTCGGGGATGCGCCAAACCTCTACTTCAATGGCAGTGCCAGTGTCCTCAGAGCGAACAAGCCCTGGGCGGTACGGCGGTCCGCCGGCGAGCGCATGAAAACGATAGCGCGGAGCGGTATGGGTGCTTTTTACCAACACAGCGCCACGTTCCGTCAACTGGTGATTCAACGGGTAGCCATCTAGGTGGGCACCGCAAACGGCAATCTCTAGGGTCAGTGGGGGCGTCAGGGTGGAAATAGTCGGCAGCAGATCAGTGGTTGCCCCCATTTGGTTGGTGACCCGATGATGCAGTTTTTCGGCCAGCGCATTCATTACCGAATCACTCCAGGCAGGGCCGAACAAGGTTACACCCCAGGGCATCTGGTTTTCGAGGAATCCGGCGGGTACCGATACTGCTGAGTAATCCAGTAGGTTCATGAAATTGGTAAAGACACCAAGGCGAGCATTGAGTGCGACCGGGTCGTAGGTCATACCAGCAATGGTATACGGCGCCGGACAAGTGGGCGTGAGGATGGTGTCCACGGAAGCCAGTATTGTGTCTGCAGCCTGCTTCAGGGCGGCGAGCTGGTATTGAGCCCTGAAGGCGTCGCTGGCCGACAGGTGATCACCTACTGCAAGCACTTCTCGTACTACCGGGTGGACCTTGCCCCGGCTTTCCACCAATGCGTCTACCGCTAGTTGCCGTTCGTTGACCCAGGGACCATCGTAAAGCAGTGCTGCAGCTTCATGGAAAGGCGCGAGATCAATGGTCACGGCCTCTCCACCCAAGGCTTTGAGGTGTTCGACAGTGGCATTGAACAGGGCCTGAGCCTCCGGGTATTCCACCAGTCTAAGTTGCTCGGCTGCCGGCACGCCAAAACGGAAGGTCTGGCCGATTAAACGCTTAGGCGCCTGACGGCACTTTTGCCACGGATCCGACGGGTTGCGGCGGTCGGTAAGGTTTAGAATCCGATCGGCCTGAGCCGCAGTGCGAGCAAAGATGGATACGCAGTCGAGAGACTGACAGGCGGGGACTACACCCTCCACACTGAGCCTGCCCAGTGTGGGTTTTAGGCCGACGACATGATTCAGGGCAGCCGGCACCCGGCCGGAACCAGCGGTATCGGTACCCAGAGCAAAGCTGACCAGCCCTAGGGACACGGCGACGGCCGACCCTGCGGAGGAGCCTCCGGATATCCACGCGGGATCAAAGGCGTTGCCGCAGGGACCGAAATCGGAACGGGTGCCGTTGAGGCCGGTGGCGAACTGGTCTAGGTTGGTCTTTCCCAGTGGGATGGCGCCAGCGTCCAGCAACAGGTCCACAACAAAGGCGCTGGCCTCCGGGATAATACGCACATGGCGGTTCGCTACTGTGGTGGGAATGCCTTTTAGGTGAATATTGTCCTTAATGGCAAAGGGAACCCCATACAGCGGCAGGGAGTCCGGTGACTTTCCCTCTAGTGCCTGTAGGAACGGCTCACGCTCCGCTGGGGAAAGATAATGGATCCAGATGTTGTGGTCGTCGAAAGCGCACTGGTAGCTGTCCAGCTGTTCCAGGAGTTGGCGCGGGGTCAGTTTGCCGCTTCGGTAAAGTGACTGCAGGTGATCGATATCCAGTCGAACAGGCGGCGTGACTCTCTTCCTCATAATGTCTCCAGGCGCTGCAGTAAACTATCGGAATCGGTGACGGCGCCGAAAACGCCCCCCTGCATCTGGATCATCTTGATGGCGTGGTCATGGTTGGCCTGATCGGTGGCGCCGCAGCAGTCTTCCACGAGGACACACTCCAAACCCCGATCGTTGGCATCCCGCATGGTGGTGTGTACGCAAACATCGGTTGTGATGCCAGTCAGTACCAAGTTCTGGATACCCCGGGTTTTGAGGAGAAGTTCTAGGTCGGTGGCATAAAACGACCCCTTCCCAGGCTTGTCGATGATGGGCTCACCGGCAAGAGGGGTCAGTTCCGGGATTATTTCCCATCCTGGTTCACCCCGGATCAGGATGCGACCGCAGGGGCCTGGGTCACCGATCCCAGCACCGATCTGTTGCGAGCGCCAACGCTTGTTGGCGGGCAGGTCACTAAGATCGGCGCGGTGGCCTTCTCTGGTGTGGATCACCAACATACCCAATGCCCGGAACCGGGCCAGCATCCGGCTGATGGGCTCGATGGGCGCGCGGGTCAGGGACAGGTCGTAGCCCATGGTGTCCACATAACCGCCTGTGCCACAGAAATCTGTCTGCATGTCGATTATCAACAGGGCCGTATTGTGCTTGCTCAGGTTATTGTCCCAAGGCCAGGCATAGGGACGGGAGTTCAGGGTGGGGGTCATAGTCTTTTACTCCTGAATTGGGAGTCGATGACTGAGAGCATCGAGCAACTGTTTGGAGGTGGCAGTGGCGCCGAATAGGCCGCCCTGCATCTCGGTCATGGCAAAGATTGCATCCCGGTGCTGGGCCTGGGTAGCTGCAGTGCAATCTCGCAGAATCAGCGTTTCAAGGCCCCGGTCGTTGGCCTCTCGAATGGTGGTATGCACGCACACGTCGGTGGTTAGGCCGGCGACGATCAGGTGAGTGATGCCCCGCAGCCGCAGGATATGGTCCAGGTCGGTGGCATAGAAAGCGCCCTTTCCAGGCTTGTCGATCACGATTTCGCCGGGTGCAGGGGACAGTTCTGGGATAATCTCCCAGCCAGATTCGCCACGGATTAAAATCCTGCCCAGTGGACCTTTGTTGCCAATGCCGGCGCAGACCTGTTTGCTGCGCCACTGTTTGTTGGCCGGCAGGTCTACCAGTTCGGGGCGGTGCCCCTCACGGGTATGAATCACCAGCGTGTCCGGCAAGGCGCGAAACGCTGCCAGAACCCGCTGGATCGGTTCGATGGTGGCCTGGGTGGGAGCCAGATCGATGCCTTGGGAGTCGATATATCCCCCTGGCGCGCAGAAGTCCTTCTGCATGTCGATAACCATCAGGGCCAGCCGGTGGGGTTCCGCCGGCGCAATGCATGGCCAGGGATAAGGCCGTGCATCAGGAACCGTAACCGGAGCGGCGGTGATCACTTCAGTCTCCCTTTGACGCCTTGGACTAGGAAGTCCATCTTCTCAGTCTCGTTCAGTGTCATAACATCACCTTCTTCAACCAGGACGGTGCCGTCCTGCCCTATCACCGGGCCTGCCCAGACCTTGAAGCCCTCGTTCATGATTGCATCCTGTCGGTCCAGCACGGTTTGCCGGTCTTCTGCACTGACGGCGCTGCCGAAGTCGCTGAGCTTGGCGGCCCCGGTTAGCAGGTCACCACGGAGGTGCTCGGATTTCCAGGTGCCGTTGTTGGCGGAGTTGACGATGTTGACCATCATCGGGCCCCAGTTCCACACGGCGCCCACCAGCCAGCCTTGTGGTGCAAACTGACTGGCATCGGCGTGGTAGCCCACTGAGTAGACGCCCCGGCGCTCGGCTACTTGCACATAGTTGATGGGGGAGTCCACGTGCCCTGTCAGTACGTCGGCGCCTTCGCTAATCAGGGCTTCCGCTGCCTCGGCTTCCTTGGTCGGGTCGGACCAGCTGGAGGTCCAGATCACCGAAGTGGTGACTTCAGGGTTGACGCTCTGGGCCCCCCGCGTAAATGCGTTGATGTTACGCAGCACCTGAGGGATCGGGTGGGCGGCGATAAAACCCAAATGATTGGTTTTGGTGGTCAGGCCGGCGGCGACACCAGACAGGTACATGGCCTGATCGATCTCGGCGAAGTAGGTCATCAGGTTGTCTGAGGTTTTGAGACCACCGGAGTGGGCGAAGTAGACCTCTGGGTACTTCTCCGCTACTTTTAACGCGTGGTCTAGGTAGCCGTAGCTGGTTGGAAAGACTACTTCGATACCGGAACGCACCATGCGCTCCATGACCCTCTGGACGTCAGCATTCTCCGCGATATTCTCGAAGGCTACGGTTTCCACATTTTCAAGGTGTTCTTCCAGATATAAACGACCCTGTTCTTGGGCGTAGTTGTATCCGTAGTCGGTTTTCGGGCCAACATAAATGAAGCCAACCTTGGTTTCGGCGACAGCCGGAAGGCTTGCCGCGAGGATGGACGTGGCCAGTAGAGTGCGGATTACTTTTTTCATGGTAATTCTCCGTTTCATGGTTTTTTCATTCAGTTATCGGGCACTTTGGAATACCACACTGAGACCGGCAGGCATGCCGCCACCGCTGGCCCGCAGGCCGCGATAGCTGAGCATGAGCACGCTCAGGGGAATAAGATATGGCAGGGTCGCCAGGAGGTAGGGTGAGATGTTCACCCCCCAGGACTGTAGTTTCAGATTGAGTGCTTCCGATGCCCCGAACAGCAAAGCCGCCGGCAGCGCGTACCAGGGGTTCCAGCGGGCCACGATTACTAGGCCAACTGCCACCAGACCACGGCCAGCGGTCATGCCCTCCACCCAGTTGGCGGTATAGTCCACCGCTAGTGCCGCACCGGCGAAACCAGACATAAGACCTCCAAAAGCAATGGCCGCTAGCTGGTAGGGGGCTGGGTTGTGGCCTAGATTGCGAGTAATGTCCTGGGATTCACCGGTGGATCGCCAGCGCAGGCCTAACTGGGTACGGAACAGGAAAATGGAGGTAACGGGTATCGCCAGCAGCGTAATTAGTACTGTTGGGGTGATCGGACCGAGGAACTGGCCGAGTAACGGAATGTTGCTGATAAAGGTATTATTGAGGTTACCCAGGGTGTCGATCTTGTCGCCCACAAACGGAATGCCATAGTAGGCACTTAGGCCGCCGCCGAGGATCAGCACCGCCACGCCGCTAGCAATCTGGTTGGCACGGCAACCTAGCACCAGCGTGGCATGCACCATGGAGAGCGCAACACCGGCACCACAGGCAGCCAGCACACCAAGCCATGGGTCGCCAGTTATGGAGGCCACCGCAAAACCGGTCATGGCGCCCATCAGCATCTGGCCCTCGACGCCGAGATTGATCACGCCACTGCGTTGGGTCATGGTCTCGCCCAAAACCACAGCCAGAACTGGGGTGGCGCTGCGCAGGGCTGCAAATATTAGGGTGAGTAATTCGGTGATAAATGATTCCATACAGTGTACTCCGGAGAGATGGTTCGCTCAGGCCAGATGGCGCCGGCCCCAAAGGCTGGCTACTGCCAGCACCGTTATGAATAGAAGTGCTTGAAGAATGTCGGCACTAGCCTTGGGAAGCTGAGCATAAAGTTGTAGTGAATCCGCTGACGCGAGCAGTCCGCCCATCAGGACCGACAGTGGGATGATGCGAATGAAGTGCTGGCCCGCGAGCCAGGCCACCAGAAAGCCGGTCATGCCGTAGCCACTGGCCAGGCCGTCCTGCAGACGGTTCTGGATGACCGAGGCTTCGGCGATACCAGCCAACCCGGCCAGCAGGCCGCCCAAAGCCATTACAATCAGTACATTACGCTCGTAGGAAATGCCTGCAGTGGCTGCCACCCGGGGGTTGCTGCGACTGACTTGCAGGCCCAGTCCCCAGCGGCTGCGAGTCACTAGGATGTGTAGCGCGATGGCGGCAACCACACCGAACACCAGCCCCATGTGGACCCGGGTGTCAAAAAACTGCGGTAGGATGGCGCCTGCCGGGAAATCGATGGTGGCCGGCCAACCGAGCGAGTCGGGGTTTTTCCAAGGGCCGTGGACCACGAAGCTCACCAGCAGTACGCCCACGTAGTTGAGCAGCAGGGTGGAGATGGTTTCGTTGACCCCGAGTCGCGTTTTGAGCAATCCGGGTATCACCCCGCCTAGTGCGCCACCGGCCATGGCTCCGGCCAGCATAAGTGGCATCAGCAACCAGCCTGGTTGGTCGAAGGCTAACAGTACCGCACCGGTGCCGAGCAGGGCGCCCAGATAAAGCTGGCCCTCACCACCGACACTGATTAGACCGAGGCGGGCGGGCAAGGCCACGGCCAGGGCGGTCAGCAGGATTGGAGCGGCCTTGACCAGAGTTTCGCTGAAAGAATAACTGTCGCCGAACGCACCCATGACCATTTCTTGGAAGAGGGGCACCGATTCCCGACCGTTGATGGAGAAGAATGCCAGTGACGCCATCACAAAGACGGCAGCCATGACCAGAATGGCGCCAGTAGGGCCCCTCAGCAGGTGCAGCGTGACGCGCAGGGCGGGTTGGGTGGTACTAGTCATCAGGCCGTCCTCGCGTAGGATTCAAGCGGTTTGTTTTCATGGCGGAAATCGGAAGGGGCTTGCTGTTCACCGGTCATAGCGCGGCCAATGTCCAGTCGATCGCATTGCTGAGGGTGAAAAATGCCGGATATGCGGCCGTTCTGCAGAACTGCGATGCGGTGGGCGTAGGACATCAGGTCGTCTAAGTCTTCGGAAATCCACAGCACGGAGGCACCTTCACGGGCCTTGGCGAACAGGGCCTGGTAGATATCGTGGGCCGCACCAGCATCCAGCCCCATGGTGGGGTAGGCGGCCACAATAAGGTCCCGTTGGCCCTGAAGTTCGCGGCCAACTACTAGTTTCTGCAGATTGCCGCCGGAGAGTCGGCCAGCCTGCAGTGCGGGGTTGTCAGGGCGTACCTGGTAACGCCAGATGATGTCTCGGGTACTTTCCTCCTCTGGGCGCCAGTCAGGGAAGAAGCTTAGATTTCGGAAATGGGAGAGTGCGACGTTAGTGGTCAGTGACAAGTCGCTGGCTACGGCATTGACTGCTGGCTGTTCCGGAACATAAGCCACCTGATCCGATGTCTGGGGAGCACGACCCGCTGAGTGAAGGCTGATTCCGTCGATGATGACCTCGCCACGAATCAGGGGCGTAAGCCCAACCAGTGAATCGGCTAGCAGGTGTTGACCGTTGCCGGAGATCCCGGCAATGCCAAGAATTTCGCCAGGGCCGATATCTAGGTTTATGTCCTCAATAGACTGGGTGCCTTGGCGGGCACTGAGGTTGCGAATGCTGATCCGGGGTGGTTTGCCGGCGAAGTCTGCAAGCGTGTCGGTGTCGATAGGCGAGCGATCGCTGCTGTCGCCCATCATCAGGCTGACCAACGAGGTCTCAGTGCATTCTTCTCTTTCTAGCGTTTTTACCATCTGGCCGGCCCGCATGACGACCACCCGATGGGCGCAGGCCATAACGTCCTGCATCTTGTGGGTTATGAGTACTACGCTTCGTCCGGCCTCTGCCAGCTTGCCAATCATACCCCATAGGCGTTCCGCTTCCTGAGGTGGCAGCACCGAGGTTGGCTCATCCAGGATTAGCACCTTGGCATCGAGGTTCAGGACCTTTACCAGCTCCAACAGCTGTCGCTGGCCGACGGACAAGTCTCGCACTAGGGTGTTGGGGGCCAGCCCCGGAGCGAGCTCCTCTAAGTAAAGAAGCACTTGTCGAAGAGACGCACCGTTGCCGAACAACCTTCGGAAGGTCCAGAATGGTGGTTTCGGGTAAGCCAGCAACAGGTTATCCAGCACGGACAGTGCCGGCACTAGGTTGAACTGCTGGAACACCATACCGATACCCAACGACATGGCTTTTTGGGGAGAGTCGATGATGGTTTCTCGGCCGTTGACCAGAATGCTGCCGTCATCCGGCGGATAGAGACCGAACAGCATCTTCATCAGAGTACTCTTGCCGGCGCCGTTCTCCCCAAGTAGAGCGATGACTTCACCTTGGCGGATATTTAGAGAAATGCAGTCGTTGGCCGTCACGCCCCCAAATTTCTTGGTGATGTTGTAAAGTTGAATCTCCATACGAGCGAGCCTTGATCAATGACGTTGTTGTATACAAGAAAGCATGGATCATGCCATGTGTCATTAAGGTCCGTAGCGCTGGGGTTGTTATTGCCACCCTCCTTAATTTTGCAAAAAAAATAACAATTAAACAGGATGTTGAGGCGCTAACATGGGGCGCTTGTTTGGCTCATGCTCGAATTTGGTGCGGTAATCATAGGGGCAAGATTTGTAGGCGTTGAAATGTTCTTGTTGATGCTGAATGATGTATGCAACAAAAGAGAAGGAACGAATCATGACTGAAGCTCCTGGGAAATGGACTGCCGACCGTATCTACCAGAAACTCCGCCTAGGCATCATGAATCTGGAGTTGTATCCCGGAAGCCGCGTCACCGAAACAGAGTTGGCACAGCGCTATGGAGTCAGTCGAACCCCAGTGCGTGAGGCGCTTCAACGGTTGGCGGTAGAAGGATATCTCACCGTCCGGCCTAAGCATGGGTGCTACATCCGGCAGCTTGATGTATTTGAGTTGGCTGAATACTACGATGCCAGGGTTGGCTTGGAGCTGGAGGGACTCTCTTTAATGGGGAAGCGCATTCCGTACAGGGAGGTGGCGCAGCTGGCAGAGGACTGGAATCCATGCCGCGTCGTGTACGGTGTGGAGGGGTCAGAGGAGTTCAAGGATGCCGAGGAGTCGTTCCACATACGATTGGCGGAGCTTTGCGGCAACTCGGTGCTGGTGCAGTATCTTCGTGACGTTAATGATCATATCCGAATCGTGCGACGTCTTGGCCTCCCGGACGAGGACAGTGTGCTAAAGACCTATCAGGAGCATTATGAGATCTGTCAGCGTATCCTGGCCGACGATCTGGACGGTGCTGCAACCATGCTAAGGACTCATATTCATGAAAGCCAGGCTAAGAGCCGGGAGGTGACGCTGGCTCAGCTGGAAAGTCGCCGCCGAGAGCGGGCCCTGACGGCAAAATCCAGTAGCGAATAAACCGCGATTGGCATGCTTCATGCTCATTCGTTTCCTGCATTGTCATATTAAACAGGAGTAATAGACGAATGAGTGGACTAGGTGGATTAAACAAATCTCCGAACGGAGTGGTGATCGGGCTGGTGCAGCTTCAGCTGCCTGAAGTTGCAACTCCGGGACAACTGCAGGCACAGACCCTCCGCGTCTGTCAGCTAGTGGCTAAGGCGCGCCGGCAGTCGCCGGCTATGGATCTGGTGGTTTTTCCAGAATACTGCCTGCACGGTCTCTCGATGAAAACTGATTCCGACATCATGTGTGATCGGGACGGCCCGGAAATGGCCGCCTTCCGTGATGCCTGCCGGGAGCATGACATTTGGGGCTGCTTTTCCATCATGGAACGTAACCCCGGTGGCAACCCCTACAATACCGGTGTGATTATTGATAACACGGGCGAAGTCCGCCTGTTTTACCGCAAGCTACATCCCTGGGTCCCGGTAGAGCCTTGGGAACCGGGTAATCTCGGTATTCCGGTGTGCGACGGCCCCAATGGCAGCCGCTTGGCGCTGGCCATCTGTCATGATGGCATGTTCCCGGAGGTGGCCCGGGAGTGCGCTTACAAAGGGGCTAATATCATGCTACGGACTGCAGGCTACACGCCACCCATCCGTCATGCCTGGAGGATTACCAATCAGGCTAATGCATTCTGCAATCTGATGGTTACAGCGAATGTCTGCCTGGCCGGCACTGACGGCACCTTCAATTCCATGGGGGAGGGTATGGTGGTCAATTTCGATGGCAAACCCATGGTGGAGGGCAGTGGCTTTGCTGATGAAATTATTACCGCGGAAGTTCGACCGGATCTTGTGGATGAGGCTCGCCTTCACTGGGGTGTTGAGAACAATATTTATCAGTTAGGCCACCGGGGATATGTGGCCGTGAAGGGCGGTGCTCGTGATTGCCCCTATACGTACATGCAAGATATGGCTCGTGGAGAATACAAACTGCCTTGGGAAAATGATGTGAAGGTGGTGGATGGTCGGGACTTCGGCTTTGAACCACCGGAGCGTGAGTACACCCCTGATTCATGATTAGTTTGGTTGGGGGGCGGTTATGGTACCGACCCCCTTAGGTCGGGCTCTATTGAAGGTCCGGTTTCTTGATCACCCTGTTACAGATTCCAGGCAATTGTTCCGGTAGGCACAGGAACGGCATTTCCGGGGCGCCGGCAGACAGGGTACCGCCTCGCCATTTTTTGCTTTTCTGGCCAGAATTGTTGCGGATTCAATCTCCCTGTATAGGGCATGGTCAGAGCGGGGCAGGGTAATGTATTTCTCGGCCTGTCCTGTTTTGACTAGGATTCTGGAGACCTTGTACTGATCGCCCCTTGCGGACAATGCGGCGCATTTTGCCTGCACGATGTCACTCTCAAAGATCGGGCCATTCCGGCTTTTGTATTCGACCGCCAGAACACCGCCGTTCACGCGATAGAGCAGATCCGGTTTGCCGAACACCTTGTACCTGGCGTTAAAAAACGGCTTGGTACGCCGTCCGTCGTCGACCCAGATTAAACGGCCATCAATGCCAAGCGCATCTGAACGTTTGAGACGGTGCCAGAGAATGACGACTGCGATAGCGAATAAAAGCAGTGCCGAGGCAAGAAAACCTGTCATGACTGATTCCCTCTTCGGGAGCACCAGCACACCAGTCGATCCACCAGGAAGCGCAAAATGCCTGTAATCCTGGGCGATGACTGGCTCAAGTGAATGGCCAGTGGGGACAGTCGATAATAGAGCCTGACGAGCAGGGCTCCTCCGGGCCACTTTAATATCGCGTCATCTCGAAACTTTCGGAGAACATTGGTTCGTGGATCATCCACGCCATAAAGATATGACGCCACGTAGCAGCGCCTGTCCTGTCGAGCCTGCCGGTTCAATGCCTCATGCTTTAAGTCACCCTGCTGCCGGGCCAGGACAGCCTGCTTGGTTGGCGTGGCACCCTGATATTTGAGCGCCACAGAATGCGGGCAGAAAACGGTGCGTCCGACGTCAGAAGCCGAAATCCACTCTGTTCGTTGTTGAGGCTGATTCTTCCCCATGTTCAGTCCTGCTCGGTCGTGCCATTCAGTGCAGACAAATATCCGTCTACCGTTACTCTGGTTGTATCATCTCGATACAAACCCGCAACTGGGTCTTTGCTGGACGGCTTTCCGCATAGGTACACGAGATTCTCCAGTCCATCCCGGTAGCCAGTGATGTCTGTCACGCACCGGGAAAACGCCCGGCGAACCGTGTTATCCATAGTCAGGGAATACTGATCCGTCAGCCTGGGGTTGGCTGCGATATTCAGAATGGCTTTGCCGTCAGGTAACAGGCGTTCGGATACGAGCGAAAAGAATTCAAAGGTGGCCGTATGCATCGGGATGGTGGCGGCGTTCGTGTAAAGATCCACGACGATGACATCCCATTGCCGCTTACTGGTCAGCAAATAGGCTCGGGCATCTTGAGCAACGAAGTCCCCCTGAATCTTTTCCTCCAGAAAGTTTTCCTCAACCACTGATTTCAGCTTTGGATCAATGTCGAGGTAGGTAAACCGCGCACCACCGGTCATTTCTGCGGACAAAGTGAATCCGCCGGCGCCCAACACGAGGATGTGCTTTCCGGTCACATCATCGGAAAAAATGGCCTGCTTCATCATCTCAATGTAGGGCCAGCCTTCGCGATTCTCCCTGCCAATATAGGAGGCGGAGCTGCGGTTGATGATTAAGCGCTTGCCTTCGGCATCCTGCGCAATATGAATATCGCTGTACGGGGTGGTCGCGGCAAACAGCTGGCCCGGGATGCGCACGTTGGCAACAAATGTGATGGCGAGTGAGATTGCGGCGACGCCCAGCAGGGCGGATTTCAAGGGCGATCGCTCGGGACTCATCACCAATACAGCGCAAATAGCCAGTATTGCGCAATTAATGACGATGGAATAGCCCACGCCAAGAAAGTACATCAGCACCAAAGAGGTTAGCAGGCAGCCAACAACATTGCCGATTGTGCTCAAAGCCGTGGCGCTGCCGGCCGCTTCACTTTTTCGAGTGTTTTGGTCTGCTGTGTTGAGTAGCAGGGGAACTGTCTGTCCGAGTAAGAAAACCAGTGGTCCCATGATGACCACACAGAAACTCAGCAGATGGATCAGGGGATTGCGGAGTCCCGGGATGCCCGCAGTAATGTCTGCGACCGTCAGAAAATACCAGCTGACAAACGGGTAGGAGAGACCGATGCCGAACAATCCGATGGCAACAATGAGATTTACCAACAGGGCTCTGGTAAATTTTTCAGGTGCCGTTTTCCCGCCCTGATAATAGCCAAGCGCCAGGGCCGCTAAAAAGCAACTGATGATAATAGAGGTGCAAAGCACGGAACTGCCGACAAACGCCACCGTCTGGCGGATAGTGACCATTTGTACGCCAGAACTGGCGAGACCCTCCAGTAGGAGGATAAGAGCCACACGCTGCTTAGAGATCATTGTTCGCCCTGCCTGAGGTTTCTGGCCAGCGAGCTTATCAACGGGGGGATCAGGTGGAGTGATGAAAAGGGTCTTGTCCAGGAAACCCAAACTCACCACATCCAGGTTCATATACCCGCTCTGGATGGCTACGGGATTCTCCGCAGCCCCTCGTTAACGTACGCCCAGTCTTGATCAATCAAGTAGGATTGAAAGAATATTGCAGCAGCGGTTAGCCGCGCTGACAGCGCGATGTACCAAAGCGAGGAGCTTGGCCGTAATCGGTATGCGAGGTTTTGGGGAGGTTGAGGCTTAACCGGTTTTTGGCTTGCGACGCTCCTTGTCGTGTAACTGCGTTATCTTGTAGGAGTCGTGATAGATAACTCAAGGACTTTGTATGATTCACAAGCTCGCCGTTTGTACCGCCGCCCTCACACTATGCGGCCTCCACACCCCTGCAATGGGACAGGATGATCCGTTTGAGCCGTATGTCTACGCTGGTGCAGGCCCTATGCTCTGGATCTATGTTAACGATCAGGTTGAAGGGGCCGCAGTGGGTGCGGGTTTACAGGGAAGGCTCGGAGTCCAGATAACCGATATGATCGGTATCGAAGGGCGCTATGCAGCCGGTGGTGAGGACGACCTGGGTGGCGTGGATGTCAGCCTGGAAGGTGCCGGATCTCTTTTGTTAACACTCTCGAGTGAGATTGGTAATAACCACCGGATCGGAGTCTACGGTGGTGCGACGGCCGGTAAAATGAAATTCAGTTACGGACCCTATTGGGGCGAAGATTCCGATAGTGGCCCATCTCTTGGCGCCTTTGTTAATCTCGCCATTACTGAGAACCTCTATACCTATCTGGATTATGGCACCTACCTCTGGAAATCTGATTATATGGTGCAGGGTGTCAGTGTGGGGCTTGGTGTATCGTTCTAATTAGCTCCGACTTGGTCGACGTCCACGAAACGGTAAGCAACACACTTTATGAACCCCATGCCGCACTACCTGAAGAAACTGTTTTCCCGGGCGTATCGCCGACAGCTTGCCGCTGAAGAACGCCAAAGCGAGCTGAAGGTCTTGATTCAAGAGCATCTTGAGAAACTTCCCAGATGTGAGGGGCAAATACTGGTAGCCACCAGCGAGGACCAGGAAGAGGGTTTTTTCTGCGATGTGACGGTGCCTGCAAGAGTGTTGTTGGCCTGGGCCAGGGAAGACGCCGAGAGAACGGTGATTCAAAACGTCAGTGCCCAAGCGGCGAGGGAGGCTCTGCCGATCTGGCTAGCGAACTCGACCTTCGACACCCGCAAGGTGAGTCGGTTACCGGGCGGCCATTTCGGCCTCGTTGAAGAGCGGATTAATCACTGGGTGACCGATGGAACCGCTACGGTGTATTGCCCGGAATGCGGCCATGAAGTCCAAGACGTTGCGATCACGAAGGCAAACGAAGTCCAGGCCGGCAGGGCCTATTTCTGGTGGACAGATATCTGGAGCTGCCCCCGAGGTCACCTGTTACGCCAAAAGGATCAGGAAATACGGTTTATATTGAGGCCTCACCGACAGGGAGCTTGATTCTCAGCAGGCTTCCGGGTAACTCCTGAGTGCGTCAGGGCGCGGCCTACCACGTAGCCGGCTGCCACACCGACCAACGCTGTCACCGGTCCGATCAGGCCGCCGACCAAGCCACCAACAAACATCAGTATCACGCTTTTCATACAGACTTCTCCCGCCTTCTAGGCAGCTGCATTAGTCCGAGTATAGGACATTGTGTCCGGCGATGGGTTGATCCGCTCGTGTTGTCTCGCCAAAATACTGTACATTAGAACAGTGTACGAGGTAAGCATGTCCTGCACTATGCCTGGTAACTGCGAATTCGCCTCAAGCCTGGGCCTAGAGCGCCCTTGGATTTTGGCTACACTGCCTGAGATAGGTCGGGCAAGGATTCAGTTATGTGCGGACGTTACAACGTAACCGACTCTCCGGAAGTCCAAACGCTGATGGAACAATTGGGGCTGTCTGGCATTGCACCCAGACCCCAGCACAACGTCCCACCGGGCGGAATCGGCGAGTTTGTCATAGAAGCGGCGGATGACCGGTATCTGCTACCAGGTATCTGGTCGCTATTGATCGAGCCAAACCCGAACGGCTATGGCTTCCGGCCCAACCCGAAATTCCACACCTTCAATGCCCGCGGCGATCGGCTGGCCAGCAGTCCGTTATGGAAAAAGGTGTATCCGACCAAGCGTTGCATTATCCCGGTCAGCGCATTTCACGAATGGAAAGGTAAGCAGGTTTACAACATTCACCCGCAGAATGAAGCCACGGCACTGGCGGGGCTATGGCAGTCCTGGCATTTCGGGGACGAGCAGGTGAATTCCTTCACCGTCATCACACTGCCGCCGCACTCGAGGTTCAGCCATATCCACCCGAAAAGCATTCCGCTAATGCTGCGGCCAGAGGAGTTTGATCTGTGGCTGGATCCGGAGTTTCATGAGACGGATGCGTTTCGGGGGCTGATGCGAACGCATATTTCTGCACCGTTGGTGTGCGAGCCGGTGCGGAGTACCAAACTGTTGGAGCTTACAGGAGAGATAGAGCTCATTCCCGCCGATATATAAGTGGTTAGATCCGCAATTGTTGGCTACAGTAACGCGACATAACCAGTCGCACGAAAGAACCAACACGACAAGGATCCCGCTATGTCCAGCACGGCCGTTCGCTACCTCACCATGCTCCGGATGGTGCCCCGGCACCCAAGATCCATCACCACCACCGAACTGGCGAGCCGCCTGGAAGAGCAGGGCTTTTCGGTAACCATGCGCTCGATCCAGCGGGATTTGGAAAAGCTGAGCGCGGATTTCCCCCTGCAGGTAGACGAGAACTCCAGACCTTACCGCTGGTCGTTCGACCGCAAGGCCACCATGGACATCATACCGGCCCTGGATCTGCCGGCAGCCCTGACCTTTGAACTGGCGAAGGCCTACCTCTCACCAATGCTGCCCCCAAGGGCACTGTCCCACTTAAAGCCTCACTTCGATGAAGCCCACCGCACGCTGTTGCGTGAAAAGAACCCCCTGGGCCAATGGCCAGACCGGGTCAGGGTGATCAATCGGGGATTAGGAGGTGCGCGCCCGCCCGTTGATGCCGATGTTCTGGAAGCGGTCACCGAAGCCTTGCTTCGGGAGTACCAGTGCAAACTTACCTACCAGGCTCGCAGCTGGCCGGAACCGGAAGAGATTGTGGTGCATCCGTTCGGGCTGATAATCCGGGACCCGAATGTGTACCTGATCGGCACTATCGAAGGCAGGGAAGGGGTTCGTCAGCTGGTGCTGCACAGGGCGACGGCCGGTGAAGTGGTGGAAGAGCTCATCGAGCGCCCGGAAGATTTTGATCTGGATTTGTACATCCACTCTGGCGCCATGGGCATTCTGAAGTCCGATGAGCCGGTGTATCTGAAGTTGCGCTGCGACAAACCGGTGCTGAATCACCTGATTGAATCGCCACTGGGATTTGATCAGATCACCACCGAGATTGATGACCAGACCTTCGAAATGGCCGTCACCGTGGGCGACACCCAGGACTTGCGCTGGTGGCTCACCGCTCAAGCGCTGCATTGCGATATTTTGGAACCGACGTGGTTGCGGGAAGAGATTGAAGACACGCTTAAGCAGGGGCTGAAGCGGACGCGGCAGGCCAAAACTCAATAGGCCAGAAAATCCCGGAGAACTGGCCGCTGCTCAAGGCAACTATAGCTACCAAAAAGTAACCTCTGCCAATACACACCTGTCTGGATGTGCTGCCACCACGACCTGGCAAGTGTTGAGATACTGGGTGAGGGTGGACGGCCCATGATCAGTATCTTCGCAAGCCAGCGGGTTCAGGTTCCATTGCAGGTTGACTGCCTGGAGAGGCATCCATTGGGAAGCCAGGCGTTCATCCCCATGCACGGTGAGCGTTTTCTGGTTGTTGTGGCTCCGCCGGGTGACGGTATTGATCCCGACTCCGTACGCGCGTTCGTAACCGACGGACGTCAGGGTATTAATTATCGCGCAGGCACCTGGCATGCGGTGCATTCGGTGCTGGAGTGCGAGGGTGAGTTTCTCGTTGTTGACAGGGGTGGGCCAGGGCATAACTGTGATGAGCAACCAGTTGAGGCGCTCATCACTCTGGATTGATCGAACGCTTGATCGATATCCTCATTGGGAGTCGTAGACGTCAATGATCGTTCGAGTCAGCTCAACGATCCAGGGCTCGCTGGGAGGGGCAGGATTCTTAATCGTCGCTTTTAATGCTGGCTGGAAAGATTGGGGGCTACTCGGCTTTTGGACAATCACCGGCATAGACATTAGCAGGAATTGGAAAAGCTCCGATCCAATCTTCCTGCAAAAAACGATGAGCAACTAACGCCTATCAAAAAGGAATCATAGGTGTTCAAGGAGATTGTGTTCTACCTCAAAACCAGACAATTTCTCCAAGAGCACTACAACCAATTTTTGACTTTAGATTCTAGTCAAAATTGAATCTGCCTGACCATCCAGCCTTTCCTTCACCGACCGCCAATCCGGCATAAACCGATCCAGTAGCCCATAAAAGCGCGGGCTGTGGTTATGCTCCACCAGATGACACAGCTCGTGCAGCAGCACGTAGTCGATGGCACAGATCGGGGCTTTGATCAGGTGAGGGTTCAGCAGGATGGCCCCTTCCGGTGAGCAGCTCCCCCACTGGGTTTGCATCTCCACCATGCGCCAGGTCGGTGCCGTCGTTGTCCAGGGCAGACTCTCAACCATCAGGTCGAGCCTGCGCTGGAACACCTCCAGGGCGCGATCCCGGTACCACTAGCGCACGGCTTTCTGTATCCGATCCGCACTCAGCTCCTTGCCCTGCACGCGCAGCTGGCCGCCAATCAGTTTGCAGGTAACCTTGCGCTGCTCCGGGGCCTGGATGACCTTCAGCACATACCGCCGGCCCAGATACAGCATGCTCTCGCCGCTCACCCATTGTCGCGGCCGGACATCCCGGTGGCGCTCGGCGAGATCTTTCCGGCCGATAGCCCCGATACCTTTATCGAACAATTTGTTCGAAGGCGGGCCGGGCTAGGCGCAACAAGGCGGCCAAGAACCGACAGCCGCTACAGCAGGCCAACCATCCCAATCACATCTGGGGCATGGATTTTGTTTCAGACGCGCTGTTCGATGGTCGGCGACTGCGCCTGCTGACGATCATTGATCTGTTCACCCGGGAGTGCCTCGGCATCGTGGTTGGACAGAGCCTGAAGAGCCATGATGTTCAGGAAGCCTTGACGGCGATTGCGCGCTTCCGGGGCAACCCGGACGTTCTTAAGACCGACAACGGGTCGGAGTTCGCCGGCAAGGTCATGGATCGCTGGGCGTATGAGCGGGACATCGAAATCGACTTCTCACGGCCCGGAAAACCTACCGACAACGCAACGGTAGAATCGTTCAATGGACGGCTGCGACAGGAGTGCCTCACCGAAAACTGGTTCTTGTCACTGGCCGACGCCAGGGAGAAAATCGAAGCGTGGCGGACGTTCTATACTCAAGTCCGACCCCATTCTGCATTTACGTGGTCCACGCCGTCTGACTACGCCAGAAAACATGCGGTTTCACGAGGAAAACAGAAGCAACTGGAGCCGGATTTTTCCAACTCCGGATGGGCCTAATACGGGGTCAGGGTCAGGCCTGCCATTGTTACCATAGTGAGCTGGTTTGGTGCGGGTGCGCTCAATTATGGAGCATTTTTGAGTGTGCCTTGGTTTAGTTTTAGAAAAACACGCAAGTGTGCACACCGCGATCCCAAGTGAGCTAGCGCTGAAAAACAGAGCTTTTCCCGACTTGGCCCGTCCTTTGCTAGAAATCTGCGCAACTTATCTTTATTCCTACAGCTGTCTGGAATAGCGAGATTAGGACCACTTTGCGTACGGCAGTGATAAGGGCTTTATGCCGACTTTCTATTATTGGGGAGAGAGGGAATCAGCTATCCGATGTCTCAGAATCAAACAACATTAAACTCAACAGAACGAAGAAGTGAAGATAAGAAGAGACAGGTGAAGATTGCCTGTATTCAATTCGAGCCGGTATTTGGCGATGTCTCACTTAATGTACGTCGGAGTATTGAACTAATAGAGCAAGCCACAAAAGAAGGCGCTCGCATAATTGTTCTGCCCGAGCTTTGCAGTACAGGGTATGTTTTTAAATCTAAATCTGAAGCAACAGAGCTTGCCGAGACGATCTCAGATGGAACCACTACTAAAGCATGGAGCGAAGTCGCAAAACGATTAGATGTTGTCCTCATTGCAGGAATTGCAGAGCTTGAAGGCAAAAACATTTATAACAGCGCAGTCATTATTGACCGCTATGGAGTCTTAGGTGTTTATCGAAAGCTGCACCTATGGGGAGACGAAAATATCGTCTTTGAGCCAGGTGACCTTGGTGCCCCTGTATTTGAAACGCCGTTTGGTCGGCTAAGTGTAGCGATATGCTATGACGGCTGGTTCCCTGAAACCTTTCGAATGGCAGCGCTTCAGGGGGCAGATATAGTCTGTATTCCCACTAATTGGGTACCGCTTCCGGGTTGGCAATTAGACCAAAAACCCATGGCTACAGTGCTACATCAGGCCGCGGCCTATAGTAATTGCCTTGTTATCGCTTGTGCGGACAGGGTAGGGATAGAGCGTGGTCAGGAATTTCTAGGGAACAGTCTAATCATTGACCACACAGGCTGGCCGATGGCTGGACCTGCAAGTGGCTATAAAGAAGAAATAGTAATTGGTAATGCAGATATTGGGTCGGCTATCCAATACTTATCCCCCAACCGTTTTAATCATCTTTTGAATGATAGGAGAACCGACGTTTATTCCGAATTCGAAGGTTTAGACATTAAAGCAAGAAAAGATACTGTCCATTTATAAAAGGAGAAACCATGAGATTAAAAAGTTTAGTTTTCGGTCTTGGGATTTGCTTGAATATTTCTGCTTACGCCGCCGATCCGATAAAGATTGGAATTCCTGTTGGACTGAGCGGAGCCAATAGCGTTGTCGCGCCATCCATGGTTCAGGCGGCTGAGTTGGCGGTCGCCGAAATTAATGCCAAAGGAGGAGTAATAGGCCGACCTTTGCAGCTCGAGATTGCTGATGATGGTTCCGGTGCTCAGGGCGCCCAGCGAGCATACGATAGCTTGATCTATCAAAAAGAGGTCGACGGCATTGTCGCAATGGAGACTACGGCGGCTCGAAATGCAGGCCTGCCAATTGTAAACCGTGGCAGAGTTCCTCTCATCTATACATCCTTCTATGAGGGTCGTTCCTGCTCGCCATGGATGTATATAAATGCCTGGGTTCCGGAGCAACAGGTAGAACCTATCGTAGATCAGTTTATGTCTGAATATGACGCTAAAAAGTTTTTCCTGATTGGCAGTGACTATGCCTTCGGTCGGGGAATGCTTAAATTTACGCGTGAGTATGTGGAGAGCAAAGGGGGAACCGTCGTCGGTGAATCCTATCTGCCCATCGAAGGCTCCGATTGGACAGCAATCATTTCGCAGTTGCGTTCGGCAAATCCTGATGCATTGATTACTTCTACATCGGGTGGTGCTCCTAATGTGACACTCACGCGGCAGCTCCGGTCAGCAGGAGTGGATATTCCATACGGGAACTATGCGATCGACGAGGGCACTGCAAAAAGCATGGGCGGGAACGCGGAAGGAGTCTATTTAGCAGCGTCTTATATATCAAGCTTGGACACACCAGCCAACAGAGAGTTTCTTCAAGCTATAAAGGATAAGTTTGGCGATGATGCGGAGACACCTCATGAGCTGTCTGTTCCTCTGTACGACGGGATATACGCATACGCTGCCGCTGTCGAGAAGGCTGGATCTACTGAACCATCCGCAGTCATAGACGCCCTCTCCGAGGTAACTGTCGAGGGTCCAAGAGGGGCAATAAAGATGGATAAACAACGGCATGCCGCCCTAACTATGTACCTTGGTAAAGTGGCAAGCGATGGTTCCGTCGAGGTCGTGAAGTCTTTTAAGAACGTTGACCCGGGCGAACAGTGCCCGCAATTCGCCGACTAATTAGCTTGTGGCGCGCGGTCTTATATATTTAGATCCGCGCCCTCTACTGGTAAGAGGTTCAATGTGGGTAGCGTCACCTTCGACATTCTGACGACAGCCGGAATTCTATTTGTAGTCGCAAGCGGACTTATGATCATCCTTGGGGTAATGAAGCTTTTGAACTTCGCCCACGGCGCGTTTCTTACTGCCGGCGGATATGCTGCTTATCTAACTGGTGCTGCGGGTATAAGCCCATGGTTTTCCGTGCCACTCGCCGGGATCGTTGGAGTTGCTTTTGGATTGGTTGTCGAACGCACCATCATAAGGCCACTTTATAGCCGACCGCTTGATGCCATCCTCGCCACTTGGGGGCTAGGTATTGTAATTAGTCAGATATTTGCGCTGACCTTTGGACGCGGCGTTCAGTTTGCCCCATCCCCATTATCGGGAACTATTGAGGTTCTCGGGATTGAATATTCCGCGTACCGATTAGCAGTTAGCGTTATCGCCGTACTGCTCGCAATTGCCTTAATAGGATTACTTAGTCTGACACGTTTTGGCCTCAATGCTCGGGCTGTGATTGTCAATGAGGATCTCGCCCGCGGTTTGGGCATTGATAGCACCAGGGTCCGCGCCATCACTTTTGGCTTAGGTGCGGGATTGGCTTGTGCTGCTGGCGCCCTGATAACGCCGTTACTATCGGTTGATCCCAATATGGGACTACCTTGGCTGGTCAACAGCTTCATGCTGGTTCTGATATCGGGAGTCTCTTTCCCAAGCCTTCTGCTTGCCTCGCTAGTTCTGGGGGGAACTCAAGTGCTCATCAGTACTTTCATCAGCCCTATTCTCGGAGGTATGACAATCGTGGTTCTTGCAGCAATGATTCTCCGTTTAAATCCGAAGGGGTTTAGTCGTGCTTAGAAAAGAAATTACGCTATCTCGTACTCATCGCACAGCCCTTATTGGGTGTCTGGTTGGGCTGTGTACAGTAGCCATCGCGCCTTTGTTTCTTGACACTTACTTTACCAACATCCTCATTAGGACATTGCTTCTTGCTGCCGTGGTTATGACGGTGGATATACTCTGGGGATATACAGGTATTCTGACGTTTGGCCAATCCGCCTTTTTTGGTATAGGCGCGTATGCATGTGGCCTTGTATTTACTCACTACGGATTCGGGCCTGGCTGGGCTCTAGGTGGCCTAGCTTTGGCATTGGGTTCAGCGGCAGTCGTGGCAGCTGGTACGGGATGGTTGGCCTTTTTCCACGGTTCGTCACCTATTTATGCGTCTATTATAACCCTCGCATTACCTATCGTTCTCACTCAGGTCATATATTCCGGCGGTAGCTACACTGGATCGTCCAGCGGACTTTCGGGCTTTCCGACGTATTTCTGGAGCCTGGAAGTTTGGTTCTGGATAGCTGGGTGTTTTCTTGTACTAACCACTACCGCAGGATGGTTGCTGGTTCGTAGCGACTTCGGTCGTGTACTTATTGCTATCCGTGAGAACGAGGACCGCAGCGCATACTTGGGCATACCTGTATCGCGTATCAAAACGATGCTGATGGTGGCTGCGGCAATGGTAGCCTCAGTTGCCGGGTTTGCGTACGCAGCGTTCTCAAATGTTGTTGCGCCAGAGCTAGCGGGTTTTCAGCTTGGTACCGAGCTTTTAATCTGGACTGCTTTAGGAGGGAGGGCGACCTTGCTTGGCCCCGTTTTCGCGGCCATCGGTATTGATACCATGTCTTCCTGGCTTTCAGGGGCAATGCCCTTCTTCTGGAAACTGCTCACCGGCATAGCTTTCGTAGGGGTTATAGTTGCGTTACCCCGTGGTCTCGCACCCCTTATCAGCGGCCTATGGAATCGCCTCCGTCCGCAACGAAATGCCATTGATTTTGAGGCCAGCGTTGTTAAAGCACCGGGGACCAGAATGTTGCAGGGATCTTTCGGAGATGCACCACCCTTAAGAATAGTAGGGCTCTCACGTCGGTACGGTAGTTTAGAGGTCTTAAGGGATGTGAACCTCATAGGAAAGGGTACCGAACTGCTGGGTATTATTGGTCCCAATGGTGCGGGGAAGACTACTTTGATGCGCTGCATCAGCGACGGAAAAGAAAGAACGACCGGGACGCTTTACATCAACAATGTCGAGATAGCGCACAGTTCACCTCAGCAAGTAGTGGGTCTGGGCGTGGGCAGAAGTTTTCAGAACACCAATCTATTCGAGACACTAACCGTTTCGGAATGTCTTAAGCTGGCTCGTTACCGGATTGATGGCGCCAGTCTCTTCAGTCGTAGCGACACTGTCGCCCTACCTCAGCCATCACTGGACATTCTGCAAGCAACAGGCCTAGACAAAAAACTTTCCGAAGAAACTAAGAACCTTTCCCATGGGATGAAGCGTGGCCTGGAGCTAGCGATGGTTTTGGCAACTGAACCGTCGGTACTTCTGCTCGATGAGCCTACGGCAGGGCTAACAAGACCAGAGCGCATGGCTATAGGTAGTGTCCTGACAAAACTGACACGGGACTTCGGTCTTTGCATCGTTCTTATCGAACATGACCTCGACTTTGTTAGAGCGATTAGTGATCGCGTTGTCGTTCTTCATCAAGGGGCAATCCTGATGGAGGGTACTGTAGAAGAGGTCGTCGCGTCTGACTTGGTCAAGGCCGTGTACGCGGGCCACAAAGAGGATGAATCGGCATGAGCGATGCGATCCTAACACTAAGCGATATTACAAGCGGGTACGGTTCAGCTGCCGTGGTGAGGGACGTTTCGCTGGATATAAAACAGGGTGAGATCTTGGCAGTACTGGGAAAGAACGGTATGGGCAAGTCTACTCTTCTCAAGACTATTATGGGCTTTGTTAGTCCTTTTGGCGGACAAGTAATCTTAAGAGATAAGGACGTTACGCAGACCCCCCCGCATATGATGGCGCGATCTGGCGTTGCTCATATTCCACAGGAAAACACCTTATTCCCTGACCTATCAGTCGAAGATAACTTACGGCTTGGGGTCAATTCGGACCGCCTCTTCAGGGAGCGCCTGCCAACAATCGAGTCACTCTTCCCTCGTATCCTTGAACGGATGAAACAGCGGGCCGGCACTCTTTCTGGAGGTGAGCAAAAGATGTTGTTGATGTGTCGAGGCCTAATTTCACACCCGAGATTGATGCTTATCGATGAGATAACGGAAGGCCTCCAACCCGCAATGGTTGACCGTATGGCAGAAGTATTGGTCAAGGCACGTGATGACCTAGGTATTTCCGTACTGCTCGTGGAACAGCACCTGGACTTTGCTTTAAGCATTGCGAACCGCTTCATGATCCTGAAGCTCGGCGAGATAGTTGACCAAGGGGTAGTGGATAGCCAAGTAACAAGCGATCAGTTGTCGGCTCATCTAGCGGTCTAAACAGGCGCGGGTGTGGTCGCCCATTTCAAGTGCAAGGTCAGTAGTGAACAGATCATGCGCAATTGTTAGGAGGTAAGTAATGCGGCTTTTTCCGCGCGAAATTGATCGGCTTCTGTTGCACCAGGCAGCAGAGCTTGCGAGGTCTCGTCATAAAAAAGGACTTTCTGTCAGTGAGCCTGAAGCCCGGGCTATGATCGCCGACGCTATCTGTGAAGGTGCGCGTAAAGGGGGAACCGTTTCTGACATGGTTTCCTTAGGAGCAAGCCTGTTAACCGAAGATGATGTGATGCCGGGCGTTGCTGAGCGGATCGACGTCGTTATGGTTGAGGCATTTTTTCCAGATGGGCAGAAACTCGTTTGCGTCCATGATCCGATCGGGCCGGGAACGTCGGATCTTATGGTACCCCTCAACCCGCGATGGAAGCTTGGTAAAGCACCAGTAGAGGTAAACAGCGGGCGCGATACGACGAGCTTAAGGGTCCAAAGCAAAGCTGACCGCCCCGTCCAAGTTGGTTCGCATTATCACTTCTTCGAAGTCAACCCAGCGCTATATTTCGATCGTACGGCCGCATACGGATTTCGCCTCGATATCCCTGCTGGAACAACACTGCGCTTTGAGCCAGGGGACCTGCGGGAGGTCAACCTAGTGGCAATTGGCGGAGCCAGAATTGTAAACGGCCTTGCAGGTTTGGTTAACGGCTCTCTGGACGACCCAAACGTCTATTCCGCCGCAAAATCCCGACTATCAGACTTCTTGCAGGAGTAGTGTATGGCTCATTCAATCGAACGTTCGAGGTACGTACAGCTTTATGGGCCTACTGTAGGGGATTCTGTTAGGTTGGGTGACACCGGCTTATGGGCAAAAGTGGAGCACGACAGCTGTGTTGGTGGTGACGAGTTAGTGTTCGGTGCAGGTAAAACCATGAGGTGCGGCACTGGATGCGATGGTGTTTTAACTGCGGCTGATGGCGTGCTTGACCTCGTCATCACTAACGCTTTGATCATCGATACGGTTCTTGGCGTTATTAAAGCGGACATTGGCATCAAGAATGGCCGGATTGCTGGCATAGGTAAAGCAGGTGATCCAAACATAATGGACGGCGTGACTGCTGGCCTTATCGTGGGAGTTAACACAGATGTTCGAGCGGCTGAGGGGTTAATCGTCACTGCTGGCGCGATTGACTGTCATGTTCATTTCATCGACCCGGGACAAGTAGAGGAAGCGCTTTCGGCTGGCTTCACAACATTGATGGGCGGCGGTCTCGGCCCGACTACTGTTCCTATAGCCTCAACTGGAACGACAAATTTGGGGCACATGTTGCGGGCAGCAGAAGCCTTCCCTGTCAACTTTGGATTTATTGCAAAGGCCGCTTCCCACACAGTTGAGCCGTTACTAGAACAGTTAGCCGCCGGCGCAGCGGGGTTAAAAATTCACGAGGACTGGGGTGCGACTCCGGCGGTTATTGATGCTGCTCTCAAGGCTGCCGAGATCGGTGGGGGTCAAATTCAGCTGCATACCGATACGCTTAATGAGTCCGGATTCGTCGAACACACAATGCGTGCCATCGCCGGACGTGGCATCCATGCATACCATGTAGAGGGTGCTGGTGGAGGCCACGCGCCAGACATCATTCGAATGTGCGGAAAAGCCAACATTTTGCCTTCATCGACCAACCCGACGAACCCGTTCACCATAAACACCTTCGATGAACACTTCGATATGGCCATGACGAGTCACCACCTTAATCCTCGGCTGCCCGAAGATGTTGCATTTGCGGAGAGCCGAATCCGTAAAGAAACTATTGGGGCCGAGGATGTCTTGCATGACATTGGCGCCATAAGCGCGATCGGATCAGATAGCCAAGGAATGGGGAGAATCGGAGAGACTATTACGCGGTGCTGGCAACTTGCCGATCATATGAGAGAGCTTCGGGGGACGTTACCGGAAGACCGCGGTAGTGGAGCAGATAACTTCAGAATTCGTCGGTATCTTGCAAAATATACGATCAACCCAGCACGAATGTTTGGCATTGATGCTGAAGTTGGTTCGCTAGAGGTAGGGAAATTGGCCGATCTCGTGTTTTGGAAACCGGAATACTTTGGAGCCAAGCCGGAACTCATTATGAAATCTGGCTTTCCTGTGTGGGCGCCGTTGGGTGAGGCCAACGCATCGCTGATGAGCTGTGAGCCACTTCGTTACAGACCTATGTGGGGCTATTTCGGGCGGGCACCTCAGGCTTTGGGTGTGCGCTTCGTCTCTCCAGCCGCGATCACTTCAGGCATTGCTCGTCGACTAGATCTCAAGTCCGCCATGGTACCCGTAGCTGACACACGAGGGACCAGAAAAAGCGATATGTTGCTGAATGATCTAGTGCCGAACATCGATGTTGACGCAGAGTCTTTTCAAGTACGAATCGATGGTCAGCCACTCATCAGCACACCTTTAACTCGGGTGACGCTGGGACAATCATACATGCTTAAGTAAGGAGTCTAGGCTATGGCAGCGGTTCGTTTAGGGTTCGGAGGCCCAGTTGGTAGTGGAAAAACGCGGTTAGTGGAACGCTTGCTCCCTTTGTTTAGTGAGGAATCTATCTCTGTCGCAGTGATAACAAACGATCTTGTTACAGATGAGGATGCTGAGCGGGTCAAGCGTTCGGGCTTAATCGATCCCGAGAGAGTTCTAGGTGTCGAAAGCGGGGCCTGTCCTCACACTGCCATCCGTGAAGACCCATCTGTAAACCTTGAAGCAGCGGAACGGTTAGAGCGACGCTTTCAGCCTGACGTCATTCTCATCGAGAGCGGAGGGGATAACTTAGCTGCCACTTTCTCTAGTGAGCTTGTGGACTGGTGGGCTTTTGTCATAGATGTATCTGGCGGAGATGATATTCCCCGAAAGCGAGGTTTGGGTGTGTTGAGAGCAGATTTGCTGGTGGTCAACAAGATAGATCTAGCTCCGCATGTAGATGCCGATTTGGAACGGATCACAGGCGACGTCTCGTTAGCGCGCCCAGATAGAGCATCTCTTTTCACCGACCTCCGCAGTGGCCTGGGAGTAAAGGCAGTGTTTGAGGAAATTAAACGAAGTGCGCTTTTCGGAAAGCTGACCGGATGAACGACGGTCTGCTGGCGCTGCGTTTTCGCACCGACAAATACGGCCGTACTAGACTAGTGGAGCGTAGGCAGCGGTATCCGATGACTACTACGGGAGTGCTTCCATTTGAGTCTGAATCTGGCGCCTTGATCTACACCCAGAATGCGGCGGGGTCGGTTTTTGGGGGGGACCGGCTTCATACCGATTTGCATCTTGAGGACGATGCCTCAGTTTGCATCTCAACGCCCTCCGCAACTCGTATTCAAGGCAATGGATTGGCTGCTCAGACAACGCACATCAAGCTGGGCCGAGGGGCGTTTATCGAATCGATTCCGGACATGATTATCGCGCATCCCAAGGCTGTGTACCGGCAGGAAACTCACATTGACCTGGCTGAGGGGGCAGAGGCAATCCTGGGTGAAAGCATTGCTCCTGGTAGGGTTGCCCGCGGTGAGGAATACGTTTATGACGCGGTCTCGTTACGCCTTGAGGCAAGTTTTAACGGTCAGCCGGTATTGGTCGACGCGTCGACGTTTAGGCCGGGCGAAGCGAGCCCGGCGTTAATAGGAGCGTTGGGGCAAGCCGGATATATTGGCTCTCTTGTGATCTTGAGCCAGAAAAACGATCAAGAAGAGCTGGCCACGAAAATTAGTGCACGGCTTGAGGAATTAAAAATGGTCTATGGCGGGGCTGCAGCTCTCGCTTCCGGTTGCGGCGCCATCGTCCGTTTTCTTGCCGACGATGCTCCGGCTTTACGAAATGCTATGCAGAGCGTGTGGGCTATCGCCCGACATCATGTTCGAGGTCGCCCGGCACCAACATTAAGGAAGTAGAAGAACAATGTTGCTAATACACGAAATTCTAGGTCGTTACGATGACAGGGCTTTTAACGGAAGAGCTAGAGATAAAATCTGGATCACAGCCGCAGACGCAGGACGTCGCCGATTGCGTGCGGTTAGTGAAAATGGAGAGCAAGTCGGGATAGATTTACCCAGACCAGATTGGCTCTTTGATGGGGCTGTAGTCCACGATGACACTAGACGAATTCTAGTTGTTGCCCGGCGACCTGAGTTAGTGATGGTCGTCGCCTTGAGCGAGTTAGAACCTTCACAGGCCTTCCAGATTGGTCATGCACTAGGTAATCGGCATACCCCTGCTGAATTCCGCAATGATGAAATTCTGGTACCCGTAACTGACACACCAGACCTAACCGCACGGCCAGTTCGCGCACTAGGCTTCCGGAATATCCAGATTCGGTTTGAGGAGCGAGCTTTTGCTGCTGACGCGCCCCCGAGTGGCGCGACCGTCTCAGACCATGGTTCCCATCGTCACCTCCATGACTAACTGTACCTTCGATACTCACGCTAGCTCTGTATTGGCACTGATGCAGCTTTCTGATTCAGCATTGCCGATTGGGAGGCATGCACATGCATTTGGTCTTGAGCGCTTGTTCAGAGATGGGCGAGTCGAAACGCCACAAGATCTGCAAAGCATGATTACGTCGGCTCTGACTCACGGGGTTGCACGAGCTGATGGTGCAGCTGCCGCGTTGGCCCATGACGCGCTTGGAGCTGGCCTTCTTAGCGGTTTGCTTGAGATAGATGCCCGGCTAGACCTCCTCAAGCTGACAGCTTCATCACAAGCGGCTTCTCGTCGTTGCGGTAGCAGGCTAGCTTCGTTGGCACCCGCTTTCCACGCTAACTCTACGCTCGTAAAATTTGTCCAGGAAGTCGCGGACAAAAAAACCCCAGGCCATGTATCAGTAGTATCTGGAGCCGTTGCAGCTGCAATGGGAATAAGCAGGGAAGATGCTGTGCTTATGGAGTTACGAGGCGTCGTCACGATGATCCTGTCAGCTGCCGTTCGTTTGGACGTGATTCCTGCGTCTGCAGCTCAAGCGATGTTGGTCGTTCTTGCCCCTGAGATTATTGGGTCTGCGGGGATATCTCTTGGCACGGGGATCGGTGAGATGGAATGTGGTGCCGCAGCAGGTTTAGAGATCGCGTCAATGCGCCATGCCCGAGATCATAGTCGGTTATTTGCCACTTAAATAAATTTCAATTAGGAAAAGCATATGCAAGAAGACAAGATCCTGAGGGTTGCTCTTGATTGGTCGGTAGATGAGATTGATCCCCCCAGATCGTTCGGGGGGTGGAATACGGGTCGAGTAGTGCAGCAGACCCATGAAAGCCTATTCGAAGACGATTTTGATTCCGCTCCCGCTAATTTCAATGACCCGACAGATGTTATCCCAAGGCTCGCAGTCGAATGTGAGATATCAGAAGATTTTCGTACCTATGTTTTCAAAATAAGGGACGGCGTGAACTTTCATGATGGTGCTCCACTAAACGCAGAAGCTGTGGTTATCAACTACGAGCGCTTATGCTGTCCGGATTCACCTTTTTTCTCACCTGTGGCCGCGGACTTGAACCGCTCTGGAGTTGGACTGATCGATAGAGTTAGAGCACTTGATGAGATGACGGTTGAGCTTAGCCTTTCCGAGCCAAATCCGGAGTTTCTCCGGTATATGACACAAGAGGACGCTCCGGGATCACAGTCATTGATTAGTCCTGAAGCAATTCGGAAATATGGTCCTGATGAGTGTGCTGATAGAGCACCAGGGACTGGCCCATTTCAGTTCTATCGTCGATTTGAAACCGCGTATGGTTCTGCTGTAGAACTGCGTCGAAACGAAGATTATTGGTATGGTTGTCCTCAGATTGAGGCTATTCAGTTTTTGCCTTTTCCTGATCGTGACGATCGAGTAAGAGCGCTAATCGAAGGACGGGTGGACTTTGCGTATAGTCTGGAGGGGGCAGATTTGGACAGTTTGTCTGCGCAGGGCTTTAACGTACCGGAGTTTGCACCACCTTACCTCTGGTATCTAGTGTTTAACCAGAGAGACCCACAGATATCAGACTTGCGTGTACGGCATGCAATAGCACATGCTATCGATCGCCAGGCACTGTGTGCGGACCTCTTTCCCGGTGCTGCTATGCCCGCAGTCAGTGCAATTCCACCTGGAGCTCCGTCGTATGATGAGTTCGCGCCAGACTTCTATTCGTATGATCCAGAGTTAGCCATAAAGCTCTTGGCAGATGCGGGTTTTTCTGATGGGCTAGTGCTTAAAGTGGAGGCAGCCCGAGCAGGTTCTGCACAGCTCGACCCGGGTGGAATATACAAGAGGCTGGCCCAGGACTTAGAAAGAGTCGGCATCCAATTAGAGATTACTTTCCACGAAGACTGGGTTACGTACTGCAACCAGTGGCGCGAGGGTGCTGCTGCCAATGTTGCTTTCACAGAGATGAGTTGGGGTATGTCGTCCGACCTTTGGCTAGCTCAGGTGCTTCATGGCGCAAACCAATCACCTGCCGGTTTCAATGCTGGGTACAATGATGATGCAGAGGTTGATGCTTTATTAGATCGAGCGAAAAAGACAGCCGCAGCGTCTAGCAGGACGTCACTCTACCGTGAGGCAGATTCTTTGCTGATGAAACGCCTACCTATCCTGCCACTGTTTACCTCTCGGCGGGGAATGTTCGCCTACTCGCAGAGGGTAAGGGGGCTAACGACGGTAAACCAGTGCTGGCACGACTTTCGGAGAGTGAGTTTGAGATAAATAATGCGTTTTGCGCTCGGCGCTTCATCGCTCACGCAGGGCTTGAAAGGGGTTGTAAACAACGGTGAGTTTTTACTGCTTTGGAGGTGAGTCAAAATAAATGGCCATTGACAGCAGGATCAGTTTGGCGAAGCCCCCATCTCCATGGGCAATGCTAAGCGACTCCAGCAGTCGAGAAGTTCGGAAGTAGCGCACGGATAAGCCGTGTCGGCAGGCCTGATTCGCCAGGGCGCACCCGCAGATAGGTCTTACCGCAGCCATTAGGGCCGGTAATGAGGACGTTGTGATGCTGATGGATCCATCGCCTGCTGAGCGGCGAACTGGCTGCGCTGCATGCCACGGGAGTGCTGGTAATCGATCTCTCCAGGATGGGCCTGTTGTGTCAGGCGGGCGGCCTTGAGCAGGCGGGCCTCCTTGTTATTGTTGTGGTGCGTGGTTTCCCGGTCGACCATCAGGGCAAGACGTTCTTCAACGCCCAGCTCAGCGTGGGTGGCCGGTTGCGTCAGTTGTTGTTCCAGGCCTTCGGCCATGCCGATAAGTTTCAGGCTACGTAACGTGTTCAGGGTTTGGTTGGTAAACATAGCGATCTCTCTGATGCCGGTTAGTGGTAGTACTCTTCACCGCGCAGGTTTTCGTGGTGAGTAAGCGTCCGCCCATCACACCTTGTCAGGTGTAGCCGGCGTCCAGTTGTGGGGCAACAGCTCGTCGATGGCGTTGTTCTTCTGCGTCGGCAGCCGGGTCAGCACATCTTTGAGGTAGGCATAGGGATCATGCCCGTTCAGCTTGGCTGACTGGATCAGAGTCATCACCGCAGCAGCACGCTGACCGCTCCGTAGAGAGCCCGCGAACAGCCAGTTGCTGCGCCCCAGCGCCCAGGGGCGGATCTGGTTTTCCACCCAGTTGTTGTCGATGGGCACAACACCATCGTCCAGGTAGCGCGTCAGCGCTTCCCAGCGTTTGAGGCTGTAATCCAGGGCTTTGGCCGTGCCGGAGCCATCCGGCACCTTCTGTCGATGCGACAGCATCCACTGATGCAGTGCATCGGCAATCGGTCGAGCCTTGGTTTCCCGGATTTCCTGCCGTTTATCCGGCGGCAGGTCTTTGGTTTCCCGTTCGATCTCGCCCCCCGGTACTATGTTGCCTGGGAGTCAGACCTAATGACGCGGCGAAGTCACGTCCTCTATGGAATGCTTTCCCATTCCCCAAGGCCCCATCCAGGGCGCTGGCCGTCAATGGCCCGACGCCACGCAGCGTTATCAGTTTGCTTGCGACGGGGTCTTGCTGAACACTCTGAGAAATTTGTTCGTCAAGTGAAGTAATTCGGTCATCGAGGTGACGAAGATCCTCCGCCAGACCATTCAACAGAATGCGAAAGGCATCAGTCAGGCCATTTTCGGCATCTTCCAACCAGCAGGGTAACGCTTTGCGCAATTGGTGGATGCCTACCGGAGCAACGATGCCATATTCACCCACAAGGCCCCGAATCTGGTTAGACTTTGCTGTTCGTTGTCCGACTAATTCTTCCCGAATCCGGTGAGTGGCCTAAATGTCTTGCTGAACTACCGTTTAAATCGACACGAATCTCATATGCGGGCGACTCATTGCCTCGCAGATGGCCGCAGCGTCGACCCGATCATTCTTGTTGCTCTTCACGTAAGGCTTAACAAACTGAGCAGCAACTAATCTCACATGATACCCCCGGGCTTGGAGCTGCCGCGCCCAGTGATGGGAGGAAGCACAGGCCTCAATGCCAATTTCAGCACCAACGGGTACGCGTCTGCATAAAGCATCCAGCATCCAGCATCCAGCCATTTCTGGCAAGAGTATTTGCCGGTCCAGAGAACTTGATCATGACGGTCAACGCCATGAACATGAAAAACTGATTTTGCAATGTCGACGCCAACTCGGGTAATGGTCATGTGGAATTCTCCTCATCCTCACGATGGTGGTTTGCCTCACTCATCATTATGGCGTGTTGACGCCGGAGTTAGGCGAGGAGGTGTCCATCCCATTGCTTACAGCTAATCTGAAAAAGCTTCTCTTATGTCAGCAATTGATTAGTTTGCTCTTCTAAGCATTATTCAGGCCCTAAGAGGCCATCACCTTGTCCCAGCAAAAAGATCCGCTTTCCCCATAAAAGTGAATCTTTACGGATGGCTTGCCAATGTTCGTTTTTGTTTAAAAGCTCGGCGCGGTCGCAAAGCGGGCATTCGGATCTTAGAACCACGCCCAAGCGGGCCTGCCCCAGAACCAGTAAAAACGGAGGTATATGACTCTTTTAAGGTGTCCGTTAGAAACATAATCGGGATTCACCGAGCTATAAGCCACTAGCGCTTGCCGGACCATTGACCGTCCACGTTAATAATCCTGCACGGGTGATCCGCTTCATGCCTCCCATTATTCTTCCGACAATCGATCAAGGCATTTTGTATGGCGTGCGTTGCTGACGTGCGGTTTGATTTCCAGGACCAGGCACCAACAGCAGACTGGGCAAACGCCTTGTGCCTGGTGGCACTTACGTAGCCCTCCCGGTACGACTTTAGGGCTTGATTAGTCATGATCCAGTCCTCACCGACGGCAGCCTGTTCAAAAACAGGCTCTACGGCGCTCAGTTCGCTGGATGAAGTAGCTGCAGGCATTTGATAGGAAGCGCAGCCGGCCAGTAAGGCGACAGACAAGACTAGAATTCCCTGTTTCACATTTGGCTCCTTGATTGAAGATTATCTCACTCTTCCTTAAGCATCGTTTCAAAGTCCTGATCGTTTTTCGGTTTGCATTCCGCCTGATCAGCTTCGATTTTGCTCTTTTTACCTCCACGTCCGCCAGGTAGGCGTCATCAACCCTGATTTCCGGTAACCGCAGCGAATCAGCGATGCAACTGAAGCAGCGATGTTTACACATTGGTTAGAACCGCTGAATTCATACGACATTGCGCCCAAGCCCCCACCGCCTGAAAACCTGTAACGCAGCAAATGCCACGCCCCAAACCAACACAATATTCAAAGATAGTTTGGCAAATGATACCCACGTCGGATATTCCTGGGGAAGCATGACAGCATAGGAGCGCGGAAACGAAGGTGGGTCTAGTTTTTCTAAGCTCTGCCATACAAACGGAAAGGGGAGGCCGTGAGGAACGTTACCCATTTCAGATCTACCATCAACCTTTGCCGGCACAAGCAAAGAAGCTATGACGAGGACAACCGCCAAACACACGCATCTGATAATCTGCCTTGCCATGCCACTACCTCCCTGTAGGCCCTACCCCCCAGCCAGCGTGAGCGGCTTTGAAGTGGGGTCAAAAGCCCCGTAAGAGAGCCCCTATATGTTTTTGCTGTGAGTGCCTGACTTCCAGGCAGAGCAGAATGTGCCCTTAGGCGCACCAATGAAAAGGGCGTCCGGCTGAGGCCGGAACGAACTTGGACAACTGGTTATGTGAGCCTGCGTCCAAGCGCATAATTTACTCCCCCACATGGTCTACAGTAGCAAAAGCAAAGGCACGCCCGTTTACAAAGGTCAGCATGTACGACTCTGACCATGAGATGACTGTTGCGCCAGAGGTATCCGCCAGATTCCAGGTTACAGAGGCAACCACGGATTCAGAACCAAGCCAATTTAAAGAAAGGTTCGAGTAGCGACATTCACGACACCCTTGTGAGTAGTACTCATCCAGGTAGGACTGAAAATACTCTGCCAGCTGGATCCGTGAATCAAAAACATGGCAAACATCGCCTGGCCCTTTAGCCATATAAGGAAAGCTGAACTTGGTGGCCACGCGGTCGCCGTCAAAGCTCGAAAACACCGCGACAAAATCTTGAAAAAACTCCTTTACGGCGGGTTCCTGTCTTTCATCCATGTAGACCTATCTCCTTGGTGTGCTGGGAATTCGCCACATAACGCAGAGCGCACCGGTGGCCTTGACGCAGCGTAGTTGGCGTCTCGCTGACCACTTTATGCATGCTCCGGCCACATCCCATCCATCATCACTGGGTAGGTGATCGGCTTATAATGGGTAAATTCAATGTCTCGAACATGAGTGAAATCACTCCAAAGTAACCTCGCCCCCTTCATCCACTGAGATGGCTTAACCCGTTTTTCTATCTTCTCGATCTCTTCGGACGTGGCTTCGCGTATTGGTCCGACCTTGCCGTAAAGCCTCACGCCCGGTGGAGCAACGAAACGGCCTTTTAGAAGAGACCTTAGCCAAAAGAATCGACCGGCGTTGACTGCCATAATGCAAACATTCGGGTTCTGATCGATGTTATTACCCAAAGCCTCGGCGTAATGATCAAAAAAGTATCCGCTCTGATCTGCCCGAAGGAAAACAGTACCAACTGGAGTGATGTGGGGTGTGCCGTCAGGATTAACCGTTGCAATCGAGCAGTAAACCGTAGAAGCCGGGCCCTGCTCTAGAACTGACTTCACCTTCTTCCAATCATCCTTGAGATTCATAAAGCCTCCACTTGTGCATAATGCGAAGCGAAGCCGCGGCTCGTCAGGGACGATCGCCTTACGCGGCTTGTTATCGCTGCCTCAGTCATACTCTGCATGCTGAGGCAGATCATCCGTAATCTCGAACCAAGGGGCCTTGCTGCCTACGAATACATGGCGCCCTGCTTTTACCTCTGGGTCGGTATCAAGTGTTCCGAGAGGGAAACCATAAATCTCGGGTGCTGAATCGAACCTGGTATAGAGGCTGGAGCCACAGTTTGAGCAGAAGCCCTTGTGCTCACCCGGAGAAGATTCGTAAAACTTCAGCAGCTCCTGACCTTTGACGGTGTCCCAATCAGAAGACCGCACTTTAGCGCGAGTTCTGAAGGCCGAGGCATGAAGCTTTCGGCACATTGAACAGTGACAGTTCAAAACATCGGTAAGGGGACCGTTAATTTCGTATTGAATGCCCCCGCAGAGACAACTACCTCTTTGCTTCATTGAAGCACCTCCTTGTGTGATAACACCCGGTTTCGCGCGCCGGTTTGGAGCCGAAAAATGGGGGAAAATCAGTCTCCGTGTACGCGATTGTCAGTAGATTTTATACTCCATGAACACGGCCTCCGGGTGAGGGTTGAATCGGTAAGGCTCAATTTCCTTAAAGCCATAATCGCTGTAAAGTCGCAATGCCTTATCAAGCTCACGAATAGTGTCTAGCCGCACCGAGCCATAACCCATTTCCTTTGCTCGACCAAAGAACGCTTCGGTCAGCGCCTTGCCCACCCCCATGCCATGGTAATCCGGAATGACATGCATTCGCTTCATTTCAGCAATGCCGGGCTCAAACTCTCTAAGACCGACAGCACCAACATGAATATCCTTCAGTTTGGCCAGCAGTAGCGCTCCTTTGGGTGGGCCGTACATCGTTGGCAGCGAAGCCAACTCGCTGGAAAAACCCTGGAACTCTAAATCCAGCCCGAGAAACTCAGCATACTCACGAATCAACCGGCCACCTACATCAAACTGGTCAGTGGTCTCGGCCACCTCAATGCTTACAGACATCCCTATCTCCTCACAGCCTATTAGTTGGCATTCTTATTAAATTCCAACGCTGCCTCCCCGTCCAAACCTGATTCACACCCTCAATAACAACGACTCTTCAACGCGTTATCTTTGGGTCGGCGGCCTTCATAGCGCTGCTCGCGCTTTGAAAAATTTGCATTCGGGCGAATGTCCGCTTTTGTTTAAATAGCGACTCTTTCGTCCTCCTATAGCCAAGTCATCTATGCTATGCATACTCGGACGCCATGGTGAAGCCTTACTCGCCTATGATCGCTCGCAGGGCCTCCAGAACGGGCTCAGGATTGAAGCCGCTAATCAGCCAGTCGCGAGGGCTCAAACCCCCGTTACCGGCATCTAAATCGACGTGAGGTATGATCATAGTCCTGGTCAACACAAGCGTCGGCATCTCTGTACGGACCACTGCCAATAGGTCCCGCAAATGCGGAATGGTCCCCGTCTCGGTAAATTGCCAGGCTGGAAACGTTAAACCTATTGCGGGTAATACGATCGCGGACAGTTGCGGTGGGACGTGATGGGCTTGGTTCACCACCACTTCTTCTGACAGATGAAGCCGCGAGGCCACAGTCGCGGTGTCCTGGGCGCTCTGGAGGAGCGCCCGGCACGCTTGGATGAGGGCTTCGAGATTCGCTCTTTGACGCCGACGATGGGCCACCGGCGGATCGTCCAGGCCGCGAGCGCCCGCGCTTCTGAGGATGTCCCGTTCCGTGGTTGAAAGGCCGCTTGGATGAGGGCTCGAGGCCTCCGCGGCGAGGATCTCACGGATCCGCGCCTCCGCGATGCCCAGCTGGGACATCAGGGCAACCTCATCGGCACTGAGATCCAGACCGCGGTTTCCGGCGGGCATCACTTTTTCCCCAGTGTTTGTTTCGCCCACCGTTCCAGATCATCGGCGTAGCAGTAACCCAGGCCGCCGATGGCAAGCATGGTTAGCACGAACGCGGAATATCCCAAAAAGCCTGCCCAGAGATTTATAACCGGCCCTCTTAATTGCGTTAGTGTCGTGGTTCATACCCATCTTACGACGATTTGGCATAATTCTCACTTCGCCCAGTGTGCCGGATTGGTTGGGGGTTGCGTGTCCGTGGAATACGGATGGCCATGGACTGTGAAAGCGTTCAGAATCTCGTGCTTTGCGGCGTTTAACAACCTATCACGTACCTGAGCTTAAGGATCTATGAAACACGTTGTTGTCTGTTTTCATCTTATGGTCTTCGTCGCTTTCTTGTTTGCCAGCGGCACGGTCACCGCTGGCATCGTAAAGCAATCGACAAGCGGTTTGTGTCACCCACCGGAAAGCGGTTGGTATGACCGCACTCAGAACTACACGCCCTTCGACACTGTCGAGGCGTGCCTAGCGGCGGGAGGGCGGCTGCCCAAGGGAATATCGACAGCGTCTCTGGGTGCGCCCAAAAGCCTACAAGCGCGTCCTCAGAGTCTCTGAGCGACTATCGGCGCTCGGCGTTTGGTCATGGTTGGGCCGATGCGGATGGCGACTGTCGGGACAGTCGGGCCGAAGCTCTAGTAGCCAGCTCCACCACCCAGGTTCGCTTTGCGGCGGATCGTGGCTGTCGCGTGATTAGCGGTCGCTGGGTGAGCTCTTTTACCGGCAACGTCATCCAAAATGCCTCAGACATTGACATTGATCACGCGGTGCCGCTTGCCTGGTCCTGGGATCGCGGAGCTCGCGAGTGGCCCGGAGAGACGCGATTGCGGTTTGCTAATGATCCTGTGAACTTGCTGCCGGTTGAGGCGAGCCTGAATCGGAGCAAGGGCGCTAAAGGGCCGGACGAATGGCTGCCACCGGCGGGTCAGTGTGGCTATGTGGCCCGGTTTGTTCGGGTGGTGAAGCGGTATGATCTCAAACCCTCGACAGCGGAGTCGGCCTGGTTTCAAGAGTTTCTCGAGAAGTGTCGCCGTTGAGTTGGTCGCTCTGGTGTGCCGCTTAGTATCAATTAATAATTTGCGTTACTAATTGGTGCTAATCTGGGAATCGTACCGACACTATGTAGTTTTATCGGTTGAATTTGCCCATTCTTGTTTAGCAGAGAAATAGATGTGGAGTACATCAGACCATGACAACAAAGTGCCCAACCGAAAAAGAGCTCCTGGACGGCCTCGATGCCCATACCGCCCATGCCGATGAGCTGGCGCAGCCGCTGGCTCAAGAACTAACCCCGCTGGAGCGCCTCAAGGGTTCCGTCAAACGTTATGACCGGCCAACCGACCCGGTTTGGGATGAGTATTTTGACTCGGAAGGCGTCAGTGACGACTTTATGGAAGATCGAGATCAGCCCAAGCAAGGGCAATCATAATGGCCCTCGATGACGAAGAAGCCAAAGGGCATGTTGCGCTCAAAGGATTCTTTGGTATCTGCAGTGAGTGGGACTGCACACAGGAAGAAATGATGCAGATGCTCGGCGGTGTGTCCCAGAGCACGCTGACCGAGTATCAGAAATTGCCGCACATTAAGCTCCCACCGGATACCCTGGAGCGCATCAGCTACATCCTGGGCATCTACAGATCCTTGAGAGCCATGTACCCAACGGCCGAACGCGCCAATCGCCGGATGCGCCTGGAAACCTGTGATGCTCCTTTCGCTGGAACGTCTGCCTTGGACTTTCTGGCGCGAGGTTCCATGAGGCATCTTATGGAAGCTCGACGCTACTTTGATGCAAAGCGTACGGGGTAACCAGATAACGAGCACGAGAATAATACTTCCCATGCATCACTGGCCTTGGGGCTCTGTGCATTCCTCCTCTCGCGACGACTAAAACCGTTTTGGCACAGCGTTCAGGAACCTGATAGTACCTGGACAGTAGCCGGCGAGAATCACCCGGAAACGTCCTGATTTTTCGGTCGGCTGGAATAAGTCGATGTCTCCGATTATTTTCCCCTGGTCCGCATTGAACCTGACCTCACCCTCTACGCCAGTTACGAACGGGCTGTTTTGTTTCTTTCTTTCTTTCTTTCTTTCTTCGTATAATCAAAGGCGTTCTTTTTGGAGGCATGACTGATGCGACCAGCGGAAATTTCGAATGAAGAGATCATTGAGACAGGTAAAAAACTGCAAACTTCTGGCAAAAACATTACTGGTTATGGGCTCCGCCGAATTCTTGGGGCAGGAGACCCCAAACGCCTAAAGTCTGTCTGGGACGAATACGCCAGCAGAGACAAGGTGGACAACAACGCCGATCTTCGCCTACCTGCCGAGCTAGAAGATCTGGTTACCGAGCTTGTGCATATTCCGGCCCATCGTGACCGCCCATTCCGTTTGAACGTGACCGCCTGTTCCGGGTGATCGTGACCGCTCATTCCGTTTTATCGTGACCGATTTTGGACGTTTTTCCGGAATCGCTGGTCACGATGCCGGAATCCCCGGTCACGTTCCTCCGGAATCATTGCCAACACGCTGGAATTCTTCAACTTTATCCGGCATACCCCTTCCTTTTTCATCACGAGGAAGGGCGGATGCCGGCAGCGAGGATTTCCATGCGACAGATCATCGAGGTCTTGCGCCTCAAGTACGAAGCGGGCCTGAGCCATGAGCGCATTGCCCGTGCCTGCGGACTCTCCAAGGGCGTGGTCGGCAAGTATGTCAGCCTGGCCACCGCGCAGGGCATCACCTGGCCGTTGCCGGAAGGCACGGACGAGGCACGACTGGAAGCCCAGCTCTTCCCGGCCAAGACACCCCCATCTCGATTTGCTGAGCCCGACTACTTCCAGGTCCACCAGGAACTCAAGACCAAGGGCGTCACCCTGCAATTGCTCTGGGCTGAGTACGTCGAACGCCACGGCGACAAGGCCCGCCGGTACAGTCAGTTTTGCCATCACTACCGGCTCTGGCGCGGCCGGCAGCGGCGCAGCATGCGCCAGGTCCACCGGGCCGGCGAGAAGATCTTTATCGACTACTGCGGTCCCACCGTGCCGGTGGTGGACCGCAGCACCGGCGAGATGCGTAAGGCCCAGGTCTTTGTGGCTGTGCTGGGCGCGTCCAGTTATACCTTCGCCGAGGCCACCTGGAGCCAGAGCCTGCCGGACTGGATCGCCTCCCACCAGCGGATGCTGGCGTTCTACGGTGGTGTGCCGGAACTGCTGGTTCCGGACAATCTCAAGGCAGCGGTCACCAAGGCAGACCGATACACGCCCCAGCTCAACGAGACCTACGCGGAACTGGCAACCCATTACCAGACGGCGGTCTTACCGGCCCGCCCCTACAAGCCCAAGGATAAGGCGAAGGCCGAAGCCGCTGTGCTGCTGGTTGAACGCTGGATCCTGGCCCGGTTGCGTCACCGAACGTTCTTCTCACTGGCCGAACTGAACTCGGCGATTGCAGACCTGCTACCGGCACTGAACCAGCGCCCGTTCCAGGGGCGCTCCGAGAGCCGCCAGAGCCTGTTCGAAGCGCTGGACCGACCTGCACTCAGGCCACTGCCGGCAACGTCCTACGTCTACGCCGAGTGGCGCAAGGCACGACCGGGCATCGACTACCACATCGAGATCGACAAACGCCTGTACAGCGTGCCTCACGCCCTGGTGGGTGTGAAGCTGGATGTTCGGGTGACCGATACGTCCGTTGAGGTCATGCACAAAGGACAACGGGTAGCCCTGCATCCTCGCCACGGCAAGAGCCGCTTCGTGACCCTGACCGAGCACATGCCCAAGTCCCATCAGGCCCATCAGAACTGGTCACCGGGACGGTTCCTGAACTGGGCCAGTGACATCGGTCCCGCCACGCTCGACGTGGTACAGCGACAGCTTAAGGATCGCCCTCATCCGGAGCATGGCTACCGATCATGCCTGGGGCTGTTGAACCTGAGTCGACGTTACAGCCGTGACCGGTTGGAGCAGGCCTGTAGTCGAGCACTAGCTATCAACTCGGCCAGCTACCAGAGCATCAGCTCGATCCTGAAACAGGGGCTGGATCAGCTCCCGTTACCCCTGGCCGAGGAGGAGTCGGAACTGACAGAGCTGCCAGTACACACCAACGTTCGCGGCCCCCGCTACTACCACTGATCCCGGAGAAACTGATGTTGACTCAAAACACCCTCGACGCCCTGCGCCAACTCAAACTGACCGGCATGTGCGATGCCCTGGAACAGCAGCGGGCACAGCCCGACACCCACGACCTGGCGTTCGAGGAACGCCTGGCCTTACTGATCGACCGGGAGGTGCTGCACCGGGAAAACCGCCGCCTGGAACGGCTGCTGAAGGCGGCCCGGTTGCGGGTCTCGGCCTGCGTGGAAGACATCGATTACCGCCACCCGAGAGGGCTGGAGCGCTCCCGTATGGCGGGGCTGGCCAGCTGTGACTGGATCCGCCAGTCCCTGAACCTGTGCATCACCGGGCCTACCGGTTGCGGCAAGACCTGGCTGGCGTGCGCCCTGGGCAACCAGGCCTGCCGGCAGGGGCTCTCAGTCCGTTACTTGCGGGTACCGCGCCTGTTCGAACAGCTGCGCATCGCCCACGGCGATGGCAGTTACGCCCGCCTGATGAACCAACTGTTGAAAACCGACCTGCTGATCCTGGATGACTGGGGGATGCAGAAGGTCACCGTGCAACAACGACAGGATCTGATGGAAGTGATTGAGGATCGGCACGGAAGAGGCTCAACCCTGATCGCTAGTCAGTTACCAACCGAACACTGGCACGACTACATCGGCTCCGCCACACTCGCAGACGCCATTCTGGACCGGCTTCTGCACGGCGCTCACCGACTCAATCTAAAAGGAGAATCACTAAGAAAAGCCAAGGCACAAAACACGGAATCGGTTGACCCATCGTGACCGCTCAGAGTACAAAACTGACTCCAGCGTGATGGCCGTGTGCAAACCGGTCACGATCCCCGGAATGACCGGTCACGTTCGCCGGAATACGCAGCTTGAGAGCAATCTAATAGAACAGGTCCGCCCACTGACAGTTCAGCTCTATGAAGGTGCTTTGAAAGCAGCACAAAGACAGGTCTCAGAGACATCTCGTGAGCTCAAACAGTTGAGGTCAGAAATAGAAGCCGAGATTTTGGATGCGAACACCATCATTGAAGATTTAGAACAGCGACTGGCAGAGACCACGCAGCGACTTCTTGAGTCGGCGGAAGAGTTAAAGCAGTCGCATGAAGCCCGCTATCAGTTCGAACGACAGGCAATCACACTTGAAGCCGAGGTGAATCAACTCAGAGAAAACTCAACATATGAAGAGTTGATGAAGCGAATTATTGCACTTGAAAGCAAGGGCGAGAATGGTTGACGACTGTTCCACGTCTGAGACGAGAGAGTCGAGGAAAATCGCCGATTGGGTTTTAATATTTCTGGATGAAGTTGCGCTGGAGAGGAAAAGTGTCGGTGGTGAAGGGTAAGTCGAAACCAGGCCTCTCCCTGGCGTGTCACACCACTGTGCAGGTGTCGCGCTCGCCTGGCATCCCTGCCGGCGGTGAGTTCAGGTCGTCCTGACCAGCGAACTCGCGGGCATAATAGGTATTGACGGCAATCATTTCTGAGTAAAGGGTCACACGATCCGATCCTCGAACAGCGACAGAATCTCACTCCAATAATGATTGCTCATAGAAAGCTCCGTTTTTTCCTTTTGCTCTGTTTGATCAGGTCCAGAAAGCCATGTGCCACTCACATCGATACTGCCGTCCCAGTCTGAAGCTTCACCGTCTTTCGCTAGAGCCGCATACTCCGAGGCGGCATCCGAGTTTTGCTTTGACGATTTTGGTGAAAACGAAACCACGTTTTGCTCTGGAAGGTCGTCGCTAATTCTACGTGCGAACTCGGTCAGGCTCGATTCTGCAAGTACGTAGAGCCAACCTCCAACGTCAGGCGGTTCGTCCGCTTGGCGCCGAAGGATTCTACCGAGGACCTGCCGAAAATGGAGTTCTGTTCGAATTCTACTGAGATGGCAGCACACTTGGAGTCGAGGGATGTCGGTTCCTTCGCTAATCATACCCACCGAGATGATCCAGCGATCTTTGGACACCCTGAACCTATCGATTATTTCGTGGGCGTCTGGTGTTCGACAGCTGACAACGGCGGCCCTTTCGCCCAGAGCTGTGAGTCTGGTCGCAATATGTTCTGCATGCGCGACGGTCGCCGCGACAACTAAACCGCCGGCATTGGGGGTTCGATGTCGAATCTCTGATAGTTTGTCTGATGCTTCCGAAAGTGTGTGGTCGATTACCTCATCTCGAAAAAGAAAGTCGGGATAAGAAATATGGCCGTGCTTGATGGTTTCACGGATGCTCGAATAGGTTTTAAGGCCGATTTCAGAAGATTTCAGGTGGATTTCTCGGTTGTCGGTGAGCACGACCTTTGGGGCTCGGCATACGCCATCTGCAACAGCTCGCCTGAGGCCATATTCATAGTCGCAATGGAGCTCGCCGTCAGGCTGGGAGTATCGCGCCAACACTATAGGTGTATCGTCTGTCCTCCAGGGTGTTCCAGATAATGCGATGGTAAAGGACGCATGACCCTGAATCCGGTCTAGTATGGTTCGCCCCCAACTGTTACCAAGCGCCAAATTGTCTGAGTAACTCCCGGAGCAATGATGAATCTCGTCCAAGACTACAAGCACTCGGTGATCGTTCAAAACGCGCCAAAGATCCTTAGGTAGCGTAGCCATCGACTGGTAAGTATACGACCCGCCGGCAGCACCAATTTGCCCATTAAAAGTTCTTCCAAGAATCTGGCTGAAAGTTGTGGCAACGCCTTGGGATATCGCTCGCGAAGGGGAAAAACATACAACAAAATCAATCTTGTCTTGCTCAAACAGTGCCTTGGCCAAAGAAGCCACCATCACGGTTTTTCCAGCTGCTGGTGTTGCATGGCACAGGAAATGGGATTGACGCTCAAAGGATAACAGGGCCTGAGCAATGCACTCGCTCTGCCAAGCGCGGAGTTTCATCATGAGGGAAGGCCAATCTTGGTGATCACAGACTCAACCGCGCGAAGTTGCCCAAGAAGTTTCGTGCTTCTCTCCCGCGACTCCACATATTGCTCCTTCACAGCGCTTCGAAGCGCGGGGTATTTGTTATAGAGACGTTGATATTCCTCCGCTTCCCCAATGCTGGCGACAAGTTCAACTCTTCTTTGGGAAAGCTCTTCTTGCAGGGCCCGCTGCGTTTCTCCATCCATCGTCGACTCAGTATCATGATCACGGCTTTCAAACGGCGACGGCCTATCCTCAAGCTGAACATTTGAACGCTCTGGGCAGAAAATGAATTTGCACCCGCGGCCGGTTGATCCGTGGTGTCTTTCAATCAGCTTGGCTGATTCCAGTCGCAATAGTTCTCTATAGATATATTTTCGGAGCTGGTTGCGACCTGGTCGCTGACCTTCTGAAATCTGAAGCACATACAGATCCCGAAGATCAGTGGTCGAGAAAGGAGCGTTTGATTGCTTCCGCAACAGTTCGATCAGCGTCTTATCGACTTGCAATGACTGTAAATTTTCCATCCAAAGGCCCAGTTGGTCTGTGTGTCGATCTGGTCGACCCTATAAAATGGGTAGTATATGCCGTGGCCCCTCACGCCTCAAGAAACCATAGTCTTGCCTTTTGTGAGGGCAAGAAATGGGCTCACCGGTTTGTGTGGCGTTTGGACGGAATCTACGTGCAATTCGAAAATCAAAAGGGCTCTCCCAGGAGCGGTTAGCGCACGAATCGGGGATAGATAGGAGCTATGTGGGAAGGGTTGAGAGGGGGGAGGTAAACATCACGATCGAAAAAATCTACATGCTTGCTCGTTGCTTGAAGTGCTCGCCGAAAGACTTGATACCTGATGACGGTAAGTAATGTGGAGAGTTTTGTGCGGTTCACCAGCGATCAGTTAGTTTGCCATTGCTTGAATGGGCAGGATCGGTTCGGTTTCCTTAGTCGCGGTGTTCATTGGAGTATTATCCTTTGTTGAACGACGCGCGTCGTAAGAGCTCTCGAAAATGTCTTTTAATGGCCTAAATTGCAGAAAAAATAGCGCTAAAAATACAAAATTGCTCTGAGATGTATTCTAAAAAAGTAATCTGATTGTTTTAGGTATTAAAAAACAATGACATAAAATCACTTTGTGTTTTTGGAGCTACTTTTCTTAGCCATACGCCGTGTATCCGGTGCCACCTAAATCAGAAACCCAGGGCCTGACCGAGCAGTATCTGGGCAACTGGCTGGCCCGCCGTGGCCGGCGTGATGATCTGGTGATCGCCAGCAAGGTGGCCGGGCCGGGCAATGGCCTCGGGTATTTGCGCGGTGGCCCGAGGCTGACCCGGGAGCATATCCGTTCTGCCTGTGAAGACAGCCTGAAGCGCCTGCAGACGGATTACATCGATCTTTATCAGGTGCACTGGCCGGACCGGAGCACCAACTTCTTTGGCAAGCTTGGTTATGCTCGCAATCCCGATGAGCAGATGACGCCCATTGAGGAAACCCTGGAGGCGCTGGATGAACTGGTGCGTGACGGCAAGGTCAGGCACATCGGGCTTTCCAACGAGACGCCTTGGGGCACGATGCAGTACCTGCGCCTGGCGGAGCAGCGTGGCTGGCCCCGGGTGGTCTCTATCCAGAATCCCTACAACCTGTTGAACCGTTCCTTTGAAGCGGGGCTGGCGGAGTTTGCCCATCGTGAAGGCACTGGCCTGCTGGCCTATTCACCACTGGCTTTTGGCATGCTGACCGGCAAATACCTGGGGGGGAAATGGCCGGAAAAGGCCCGACTGACACTGTACGAGCGATTCAGTCGCTACACCAATGACCGGGCGGCGGACGCCACGAGAGCCTATGTTGAGCTGGCTCACCAGCATGGTCTCACGCCGGCCCAACTGGCACTGGCCTGGGTGAACAGTCGGGAGTTCGTAACCAGTAACATCATTGGCGCAACCACCATGGAGCAGCTCAGGGAGAACATCGGGGCAGCCAGTGTGACTCTGAGCCCCGACCTCGTGTCCGCCATCGAGGCGATCCATGCCGAGTTCACCTATCCCTGCCCTTGAAGACTGTATGAACAGGGGCTTGCAGTAGCCAGGTGCGATCCTGCCGCTCCGACCAGCGGCAGGGTCGTTACATACTGCAATATAAGTGATCATTTATTGACAAAAAAGCTGGTGCCAGGCGACGGAACGCTGGCGAAATTGTGTGCAAAATCACACCAATCTTCGTCGCAATCATTAGACTTTGGTATTGTGAATTACATAAAGCCAATGTCGATACCGGATTTCCTGTTGCCATGATTCTTCGCCTGTTCGTCGTCCTTCTAGCCCTGAATAGCGTCGCCTTTGCGATGCGGGCTGACGCTGCGCAGCCCATGTTGTCGGAACCGATGCTTTCCGAGCGCATGATGGCCGAGCGCGACGAAATGACGACGGCGGAGGATGTTTACGAACTTCAGGAATGGATGTCCGGCGATTATGAAGACGACCGCAGCGATGCACTTACCGCTATCGGCTCCCGTCTGCTCAGCCTGAGCCTCAGCCGCTCCCGCACTGCTGAAAAGACCTATGCTTCCGATCCGGCTCAGCCTGATCACGGCATCGCCCTGTTGAACGAAGGTGCCTGCCTGAACCTGCGCTGGAAGTTCTGACCGCTGTTCCCTGGCGTGCCCGCCATCTTTCTCCCGACCTTCCGCTTTGTCAAAATGTCATGACCTGACGCATTGTCAGCTTGAATCTGCCGTGTGATCATCCACCTTAATTGAGATTCTCAAGCGACGAGGAGCCGGTAATGGCAGCAGAGAACGGAGTCTATTGCGACGACGCAGAACGGTGTGTTGATCGGGTGATTGAACGGGTTGGCAAGCGCATTACCCTGGGCTTGCCGCTTGGTCTTGGCAAGCCGGTGAGGTTTGTGAATGCGCTCTATCAGCGTGCCAAGGATGATCCGGACGTTGAGCTGCATATTGTGACCGCGCTCTCCCTGTTAGCGCCTGAGGGCAGTTCTTCACTGGAAAAACGTTTCATGGGGCCCTTCGCCAAGCGCCTGTTTGGCGATATTCCGGAACTGGCCTATGCCCGTGATGTCGCCAATAACCGCTTGCCAAGCAATGTCCAGGTGTCTGAATTTTTCTTCAAAGCTGGCAGCTACCTGAACAATCGCAACCAGCAGCGAAACTATGTATGCACCAACTACACCCATGCCGTTCGCGATCTGATGGCGCAGGGTGTGAATGTGGTGGGGCAGATGGTTTCCCCAGGCGAGCCCAATGGTTTTCCGGGCCAGGTGAGCTTTAGCTGTAACCCGGACCTGTCGCTCGATATCCTGCCGCTGCTGCGGGAGCGTGAACAGGAGGGGGTACCGGTGGCCATGGTGGCTGAAATCAATCAGTACCTGCCCTGGTTTGGCCACCATGCAGCCGTCGAGGAACAGCAGTTTGATCTTCTCTTCAGTCATCCATCCACAGACTATCCGTTATTCTCGGCTCCTCAGATGGCCATCAGTCCGTCTGATCACCTCATCGGATTCTACGCCAGCTGCCTGTTGAAGGATGGCGGAACCCTTCAGGTTGGCATCGGTTCACTGGGAGCCTCGCTGGTTCACAACGCCATTCTGCGCCACAAGCACAATGATGCCTGGCGCGCAGTTTATGACCACCTGGATGTGGGATCCAGGTTCCCTGTGGTTGACAGCTGCGGCGGTACCGGTACGTTCGAGACCGGCCTGTATGGCTGTAGTGAAATGATGGTGGATGGCTTCCTGTATCTGATGCAGGAGGGCATCCTGAAGCGGGAAGTATTTGATCATGCCGGCTTGCAGACTCTGATCAACCGGGGCGAGATTACCGTGACGCCGTCGCTGGATATGCTGGATGTGCTGGTCCGGGAAGGGCTGATCGACTCGCCATTGCGGGCGCGGGATGTCAACTGGCTGATTCAGTACGGCATTCTTCGGGACACAGTGGAATTCCGTGGCGGGCGCCTGCGCCTGAGTGAAGATCACGCTGTAGAAGCAGATCTCAGCCAGGATCAGACCCGTGAGGCGCTGGCGGCCGTGGGTCTTGGTTCAAGGCTCAGCGGTGGTATTGCCATGCACGGGGGCTTCTACGTGGGGCCGGAGGCCTTCTACCAGGCTCTGAGAGATCTGTCGCCAGAGCAGCGTGACAAGATCTGCATGACCAGTGTCAATTTCATCAACCACCTTTACGATCACCGTTTCGGAGATCAGAAGCTCAAAGCCGCCCAGCGTTTGCACGGTCGGTTTATCAACTCTGCGATGATGTACACCCTCAATGGCGCGGCAGTGTCAGACGGGCTCGATGATGGTCGCGTGGTTAGTGGTGTGGGGGGGCAGTACAACTTTGTTTCGATGGCCCATGAGTTGCCCGGGGCGCGCTCCATCCTGGCTCTCAGAGCTACCCGCATGTCGGGTGGGCAGGTAGTGTCCAACATTGTCTTCAACTATGCCCATTGCACCATTCCAAGACATCTCAGGGACATTGTGATCACCGAGTACGGCATTGCCGATTTGCGGGGGCGGTCCGACGAAGATGTGTTCCTGGCGCTGATCCGTATTGCCGATTCCCGTTTCCAGGCGGATTTGCTGAAACAGGCCCAGAAGGCGGGCAAGGTCCGTGACGATTTCCGCTTGCCTGCGGACTGGCAGAACAATACGCCGGCGTCGGTTCGCCAGGCTTTGGCTGCACCCGGTAAGGGCGACTGGTTCCCGGCGTTCCCGTTCGGCCGGGATTTCACCGATGAGGAGCTGACCCTGGGGAAAGCCCTTAAAGGACTGAAAGCCGCAACCGCCACTCCCCGTGGTAAACTGGCGACCCTTTGGCAGGCCATCCGGGCTGAAGACGATACTGGCCAGTACGCGGTGCTGCTCGAACGCATGGGGTTGAACAACCCCTCAGGCATTCGGGAGAAGCTGGATCGCAAACTGGTGATACATGGCCTGCAGCAACTTGAACCCGCGACAAAGACAGGAAGCGAAAACAGCTGATGCAAGCCGATAACCCGAACACCCGGCCGGATGTTTTTACCGTCCATTACGTGCTCAAGAACCGCATCGGTGAGCTGGTGGATACGTCTGAAGGCAGCGAGCCTCTGCACTTTATCTACGGCAGCCCCGAGATCATTGCCGGCATTCAGGAGGCGGTGAAAGACCGAAACGTAGGTGATTGCCTGGAAGTGACCGTGCCACCGGAAATGGCCTATGGCGAATACCGCGAGGACTTGGTGCGCAAGGTGCCCCGTTCCTTGTTTGAGGGCGTTGAAAACCTGGATGTGGGCATGAAGTTCCAGACTAACTCCGGCGATCAGGCCCAGGTGGTACAGGTGGTGGCGATAGACGGCAACCTGGTCAAAGTGGATGCCAATCACCCTTTAGCCGGTTTTACCCTCTATTTTGATCTGGAAATTGTGGGTCGTCGCGAGGCTACTGAAGACGAGGTAGCTCAGGGTCGCCCGCTGTTCTGAGAGGGCGTTCGGGTACCTGGTCGAACTCGCCCGAGTGAATGCGTGCGAGGCCCTGGCTGATCTGCTGGTGTATGCTCCCGGTCAGCTCATTCAGGGATAGATCCGGATCCGGTCCAAGGGGCGGATGCAGTATTACGATGATCTGCCCCGGCGGCTGTCGCAGCAGCCTGAAAAGATGGCAGTGGAAACTGTCATCGCCCACAAAGGGCGCCAGTGCGTCAGGGCGCCGTTCTCGCCGATAGCCGATGGACACTGGCTGTATGGCCGTGCTGCTGTCCCGGGCGGCGCTCATCAACAGTCCGTGCATGGGTAATACGGCTACCCCGGTGCTGGTGGTTCCCTCGGGATAGACCATCACCGATTCTCCAGCCTGCAGGCATTGCGCGATACTGGCTTTGATAGCTCTGGCCTGACCGCCGCCACGTTTGATGAACAGCGTGCCGGCCTGCCGGGCCAGCCAGCCGATCACCGGCCATTGACCTACTTCCGCTTTTGACAGAAACCGCATGGGCGTGATGCTGCCAAGAACCGGGATGTCTGACCAGCTGATGTGGTTGGCGACAAACAGGGCGTTTTCCGGGCAGGGCTGGCCATAAACCTGAACCTGCCAGCCCAGGCATTGACATGCCTTCCGAAAACAGATTGTGGCCCAGGGATTCCTGTCCACCGGTCTGGTCCTGGCCAGATCGGAGATCCGGAGCAAAGCCGCCAGCGCGCAGGCTCCGACAAGGAAGCCTGCAAACATTGCTAAGCGAAAGCTCAGTCGAAGCCAGCTCATCGGCAATCCTCCGAATCAGGCGGGGCGGCGCAGGAAGTGCCGGCTGTAGCGGCCGGCCAGGTTACTGACCTCCAGCAGCACCAGCATGTCGGCACAGCGGAATTCAGGGTCCCAGCAAGGCTCGCCACAGACCCTTGCGCCCAGGCGCATGTACGCCTTGATCAGAGGCGGTATGTCCACAGAGCGTTCTGATTCCGGATGGGCAAGATGTGGCAGTTGGCGCTTTGGCGTTACCCGGCAATGCGGCTCAGACAGATGCTGTTGTTGCAGAAGCCGGGCCACATGCCAGGCTTTTGCCCCGCCGTCGGCCATGCTGATACTGGCGCAGCCGATCAGATGGGTAACGTCGCGTTGCACCAGGTACTCCGCCACCGCTGACCACAGCAGCGTGATGGTGCCGCCATTGCGGTAGTCCGGGTGCACGCAGGTGCGGCCGAGTTCAGCCAGTGTTCCAGGCAGGGCTTCCAGAGCCGCGAGATCAAACTCGCCTCGGGAGTAGAAGCCGCCAACGGAAGCCGTATCGTCCTGGTGAAGTATGCGGGTGGTGGCCACCGGTTCACCGGTGTCTGCGTCGGTGACGATCAGGTGATCGCATGCCGCATCATAAGCATCGGCATCAATACCCGGGATTGTGGCGCCGAGATCGCTGCCATACTCCTCGGAGAACACCCGGTAACGCAGGCGCTGGGCCGCTTCTATGAGCTCCGGGTCACGGGTCAGTTCGGTGCTCAGGTTACGGCCCCGGCGGGGTTGAAGGCTCGCGGTGGTTGCAGTCATGGCTTGGCCTCTGTGTTTCTGTTTCAGGTCAAGGCTATGAAGCGGGTATGACAGATGGGTGACGCCGGAGTGACGTCTCTGTGACAGTGCGAGACCCTTTTCAGGAAAACGGATATGTGTCACAGGCTGTAACCCTTTGGCGGTTCCATGTATATTTCTGAATAGCATGTATAATTGTTGTAACTGAACGTTGCCTGTATCGTCGGGTGTACAACCCTGAAACCGGAATAAAATAATCAGAGATGGATGGCGTGGAACAAACAAACGAGAGTTGGCGAATCCTGATCGTAGAGGACGATGAGCGGCTTGCGGATCTGACCCGCGAGTACCTTGAGAACAATGGCCTGACAGTGTCGTTGGAAACCCACGGGGGAGCCGCTGTTGAGCGGATCCGCAACGAGCAGCCTGATCTTGTGGTTCTGGATCTGATGCTGCCTGGCGAAGATGGTCTGTCCATCTGCCGGCGGGTACGGCCGTTCTTCAATGGCCCCATTATTATGCTCACCGCCCGGACAGACGACCTGGACCAGGTCCTGGGCCTGGAAATGGGCGCGGATGACTACATTGGCAAACCGGTCCAACCGCGCGTCCTGCTGGCCCGGATTCGAGCCATGTTGCGCCGTGTGGAAACTTCGCCAGTCACCGGGCAGGAGACGTCCGGGGAGGAGCCGGTGCGTTTGCAGTTCAACGACCTGGTGGTTGATCGTTCCATGCGTGAGGCCTGGTTGAGTGACGAAAGTATCGACCTCACCAGTGCTGAGTTCGATTTGCTTTGGCTTCTGGCCAGTAACGCAGGGCGAGTGCTGAGTCGGGAAGAGATTTTTACCGCACTCAGGGGCATCGAATACGACGGGCAGGATCGTTCCATTGACGTTCGCGTGTCCAGGATTCGCCCGAAAATCGGTGATGATCCCATCCACCCGCGCCGTATCAAGACTGTTCGAAGCAAGGGCTACCTGTTCGTCAAGGAAGCCTGATCGCGCCTGAGGCGTTGCCGCCCCGCAGGTGGCAACGCCGGTTACCAGGGTTGGCCCGATGTCCCTGAATTTTTTCCTGAAAGCCTACGCTCGTATTGCGGCCATTGCGGCGGCGGTCGTGCTGGTGTGCGTCCTGCTCTTTAATGGCATCAACTCCGTTCGCGAACAATACTGGCATGAGCAGGCCATGACACCGGTTATGCGTTGGCTGGCCGCGGCTCCGGATCCGCTCAGTCAGTATCACTGGATGGCCCCGATGTTTGACCTGCGCAGTGGCGTTGCGGCCGACTTCGGGCTTTCCCCGGTTGCGCTTGAACGCCTGGGTTACGGGCAGGTGGTGGCGCAGTCAACCGATAGCGGCTATGGCTATTATGTCCGTGGCCTCGGTGGCGAGGTGCTCGGCATACATCTGGAGCAACCCTACCGGGATCTGGCCCGGGCAATCTCGCTGATGGTACGTTGGCATCTGGATACCAGCCCTGCGGCTCAGCGTGCGGATGTGGCGCAGCAATTGGCAGAGTCTCTGAATCTCGATATCCGTCTGGTTCAGAAGGCCGAGGATCTGCCGGATCAGCAGGCGCTTGAGCGGCTTGGCGACACCGGGCTGGCGATTTTTGAACACGGTGATAACCGTGCCAGGGCGCTGGTTCGTTTGTCGGAAGGCGCATTGGTTGTGGTGACATTGCCTCCCCCCTTCAATCCCTGGGGCTGGCCGATTATCTTGCTGCTGACCGCTGTTGTCGGGGGCGTGCTGGCAGTGGCCCTGTTTCTTGCGTTGCGTTTTGTAGAGAGTCATCTGCGCAAGGTTGAGTCGGTAGCGATTCGTATTGCCCGGGGTGAGATGGGAGCCCGGGTGGAATCCGAGCAGGGCACGCTCGTGTCCCGGCTGGGGGCTTCGTTCAATGGAATGGCGGAACATATCCAGCGCCTGGTGCAGGTGCAGCGGGAAATGATTCACGCGGTTTCCCACGAACTGAGAACGCCGGTGGCCCGTATCCGGTTCGGCGTCCAGATGATTGAATCCGGTAGTACCCAGGAAGTGCTCGAAAAGCAGCTCGAGGGCATTGATGGCGACATCCAGGAGCTCGACGAACTGATTGACGAGATCCTGACCTATGCCCGGCTGGAGCAGGGCGGGCCGGTGTTCAGTCTCCGGGAGGGCTCGGTCACGGATATAGTCAGGCAGGTTGTCTCCGAACAGCGGCTGATCCGGGAGGGAGTCGACATTGAGTGTCAGATTGACGAAGCCTCGGAGCGCTGGGCACAGGCCGATATTGAGCCTCGTTACATTCACCGGGCGGTTCAGAACCTGGTCGGCAATGCCGCGCGCTATGCCGCAGGCCGTGTGCGGGTGAGTTGCCATCTGGATGAAGATAATTGCCGGATTGATGTGGAAGACGATGGTCCGGGCATTCCGGAACAAGATTGGGAGAAGGTGTTCACCGCCTTTGCCCGGCTTGATGACAGTCGTACCCGCACCTCAGGCGGCTACGGATTGGGCCTGTCCATTGTTCGCAGGATTCTGTACTGGCACGGTGGGCAGGCGTTTGTGGGCCGCAGTGATGTCTTGGGCGGAGCCCGGTTCAGCCTGGTCTGGCCGCGCCTGAAGCCCGCACACCCGGATTTGTGAACCAGTGCTCGGTGCCTCACCTGATGTAACAAAGCTCTACACAACCACAACTGAACCCTCTGCAGCCCTGGGTAATACTTCAAAGCGTAAGGGATGACTTTTGAGGTTGTAGTTCTTACGAACTTTCCTTGTTTCATTCGTCATTTGAGGGCCGGTTTTTCCGGCCCTTTTTTTATTTCCGCGCCGCGTCACACCGCTCGATCTCCGTCCTGTTAGAATCTCCTGAAAACAACAGGAGGTTTTGATGTCCCGATATCTGCTTGCCATAGACCAGGGTACCACCAGTTCCCGCGCCATCGTGTTTGATGACAAAGGCGCTCAGGTAGCCGTTGCCCAGCAGGAGTTTCACCAGTACTTCCCCAAAGATGGCTGGGTTGAGCACGATGCCATGGAAATCTGGGACAGTACGCTGGCGGTCTGTCGTGCAGCGCTGAACAACGGCAAGATCAAGGCATCTGACCTCGCAGGCATCGGCATTACCAACCAGCGGGAAACCACTGTGATCTGGGACAGGGCGACGGGGCAGCCGATTCATCACGCCATTGTCTGGCAGGATCGCCGTACCGCGTCCTGGTGTACCAAGTTGCGCCAGGATGGCCACGAATCCCTGGTGGTTGACCGCACCGGATTGTTGATTGATCCCTACTTCTCTGCCACCAAGATAGCGTGGATTCTGGACAACGTTGACGGTGCCCGCCAGCGCGCGGAAGCCGGTGAGTTGGCCTTTGGCACCATTGATACCTGGTTGCTCTGGAATCTGACCGGCGGCAAGCACCATCGTACCGATGCCACCAATGCGTCCCGCACCGCGCTGTTCAATATCCATACCCAGGAATGGGATCCTCAACTGCTCAAGTTGTTTCGGGTGCCTGCCGCTCTGTTGCCGGAGGTCTTCGACAGTGCAGCAGAGTACGGGTTGACGGAACCTGAATGCCTGGGCGCTTCGGTGATGGTTGCCGGTATTGCCGGTGATCAGCATGCGGCCCTGATCGGCCAGGCCTGTTTTGAGCCGGGAATGGCCAAGAGCACCTATGGCACCGGCTGTTTTTTGATGCTCAACACCGGTCAGCAGGCTCTGCGTTCTGAAAACCGGTTGCTGACGACGGTTGCCTACCGCCTCAACGGCAAACCCTGTTATGCCATTGAGGGCAGTATTTTTGTTGCCGGTGCCGCCATGCAATGGCTTAGAGATGGGCTTCGGCTGATATCCCATGCCCGGGAATCGGCCGAGCATGCGGCTGCGGTCGGTGTGAATAATCCGGTGTATCTGGTCCCCGCGTTCACCGGCCTGGGGGCGCCACACTGGGACCCGAACGCCCGGGGTGCGATCCTGGGGCTGACCCGTGATACCGGCATCGCCGAGATTGTCACGGCGGGTTTGCAGTCGGTGTGTTACCAGACCAAGGATCTGGTGCGCGCCATTCGCAACGATGGTGCCCGGCTGGAATCGCTGCGGGTCGACGGAGGCATGGCCGTGAACGACTGGGTGATGCAGTTTTTATCTGACATTCTCAATGTGCCGGTTGATCGGCCAAGTGTGACCGAAACCACGGCTCTCGGGGCGGCCTATCTTGCGGGTTTGCAGACCGGGGTTTTCGATAGCCTGGAGCAGATTACGTCGCTTTGGGAATGCGAGCGCCAGTTCCGGCCGGATATGGCGCCGGGGCTTCGGGAATCACTCTATGCCGGCTGGCTGGATGCTGTTGAGCGGGTCTGTAATCACTGAGGTTCAGTGGCCGGTTCGTTCGAAGGCGATCAGATGATCAGCCTCCACCCGGACCGGTACGTGCTCACCCAGATTGAAATCCAGGTGGCTCCGGAACAGGGCCTCAAATTCAGTGTCTTCTGAACACCGGAAACGATAGAGCGTGGAGGTTCCGGCAAAGGTTTTTTCCACCACCTTTGGCTTCAGCTCTGAGTCTTCATCGAAAACAATGTCGTCCGGCCGGATCAGGACGTCCAGCAGGGTGCCTGGTTGCCATTTGTAGGCCCGGTTGCCATGGATGACGCCCAGTTCCGATTCTATGGTGTCAGGGCCCAGGGCCTTGCCGGGAATAAACCCACCTTGCCCGACAAAACTGGCCACGAACCGGTTCGCCGGCTCATGGTAGAGGTTGTAGGGCACATCCCACTGTTGAATCTGCCCGTCCCGGAGAACCGCCACCTGATCACACATGGCAAAGGCTTCCTGCTGATCGTGGGTAACCAGGATGGCGCTGATGCCGAGGGTCTTGAGGATTTCCCGCACATCCAGGCTCAGCCGGCGGCGCAGATCTGTGTCCAGGTTGGAGAAAGGCTCATCCAGCAGGATCAGTGTTGGCTCTGGTGCCAGTGCCCGGGCCAGGGCCACCCGTTGTTGCTGGCCGCCGGACAGTTCGTGGGGATAGTTGTCTGCAAGGTCCTGGAGGTGCACCAGGTTCAGCAACTCCATGACCTTTTGTCGACGTTCCGCTTTGCTTAATGACTTGAGACCGAAGCCGACGTTATCGGCAATGCTCAGGTGCGGAAAAAGGGCATAGTCCTGGAACACCATGCCAATCTTGCGCTTTTCCGGTTGCAGTGCCCGCCCGGGCAGGCTGATGGCCTGTGACTGCAGGCGGATTTCACCTCGGGAAATCGGCAGAAAGCCAGCCAGCGCCCGGAGAATGGTGCTCTTGCCACAGCCGCTGGGGCCCAGCAGGCAGCCAATATCACCGTGGCTGAGGGCAAAGCTGACGTCCTTGACGACGGAATCACCGCGGTAGCCACAGGACAGATTGTTTACTTCCAGCAGCCAGTCTGCGGGGGGCACCAGGGCTTCGGGCATGGATCAGTCCAGACGATTGAGAATCAGGAATTCCAGCAAGGCTTTCTGGGCATGCAGCCGGTTTTCCGCCTCATGCCAGACTGCCGAGCTTTCGTGGTCCATCATGTCTGCCGAAATCTCTTCACCCCGGTGGGCGGGCAGGCAGTGCATGAAGAGGGCGTCTTTGTCGGCCTGAGCCATCAGAGCCGGGTTGATCTGATAGCTGCGGAAGGCTTTTTCCCGGGCTTTCTGCTCGTCTTCCTGGCCCATGGAAGCCCAGACATCGGTGACCAGCAGTTGGGCGCCTCGTGCTGCCTCTTCTGGCGCGCGCACAACGGTCACCCTGTCAGCATGCTGTTCGATCAGCTGTTGATCCGGTTCGTAACCCTCTGGGCAGGCAACGTTCAGGTGGAAATCGAAACGCTCTGCAGCGTTTATGTACGAGTGGCACATATTGTTGCCGTCACCAATCCAGGCCACGGTGGCACCACGGATGCTGCCGCGAAGCTCCCGATAGGTCTGCATGTCGGCCAGCAGCTGGCAGGGGTGGAATTCGTCGGTGAGAGCGTTGATCACGGGCTTGCTGGAGGCAGTGGCAAAGCGCTCGACCGTTTCGTGGGCAAAGGTACGGATCATCACCGCGTCGACCATGCTGGAGATCACAATGGCAGAATCCTCGATCGGTTCGCCGCGGCCAAGCTGTGTATCCTTGGGCGAGAGGAACATGGCGCTACCCCCGAGCTGGGTCATGCCGGCTTCGAAGGAAACCCGGGTCCGGGTGGACGATTTTTCGAAGATCATTGCCAGCACCCGGTTTTTAAGGGTGTCCCTGGTCTGGCCTGAACGCCACTCTTTGCGTAATTTGGAAGCATGATCGAGCAGATCTTCCAGTTCCGCCGTGGTCATGTCGTTCAGTGTCAGAAAATGTCTTGCTGCCATGAAAGGCCCCTGTTTCAAGCAAACTGCCCGTTCGGAAAAGCCAACAAGTCTAGCCCGTCGCTACCCTGAAAACAACGCCGGGCGCGGTGCTGTTGTTCTGGGTCAAAACGGACGGTTTGTTGAGGCCTGAGGCACCCGTGTACAATAGGTTCAACTGCCGTTTGGCGGCAAAGCTGACTCCCAACCAGAGGTATGAGTTCATGGACATCAATGAAACCATCAAGAGCCAACTTGAAGAGAACCCGGTTATTCTTTACATGAAGGGCACCCCGCAAGCCCCGCAGTGCGGTTTCTCGGCACGTACTGTTCAGGCTCTGATGGCGTGCGGTGAGCGCTTTGCGTTTGTGAACATTCTCGACAATCAGGAACTGCGTGAGGCCCTGAAAGTCTACTCCAGCTGGCCAACCTATCCGCAGCTCTACATCAACGGTGAGCTGGTGGGTGGTTGCGACATCGTTCTGGAAATGTCAGAAAGTGGCGAGCTGGCCAAGATGGTCAAGGATGCTGCGGGTCAGGCCGAGGCCTGATCATTCTGCTACTCGTAACGGTATTTAAGCTTTATCGTAAAACGACCTCCTATCCCGCTCTCTGGAGCGGGATAGGGGCTTGCCTCTAAAGCCGCCCGGTATATTGCGGCGTCTACATCCTTTAGGTCCGTTGATTTAACGATTTTCGCGCCCGTCACCGCGCCATTTCCCATTAATCTGAGTTCTATTTCTGCTATCCATGTCTTTGATCCCTCCGAGTCTACAGGCACCCTAATCGTCTCTCGGAAGAGATATTCCGACAAATGACTTGAGAGTTTTGCGACAAAAGGGTCTCTTTCATCGGGAGTCTCAGTCTTTTGCTTTACTGGCTCCGGCGTTTCTACGGCCTCGCTTGCACGTGCAGTCAATGCAGGTGTAGCAACTGATGCAGGGGATTCGAAGGATGTTGCCCGGGTTTGGGTGCTTTCGGTTGTCCGCTTCGGGGAATCTGGCTGTGTCGCAGTGACGGTTTGCGATTCGGGCGGAGCACTGAAGGTAGATTCTGTCGAGGTTACCACCGGCTCGGCCGGCGGGATCTCGAACTCGGAGTGCCTGGGCTTTGGCGGTTCCGGGCTTGCCACGCTCTCTGGTGTCGGGACGGCCGCCGGGGTTGTCAGCGTAAAAACCAGCCGGTGAGTCAGTTCCCGGGCCTCCTTCAGAGGCGATGGAAGCCCGGCCAGTACCAGAGTGTGAGCCAGTATGGCCAGGGAAACCGCTAGCAGGAGCCGATAGGATGCCGGCATTGAGGGTGAACGAAAACCCGTGTCCGGCATCTATATCAGGCGGTTTTTGTGCGCAGGTTGCCCACGACGGCATTCAGGGCCCGGTCAATCAAGGCACCCTGTTCGAGCAGCGTCAGGCGGCCACGGCGCATCTCATGAGCCAGCTCAACACGGGTTTTCTCAATGACTTTCAGGCCCATACGGTTGACGAACACAAAGCAGTCCGCTTCATCAATAATGGCTGAGAGCTTGCAGCGGAAGCTGGTGCCGTTGACCAGGCGGAACTCCACCCAGTTGCCAATTTCGATAGTGTCGAGCTTGGCCACATATTCGGCAATCGCAGCATCTTCCAGTTCCTGTTGCCGTTCAACGGCGGTCTGGTGCACGGTCGGGGCTTCGTCTTCGGCATCCGACGGTGCATCCTGACGGGCTTCGATGGCGGCGTTGGTCCGGAAGGCCTCAGCCAGCTCATGCTTCAGGTGCCCCATCATCTGATCAAGCCGGGTGGCGTTGTAGGAGACTTCCTCAAGTCCTGCCCGCAGTGATTTCAACAGACCGGGCACAACCCGAACCCACTGGTCACGCTCTTCATCTTCTTCATGGGGGTGCAGGCACCAGATCAGGTCATCCACGACCCGTGCTGTTTCGTGCCAGCGGTGTTCGGTGTCGTCCTTCAGGTAGGCCAGGAACATAACCCGGCTCCAGCCATTCATCAGAATATCGCTGACCGAGTCCGGAAGCCGGTAACGGGATACTTTTTCCCGTAACAGCCGGTCCACCTCTTCCTGGGCCTTCTGGGATTTGATGCGACCACGTTCCGATTCTCGTGTTCTCTGTTCCACCAGGGAGGCCTTACGGTTTTCTCGCTCCAGGAATTGCTCAAATTCTTCGTTCAGGGTTTCGAACAACTGAATGTTGCCATCGAATTCATTGAGGATTCGTTGCACCACGTTGTGTATCTGACCGTACAGCTTGTCTCGGGTTTTCTCATCGCTGCTGCTCCAGCCAATGCCCGCGCGGGCGAGGGAGTTGAGCAGCTTGCGGGCCGGGTGGGTTGCCTTGCTGAAGAAACTCTTGTCCTTGATCACAACCTTCAGAATCGGAATCTGCAGGCGACTGATCAGCACCTGAACCGGGGCGGACAGGTTGTAGTCATCAAGGATGAACTCGAACAGCATGGAGACCAGATTGATCAGATCTTCATCCACTTCATTCAGTGCGGGCTGGCGACCATCTTGAGCGTCGGCCTTGGCCAGCAGTTGCTGAACGACCTGGCGCAGGTCGACGGTTACGGGCTCACCCGTGCTAAGGTCGTCTGTTTCCGGCCAGTTTTGCTGAAGCGGAATGGCGTTGAGCATATCCGCCAGTTCCCGGCCTCCGACCACTCTCAGAGAGGGATCGGCGCTGCGTGGGGGCATGCCGGCATTGGACCTTTGCAGAGCCAGCATCTGACGGATCTGGTCAAACAGTACGGTGTCTTCCGGGCGTTGATCGTAGCCGGCAGTCGCCTCGCTGGGGCTTTCGGCAGAGCTGTCTGCCGTTGCAGATGGCTTCTGGCTCTGGTTCTTCTTGCCGTGATAACGGAAGTTCGGGATAACGCCGGCCTGGATCAGAATGCGATTGGCTTCATCCAGGAGCATGCCCAGGTTGGAGATCACGTAACGGTCAAATTGCTTGAGCAGGATGAGCCGTTCGCGAATCTGGATATCGAGGGCCTGAATCGCTTCGGTAAAAGCGCTGCACAGGTGCTCCGGTGCCATCGGGTTGACTGGCTCCTGCTCGGTGGCGTCCGGATAGATCTCGGTAAAACGGGCCTGCAATTGCAGTAAAGGGCCTTGGAAGTGCGCCTTGGCCTTGGTGGTCATGGCGTTGAAGGCAACCTGTTCTTCCAGGTCGTCATTGCCAACCAGCGAAAGAGTGTCGGCACTGGCCTGCGGGCTGGCTTCGGTTGAAGGAAGCTGGCCGGCATGGGGCGGGTTGGCAAAGAACTGGGCAACCGTATTCTGAAAATGACGCTCTACACCCTTGCGCTTGATGCGAATCTCGCGCATGGCTTCGAAGTAGCGGTTTTGTTCATTGTTGCTGCGGGCATTGTTGGCCAGTTCGAAGAGTGAATCATCGACGGCATCGAAAGCCCCCTGCAACAAATCACCCAGCCCCGCAACAACGGTGTCGCGGATGCGGGCTACCTCCGCAGGAACCGGTCGGGTGCTTGCCGCTTCCCTGTGCTCGCGGAGGTAATGTATGCCGGACTGCTTGTTCATGGCCGACTCCTGTTTACGCCTCAACCGGATACATGACCGAGCCTGATTCTTGTCTGTTCTGATTATTGGATAAATTTAGCGCATTTTGATCTGCATTAACATGAATAAACGCTAACCTGCGATCAGGTTCATAAACTCCGACCACGCTTTTTCTTGCGTTTGGGGTGGACAATGGCAGCTTTAACCACGTTGTCCTTGATTTGCAGGACTTCAATACGATGACCGCCAACTTTCAGACACACGTTGGTGTCCGGAATATTTTCCAGAGTTTCGGTGATCAGTCCGTTCAGGGTTTTCGGGCCATCGGTTGGCAGATGCCAGCCCAGGGTCTTGTTGATCGTCCGCACGGCGGCACTGCCATCGATGATAAAGGTGCCGTTGTCCTGGGGAATGATGTCGGGCGAGGTGGCGGCATAATCGGTGGTAAATTCCCCGACGATCTCCTCAAGAATATCCTCAAGCGTAGCCAGGCCCAGTACATCGCCGTATTCATCCACCACAATGCCGAACCGGCGTTTGCCTTTCTGGAAGTTCAGTAGTTGGGTATTGAGCGCAGTGCTCTCCGGAATGAAGTAGGGTTCCTGGCACAGCTGCATGATCATCGCCTTGTTGATGTCTGTCTCCTGCAGCAGCCTGGCCGCGCTGCGAAGGTGCAGAATGCCCTGAATGTTGTTGATGTCACCCTTGAAGATAGGCAGCCGCGTGTGTTGGCTGCTTCTGAGCTGGCGCAGGATAGTGTCTGTGTCGTCTTCCAGGTCGATGCCGACGACTTCGTTTCGGGGCACCATGATGTCATTGACGGTGACATTCTCCAGATCCAGGATGCTGACCAGCATGTCTTTGTGCCGGGCCGGAATCAGTGCGCCGGCCTCGTTCACCACGGTTCTGAGTTCTTCACGGCTGAGATGATCTTCCGAGGCCTGGGCCGAGGAGACGCCCAGAACGCGAAGAATGCCGGTCGTAAACAGGTTGACCGTCCATACCAGCGGGTACAGAAGTTTCAGCAACGGCCCAAGAATATGACTGGCCGGGAAGGCAATTTTTTCAGGGAACAGGGCTGCGAGAGTTTTCGGGGTGACCTCGGCAAAAATGAGGATAACGATCGTCAGCAGTAAGGTGGCAATTGCGATACCGGCGTCGCCCCAGAGGCGAATTGCGATGACCGTGGCGATCGATGACGCAAGAATGTTCACGAAGTTATTGCCGATCAGGATAACGCCGATCAACTGGTCGGTTCGGTTAAGCAGGCCTTGCGCTCGCTGGGCCCCTTTGTGGCCGGTGTTCGCCATGTGTTTCAGGCGGTAGCGGTTCAGGGACATCATGCCGGTTTCAGAGCTGGAGAAAAACGCAGAGAGGATGATCAGTCCGACAAGTAGAATAAACAGCGCGGTGAGCGATGTTTCGTTCAAGAGAGCAGCCCTTATATTGAGGATAAGTTGCGAAAATAGGATTTGAAGGTAACAGGTGTCAAGCGGGTTAGGTCAGTAAGGGGGGGCGGGTCTCAGACGCCCCGGTGGAAAACCAGCTCGAGAACAAACTTGCTGCCGTAGAAGGCCAGCATCAGCAGTGCGCAGCCTGCCAGTGTCCAGCGACTGGCGGTGATGCCGCGCCAGCCTTTGGTGTAGCGGCCTACCAACAGTCCGACAAAAACCAGCAGGGACAGCAGGGAAAAAATGGTTTTGTGGGCCAGATCCTGAGCAAAAAGGTCTTCAATGAAAACAGCGCCAGTGACAATGGCGAGTACCAGCAGCACAACGCCCGCCCAGACCATTTCAAACAACAATGACTCCATGGTTTGCAGCGGTGGCAGGTTCCTTACCAGCAGGCTGTTGTAGTTGCGCTTGAGCTGCCGGTTCTGTACGTAAAGTAAAACCGCCTGTATGGCTGCCAGGGTAAACATGCTGTATGCCGTGACTGACAGGGCAATGTGAGACAGCATGCCGTAGCTTTCTTCGGACACCAGGCGAGACGGCGTGTGGGTAATCAACGCCATGACAATGGTCAGTGCTGCAATCGGATAGGCCGCAATGAACAGGCTTTGTACGGGTTTGCTCAGATTAAGTCCCAGAAGCAGAAAGACAATGAGCCAGGAGATCAGAACGGAGCTCTTGAAGAAACTGAAGTCGAAGCCGCCGTCCAGGTGCACGGTCTGGGCAATGAGCAGGCCATGGCCGATCAGGGCAAGCACGCCAATCAGTGTCGTAACCGCCAGGTTGCTGTGCACCTTTCCACGTAAATGGAGGGCCTGAAGCGCGGTTCCAACGCTATAGAGGAAAAGTGCGGTAACCGCGAGAATCAGCGTTCCCATGACATCCTTAATCGTGTTGCCTGATGAAGTGAAATCGGCGCGGAGTTGTTCAGAGGCTCCGTAGTCTGGGTATAATGTCGCGATTATGCAACAGGAATCAAGCAGGCCGAGCTGGCTTCTTGATCTGTGTGAACAAATTCTCCGGGGTACGGAAGAGCAACATGTTTGAGAATCTCCAGGACCGGCTATCCGGTAGCTTGCGCAAGATCTCGGGCCAGGCGCGCCTGACTGACGACAATATCAAGGACACGCTCCGTGAAGTGAGGATGGCCCTGCTGGAGGCTGATGTCGCCCTGCCGGTGGTCAAGGCCTTTATTGAAGGGGTTCGTGAGCGTGCGATTGGCCAGGAAGTTCAGCGCAGCCTGACCCCGGGCCAGGTCTTCGTTAAGGTTGTCCAGCAGGAGCTGGAGCGGGTCATGGGGGAGGGCAATGAATCCCTGAACCTCGCCACGCGTCCGCCCGCGGTCATTATGATGGCGGGCCTCCAGGGTGCGGGTAAAACCACGACGGTGGCCAAGCTGTCCCGTTTCCTGAAAGAGCGTGAGAAAAAGTCCGTGCTGGTGGTCAGTGCCGATATTTATCGGCCGGCGGCCATCCGTCAGCTGGAAACGCTTGCCGGTGAAGTGGGCGTTGAATTCTTCCCCAGCACCACCGAGCAGGATCCGGTGGATATTGCCAATGGTGCCATCGAGGCTGCCCGCCGCAAGCACATTGATGTGGTTATCCTGGATACCGCGGGTCGTCTGCACGTGGATGAGCAGATGATGGGTGAAATCGGTCGCCTGCATAAGGCGGTGAATCCGGTTGAAACCCTGTTTGTGGTTGATGCCATGACGGGCCAGGACGCGGCCAATACCGCCAAGGCATTTAACGACGCGTTACCGTTAACCGGCGTGGTCCTGACCAAGACCGACGGCGATGCCCGTGGCGGTGCGGCGTTGTCCGTGCGTCATATCACCGGCAAGCCCATCAAGTTCCTGGGTATTGGTGAAAAGTCAGACGCTCTGGAGCCTTTCTATCCCGATCGTGTTGCCTCCCGCATCCTTGGTATGGGGGATGTGCTCTCCCTGATTGAGGAAGCTGAGCGCAAGCTGGACCGAAAGAAAGCCGAGAAGCTCACCAAGAAGATCAAGAAGGGTAAAGGTTTTGATCTGGAAGACTTCCGCGACCAGCTCCAGCAAATGAAGAATATGGGCGGTATCGGCGGACTGTTGGACAAGTTGCCGGGCATGGGGCAGATGGCCCAGATGGCGCAGGCACAGGTTAACGACAAGTCGGTTGGTCAGATGGAAGCCATTATCTGCTCCATGACGCCAAAAGAGCGCCGCTATCCGGACGTCATCAATAACTCTCGCAAGCGTCGGATTGCCGCCGGTTCCGGCACCCAGATCCAGGACGTGAACCGTCTGCTCAAGCAGCACAAGCAGATGCAGAAGATGATGAAAAAGTTTGGCAAGAAGGGCGGGGTGGCTAACCTGATGCGCGGTATGGGTGGTATGATGCCGCCCGGCGGTGGTGGTGGCATGCCTCCGTTTGGCCGTATGTAAAAAGCCTTACATATAAAATGGGGAAACCGGTGGTTTCCCTGTTTTCATTGGCGCTTTTTTCGCATAGAATAGCGCCCCTTTCGAGTATGGGTCTTCCCGTTAGCCGTGAAACGGTGTGTCGGGAATCGTACAAAGTTCGTACAACAGAACAGGATATTGGTCGAAATGGTAACAATCCGTTTGGCTCGTGGCGGCTCCAAGAAGCGCCCGTTCTACCATCTGACAGTCACTGACAGCCGTAACTCCCGTGACGGCCGTTTCATTGAGCGTGTTGGTTTCTTTAACCCGATTGCCCGTGGTCAGGAAGAGCGTCTGCGTGTTAATCGTGAGCGCGTTGATTTCTGGCTGGGCCAGGGTGCACAGGCCAGTGAGCGTGTTGCTCAGCTGCTGAAGGCTGCTCAGTAATAGCATTGTTGGTACCGGGGTTGTAAAGGCATGACGCAGAATTCGCAGGAAACTGTGATCGGCCGGATCACCTCGGTGTTCGGGGTAAAGGGTTGGCTTAAGGTCTTCTCTTACACAGACCCGAAAGACGGAATACTGAACTACCGTGACTGGACTCTGCTCCTGGACGGCAAGCGTATTCCGATCAGGCTTGAGGAAGGTCGCCGCCAGGGGCAGGGGATCGTCGTCAGGCTTAAAGGTATTGATGATCGTGAAGTAGCCCGCACCTATTGCGGAGCGGAGATCCGGGTTCCCACCGAGCAACTGCCGGAACTGCCCGAAGGGGAGTTCTACTGGCATCAGCTGGAAGGTCTGGATGTCTTCACGGTAGAAGGTGAGTGCCTGGGTAAGGTGCATCACCTTCTGGAGACAGGCTCCAATGATGTCCTGGTGGTGCACGCTACGGCGGGCTCTATTGACCAGCGCGAGCGTCTGATTCCCTATCTGCCGGATCAAGTGGTTCAGCAGGTGGATCTCAAAGGCTCTCGCATGGTGGTTGACTGGGATCCGGAGTTCTGACGGGTGTGGATTGGCGCAGTCAGTCTGTTCCCGGATATGTTTTCTGCGGTGACGGATTACGGGATTACCGGGAGGGCAGTGCGTGAAGGTCTGTTGACCTTTCAGAGCTGGAATCCTCGGGATTACACCCACGATCGTCATCGCACGGTGGATGACCGGCCTTATGGTGGTGGTCCGGGGATGCTGATGAAAATTCAGCCTCTGCGGGACGCAATCCAGGCGGCCAGGGCATCGGCACCCGGCAAGGCCTGTGTGGTCTATCTTTCGCCGCAGGGTGAAAGGCTGGATCAGTCGGTGGTGGAGTCACTCGCCGCCGAGCAGCAGCTGATTCTCGTTGCCGGTCGTTATGAAGGTGTGGATGAGCGCCTGATTGCGGCAGAGGTCGACCGGGAGGTATCCCTTGGGGATTTCGTTCTCTCGGGTGGCGAGCTGGCAGCGATGGCTGTAATTGATGCGGTAACACGCCTCATCCCCGGAGCGCTGGGTCATGCGCAGTCGGCAGAGCAGGATTCCTTTGCCGACGGATTGCTGGATTGTCCGCACTACACCCGGCCCGAGGTTTACGAAGGTCAGGCGGTGCCGGAAGTTCTGTTGGGCGGTCACCATGAACAGATCCGGCGTTGGCGATTGAAAGAATCGTTGAGGCGAACCAGTGAGCGGCGCCCCGACCTGCTGGAAAAGCGGGAACTTACGGAAGAAGAGCGTCAGTTACTGGAAGAAATTTTGAACGAACCGGGTGCCTCTGAGTCATCAGGGCATTGAAAGATTGGGTATCAGGAGCATTACGATGAGCGGCAAGAACAACATCATCAGTCAACTTGAAGCAGAACAGATGACCAAGGAAATCCCTGCGTTCGCGCCGGGCGATACCGTGGTTGTACAGGTTCGCGTAACTGAAGGTAACCGTGAGCGTCTGCAGGCGTTTGAAGGCGTGGTTATCGGCAAGCGTAACCGTGGCATGAACTCTTCCTTCACTGTTCGTAAGATCTCTTACGGCGTGGGCGTTGAGCGTACTTTCCAGACCTACTCCAAGCTGATCGACAGCGTCAGTGTGAAGCGTCGTGGTGACGTGCGTCAGGCCAAGCTTTACTACCTGCGCGACCTGTCTGGTAAGGCAGCTCGTATCAAGGAAAAGCTTAACTGATTCAGATTCGTCTGTTCAGTACCAAAAAGCAGCCTCAAGGGGCTGCTTTTTTTATGGTTTAATGCCTGCGATGACTCCGGAATCGAAGAGGGTGCTGTGCCAAGGCCAGAAGATGAGCAGTTGATAGAGCGCTTCAGTGACGCGGTCTGGCTTGAGGATGGCCTTGGCGAGAAAACCCGGCAGGCCTATGCCAGTGATCTGTACCGTTTGTCCGGGTGGCTGGAGCAGCAAGCTGGGGCGCCAACCCTGCGCAGCGCACGCCGCACAGATCTTCTGGCCTGGATGTCGCGGGGCTTGTCCGACGGCCTGAAAACCAGCACGGCGGCCCGCCGCCTGTCTGGCGTAAGGCGCTTCTATCGTTTTCTTTTGCGTGAAGGCATTATTGCCGAAGACCCAACGTTGCGGATTGACAGCCCTAGGTTGCCCCGGCGCTTGCCGGATACCCTGACCGAGGCCGACGTGGAGTCGCTGCTGACTGAGCCGGACCCGGAGCTGCCGGTAGAACTGCGGGATCGGGCCATGCTGGAGATTCTCTATGGCTGCGGACTTCGGGTTTCGGAGTTGACGGGGCTGACGGTGGACCAGGTCAACCTGAGGCAGGGCGTGGTTCGCATACAGGGCAAGGGCGGCAAGGAGCGTTTGGTGCCGCTGGGTGAAGAAGCTGTGGACTGGTTATTACAGTATATGCGGCAGGCCCGGGGCGAGCTGCTGCGAGGCAAAACCAGTGATGCCCTGTTTCCGGGCAATCGTGGCACCGCCATGACCCGGCAGGCCTTCTGGTATCGAATCCGGCATTATGCGATCCGCTGCGGAATCACCAAACACCTTTCTCCTCATACACTCAGGCATGCGTTCGCCACCCATTTGCTCAATCATGGGGCGGATCTTCGGGTGGTGCAGATGCTGTTGGGGCATTCAGATCTGTCGACCACCCAGATCTACACTCATGTTGCGCGGCAAAGATTGCAGGATCTTCATCAGGCCCATCACCCCAGGGGTTGACGGCGGCCGCTCCGGAGGCTGAACTAATCCGATTTTCCGGTGTCGCAGACACCACACAAACCGACAGAGGTAGTTTCAAGCTCATGAACATCAAATCAGTAGCAGTGTCCGTTGGACTGGCGCTGACCCTGGTCGGGGCGCCAGCCTCCCAGGCAGGCGAAGCCGAAGACCGCATTGCCCAGCGGCTGACCGAGGCAGTTCCCGGTCTCAAGGTAAATTCTGTTCGCGAATCTGAGGCAAAAGGGTTGTACGAAGTTCAGAGCAACAACGGCGACACCATCTACACCACGGAAGACGGCACCTATCTGCTGACGGGCGATCTGCTGAAAATCACCGAAAACGGCATTGCCAACGTTACGGAAGAATCCCGTGCGGGTTCCCGTAAGGACCTGATGGCGGATTACGGTGGCAAGGGCGTGATTTCGTATCCGGCCAAGGGTAAAGAGAAGGCGGTCGTTAATGTGTTTACCGATATCGATTGCCCCTATTGCCGGAAGTTGCACGATGAAGTGCCCCAGTTGAATGAGTACGGTATTACCGTCAATTACTACGCGTTTCCCCGTTCCGGGCCAGGTACGGCCTCCTTCAATAAATATATCTCGGTCTGGTGCGCTGACGATCAGCAGGCCGCTATGGATGCCGCCAAAGCGGGGCGTTCGGTAGAGCAGAAGAGTTGTGAGAACCCGGTGGCAGAGCAGTATCGTCTCGGCGGTCAGGTTGGTGTGACCGGCACGCCGGCTATTTTGCTGGAAGACGGCAATATGGTTCGGGGTTATGTGCCGGCCCGAAATCTGGCCGAGGGTCTCGGTATTCTGTGACCCTGTCGGTGTTCGTCGCCAGTCGTCATCTTTGTTGAAAGCGTGACCGATTCAGGGCTTATTCAGCCGGCCCTGAATCGGTATACTATGCCCCCTTATTGCAATCCATCAGCACCCCCATCGGGATCAGAGGTGAGAGCTTGAAAGACGTCAATGTCGGAATTTGCGGACTGGGAACCGTAGGCGGCGGTACATTCAATGTCCTGACTCGCAACGCCGAGATTATTGCGGGTCGTGCCGGCTGCAACATCCGGATTGCCCGGGTGGCGAGCCGCCATAGCCGCGATGACCTTGATCTGGGCAATGTCCCGTTCAGTACCGACATTTATGACGTGGTGAACGATCCTTCGATTGATATCGTGGTGGAGCTGATTGGTGGCTATGATGCGGCCAAAGAGCTGGTGCTGGCGGCCATTGCCAACGGCAAGCATGTGGTGACTGCCAACAAGGCCCTGATTGCCGTGCACGGTAATGAGATTTTCGACGCAGCGGAGAAGGCTGGCGTCGTGGTTGCCTATGAAGCCGGCGTTGCCGGCGGCATTCCGGTGATCAAGTCTGTGCGCGAGGGCCTGGCCGCCAACCGCATTGATACCATTGCCGGCATTATCAATGGCACCGGCAATTACATTCTCACCGAAATGCGCGCGGGCCGGGAATTTGGTGAAGTTCTCAAGGAAGCGCAGGCACTGGGCTACGCGGAAGCGGACCCGACGTTCGATGTGGAAGGCATTGATGCCGCTCACAAACTGACCATCCTGGCGGCGTCCGGGTTCGGCGTTCCCCTGCAGTTTGAGAAAGGTTTTACCGAGGGAATTTCCGGTATTACTCCATATGATATTTCCCACGCAGAGTTGCTGGGGTACCGGGTGAAGCACCTGGGCATCGCCCGTCGTCGTGAAGACGGTATTGAACTGCGGGTGCATCCGACGCTGGTGCCACAGAGTCATCTGATTGCTCAGGTTGATGGCGTTCTTAACGCAGTCCTGGTGGATGGCGATGCTGTTGGCCAGACCATGTATTACGGTCCTGGTGCCGGGGATGAGGCTACAGCATCTGCGGTCATCGCAGACATCGTGGACGTCGCCCGTGCGGTGGCCAGCAACAGCCAGCAGCGCATTCCCTACCTCGGATTTACGCGGGACGCCCTGGAAGACCTGCCGGTGCTGCCAATGGAAGATGTCCAGTCGGCTTACTACCTGCGAATCCAGGCCTTTGACCATCCGGGTGTGTTGGCCAAGATTGCTGCGATTCTGAGTGAGCACGGCATCAACATCGAGTCGATCATGCAGAAAGAATCCGAATTCAAGGATGGCCGGATTCCGGTCATCATCCTGACCCACACGGTTCAGGAGCGCCAGATGAACCTGGCCATTGACGAGATGGAATCCCTCGCCGACATCGATGGCAAGGTTGTCCGCATTCGCGCAGAAAACTTTAACTGACAGGTACGCACGTGAGATACATCAGTACACGGGGTGAAGCTCCCGCACTGGGCTTTGAGGACGTTCTTCTGACCGGGCTGGCCACCGATGGTGGCCTCTATGTGCCTGAATCGTTGCCGCACTTCAGCCTGGAAGAAATTCGTAGCTGGCGTGGGCTTCCCTATGCGGAGCTGGCCTATAAAGTGATGTATCCGTTCGTAGAGGATGCCATCCCGGCGGACGACTTCCGCAAGATGCTGGATGAAACCTACAGCGTGTTCAGCCACCAGGCGGTGGCACCGCTGGTTCAGCTGGACACCAACGAGTGGGTGATGGAGCTGTTCCGTGGCCCGACGCTGGCGTTCAAAGACTTTGCCCTGCAGCTGCTGGGCCGCTTGCTGGACTACGTTCTGGAGAAGCGCAACCAGCACGTTGTGATCATGGGGGCCACCTCTGGTGATACCGGTTCTGCTGCCATCGAGGGCTGCCGCCGGTGCGAGCACGTGGATATCTTTATCCTGCATCCGCATCAGCGAGTATCTGAAGTGCAGCGCCGCCAGATGACTACGGTGCAGGGCGACAACATCCATAACATCGCAGTCAAAGGCAACTTCGACGACTGTCAGCGCATGGTGAAGGAGAGCTTCGGCAATCAGTCCTTCCTGGGCGGCAAAACCCAGCTGGCGGCGGTGAACTCCATCAACTGGGCCCGGATCATGGCCCAGATCGTGTACTACTTCCAGGCGTCTCTCGCTCTGGGTGGCCCGGACCGCAGCATGGCGTTCTCTGTGCCCACAGGCAACTTTGGTGATATTTTCGCCGGCTACCTGGCCAAGAAAATGGGGCTGCCCATCAGCCAGCTGGTGATTGCCACCAACCGCAACGATATCCTGCATCGCTTCATGAGCGGCAACAAGTATGAGCAGCACCAGCTGGAGCATACCCTGTCGCCGAGCATGGACATCATGGTGTCCAGCAACTTCGAGCGCCTGCTGTTTGATCTGCACGGCCGTGACGGGGCGGCGGTCAAAGCCTTGCTGGAAAACGCAGCCAAAGGCCCGGTCAGCATTGAAGACTACCGCTGGAAGCACGCCCGCAAGCTGTTCGACAGCGATGCGGTGGACGATAAAACCACCTGCGACACCATTCGTGACGTCTACGAGCAGAATGAATATCTGCTGGACCCGCACACCGCCATTGGCGTACGCGCTGCCCGCAACTGCCGCCGCGACTCTGCTGTGCCCATGATCACCCTCGGTACCGCGCACCCGGCCAAGTTCCCGGATGCGATTGCCGAATCCGGCCTGAGCGTGAAGCCGCAATTGCCGGCTCACATGGCTGATCTGTTCGAGCGGGAAGAGCGCTACACCGTGCTGGATAACAATGTGTCCGAGGTGCAGGGTTTTATCGCCAAGCATTGGAAGAACGCCTGATCCGGCATGACCCCTAAAAAGATCCTGCGTCGCCCCCAGCCGTCCGATGTGACGGGATGGGGGCAAAACCTGCCTCCCATCCTTCGCCGTCTGTACGCCGCCCGCGGTGTGCAATCCGACGACCAGCTCCAGTACACCCTGAAACACCTGGCTTCGCCGATGCAGCTTCGCGGTATTGATCGCGCAGTTGAACTGCTGGCCGAGGCCATAGTGCAGAAACAGCGGGTAATGGTGCTGGGGGACTTCGATGCCGATGGGGCCACCAGTACTTCGGTGGCTATGCTGGGTTTGTCCATGCTCGGTGTGGCGGCCATCGATTTCCGGGTGCCCAGCCGGTTTTCTGACGGCTATGGCCTGACGCCTGGCATTATCCACCGGTTGCAGGAAGACGGGGATTTGCCGGACCTGTTGGTGACTGTCGACAACGGCATCTCCGCCATCGAAGGCGTACGCGCCGCCCGGAAGCTGGGTATCAAAGTGCTCATCACCGACCACCACCTGGCCGGAGAAGAACTGCCAGACGCCGACGCTATTGTGAACCCCAACCAGCCGGGTTGCCCGTTTCTGAGCAAGAATGCGGCGGGAGTAGGCGTGATGTTCTACGTGCTCACGGCGCTGCGTAAGTACCTGCGAGACAACAACCGGCTGCCGGACCCGGAGCCTAACCTGGGTAGCCTGCTGGACCTGGTGGCCCTGGGTACCGTGGCCGACGTGGTTCCGCTGGACCATAACAACCGCATCTTTGTGGAGCAGGGCATCCGCCGCATCCGCAAAGGCGAAGCCAGACCGGGCATCCTGGCTCTGCTGGAAGTAGCCGGCCGCGACTACACCGAAATCAGCGCCACCGATCTGGGTTTTGTTGTTGGCCCGCGCCTGAACGCTGCCGGCAGGCTGGACGACATGAGTATCGGCATCGCCTGTCTGCTCGCCGACAGTCGCGACGAAGCGCTGCGCCTGGCGCGGGAACTGGACAACTTCAACCGCGAACGCCGCACCATTGAAAAAGACATGAAAGCCCAGGCCCAGGACCTGTTGGCCTCCATGTCCCTCGATATTGACGGCCTGCCCTGGGGCCTGGCCCTGTTCGATCAGGACTGGCACCAGGGCGTGATCGGCATCCTGGCGGCCCGCATCCGCGAACAGACCCATCGCCCCACCATTGCTTTTGCGCCCGACGACGACGGCGAACACCTGAAAGGCTCTGCCCGATCCATCCCCGGCCTGCATATCCGGGATGCGCTGGCTGTGGTCGATGCGAAGAATCCGGGCTTGATGAAAAAATACGGCGGCCACGCCATGGCCGCCGGCATGACCATCGCCCGGGACGACCTCGAACGTTTCAGCAACGCCTTCGACCAGGCCGTGCGTGACACGTTGAAACCGGAAGACCTGGAAGCCGCCATCACCACCGACGGCCCACTGGCCCCGGAAGAGCTAAATCTGGACACCGCCTACCTGCTCAAACGCGCCGGCCCCTGGGGGCAGCATTTTCCCGAGCCGGTGTTTGATGGCGAATTCCGGGTAGTGAGCCAGCGAATTGTCGGCGAGAACCACCTGAAACTGGTGCTGCAGCCGGTTGACGGCGGGGGCATTATTGATGGCATTGCCTTCAACACCGGGCCGGAAGTGCCGGACTTTACCCGGAGTGGCGCGCGGGTGGTTTATAAGCCGGATGCCAATACGTTCCGGGGGCGGACCAATTTGCAGCTTCTGGTGGATTATCTGGAACCTTTGGGCTGATTAGGCTTGCTGATTTAACCCGCAAATTCCGGTAGAATCCGCCCTCTGTTTTTATCGCACCATTTTCCAAAGCGAGACAAGGTTTCATGGAAATTAATCCCATAGTGACGAAGATCAAAGAGCTTCGCGAGCGCACCGAAGCGCTGAGGGGGTATCTTTGACTACGATCAGCGAAGTGAACGCCTGACCGAAGTCGAACGCGAACTCGAACAACCCACCGTCTGGGACGATCCCGAGCGGGCCCAGGCATTGGGCAAAGAGCGCTCAGACCTTGAACTGATCGTTAAAACCATCGACAACCTCACCAACGGCCTGGCCGATGCAGAAAGCCTGCTCGACATGGCGGTGGAAGAGGACGACGAAGGCACCGTCCAGGAAATCGAAGCCGATCTCGAAAACCTTGATAAAGAACTCGAGAAGCTCGAATTCCGCCGCATGTTCTCCGGCGAAATGGATGCCAACAACGCCTACCTGGATATCCAGGCCGGCTCCGGCGGCACTGAAGCCCAGGACTGGGGCAACATGCTGCTGCGCATGTACCTGCGCTGGGCCGAGCGTCGTGGCTTCAAGGCCGAAATCGTTGAACTGCAGGAAGGTGAAGTGGCCGGCATCAAGAGTGCCACCATCCACATCCAGGGCGACTACGCCTACGGCTGGCTACGCACAGAAACCGGCGTACACCGCCTGGTGCGGAAATCCCCGTTTGATTCCGGCAACCGTCGCCATACCTCCTTCTCTTCCGTGTTTGTATCACCGGAAGTGGACGACAGCTTCGAAATCGAGATCAACCCGGCGGATCTGCGGGTCGATGTGTATCGCGCTTCCGGCGCCGGTGGTCAGCACGTAAACCGGACCGAATCCGCAGTGCGACTGACCCACAACCCCACGGGCATCGTGGTGGCCTGTCAGGCCGGCCGAAGCCAGCACCAGAACAAAGACCAGGCCATGAAGCAGCTCAAGGCCAAGCTCTTTGAACTGGAAATGCAGAAGCGTAACGAAGAGAAACAGAAAGCCGAAGACTCCAAGTCTGACATCGGCTGGGGTAGCCAGATCCGTTCCTACGTGCTGGACGACAGCCGTATCAAAGACCTGCGCACCAAGGTGGAAACCAGCAACACCCAGTCGGTGTTGGATGGTGACATCGACAAGTTTATTGAAGCCAGTCTGAAGATGGCGCTGTAGACGGCGCCATCCAAACCAAACCGGACCATTCCGACTTCTTTAGTGAGCCAAGATGACTGAACAGACCCAGAACGCCGCACAGCATGAGGATAACAAGCTGATTGCCGAGCGCCGCGCCAAACTGGCTGCGCTGCGCGAGCAGGGCAATCCGTTCCCGAATGACTTCCGTCGCGATGCCACCGCCGCCGAACTGCAGGCGAAGTACGGTGATAAATCCAAGGAAGAGCTGGAAGGTCTGGGCATCAAGGTGGCCATTGCCGGCCGCATGATGCTCGACCGCAAGGCGTTCAAGGTGGTCCAGGACATGACCGGCCGCATCCAGATCTATGCCTCCAAGGACGTCCAGAAAGACACCAAGCATTGGGATATGGGCGACATCGTGGGCGTGCGTGGCACCCTGTCGAAATCCGGCAAGGGCGACCTGTATGTGACCATGGACGAATACGTACTGCTGACCAAGTCACTGCGCCCGCTGCCGGAGAAGCACAAGGGGCTGACCGACACCGAAGCCCGCTATCGGCACCGGTACGTGGACCTGATGGTGAACGAGGACAGCCGCCGTGTGTTCCATGCCCGGTCGAAGATCATCAACGCCATGCGCCAGTACTTCGCCGAGCGTGATTTCATGGAGGTGGAAACCCCCATGTTGCAGGTGATTCCGGGTGGCGCCACCGCCCGTCCGTTCGTGACCCATCACAACGCTCTGGGCATCGATATGTATCTGCGCATTGCGCCGGAACTGTTCCTCAAGCGCCTGGTGGTCGGTGGCTTTGAGCGAGTGTTCGAAATCAACCGTAACTTCCGCAACGAAGGGCTGTCTACCCGGCACAACCCCGAGTTCACCATGGTCGAGTTCTACCAGGCCTACGCCGATTACAACGACCTGATGGACCTGACCGAAGACATGCTGCGTACCATCACCCAGAAGGTGCTGGGTACCACCACTGTAATCAACACACGGGTACTGAAAGACGGTAGCGAAGAGACCATCGAATACGATTTCGGCAAGCCGTTCGAGCGCCTCACTGTGGTCGACGCCATCCTGCGCTACAACCCGGACATCACCCGTGAGCAACTGGCTGACGACGCACAGGCCCGAGAAGTGGCCAAGAACCTTGGTATCCACGTGAAAGACATCTGGGGCCTGGGCAAGGTGCAGATCGAAATCTTCGAAGCCACCGCCGAGCATCGCCTCACCCAGCCGACGTTCATCACCGAGTACCCGAAAGAAGTGTCGCCTCTGGCCCGCTGCAAAGACAGCGATCCGTTTGTGACCGAGCGCTTTGAGTTCTTCGTGGGCGGTCGGGAGATTGCCAATGGCTTCTCTGAGCTTAACGATGCCGAAGACCAGGCCGAACGCTTCCAGGCCCAGGTGGCTGAGAAAGATGCCGGCGACGACGAAGCCATGTTCTACGATGACGACTATGTCATGGCCCTCGAATACGGTTTGCCGCCGACCGCTGGTGAAGGTATCGGCATCGACCGCCTGGCCATGCTGCTGACCAACTCGCCATCCATCCGCGACGTCATCCTGTTCCCGGCCATGCGCCCGGAACACAAGGCCGAACAGAAACCGGAAAGCGAGTAAGCCCATGCACCCTGCCGAGGCACTGGCTCAACAACTGAAGCCCGGCCGCGGCTGGGACCAGTGGCTGGCGGACGAGTTCCGCCAGCCCTACATGCGGCAACTGGCCGAATTCCTCGCCGCCGAGGAACAGGCCGGCAAGGTTCTGTATCCCCCCAGCTCCCACTGCTTCAATGCCCTCAACAGCACACCGCTGGCCAACGTAAACGTAGTGATCCTTGGCCAGGACCCCTACCACGGCCCCGGCCAGGCCCATGGTTTGTGCTTCTCTGTGCGCCCTCAGGTTCCGCCACCACCGTCCCTGGTCAATATCTTCAAGGAAATCGAAACCGACCTGGGTATCGCGCCACCGGATCACGGCTGTCTGCAGCCGTGGGCAGAGCAAGGCGTGCTACTGCTCAACAGTGTCCTCACGGTCGAGCAGAGCAATGCCGGAGCCCATCAAGGCAAGGGTTGGGAGCAGTTTACCGACAAGGTGATCGAAGTTATCAACCGGGAGCGCGACAACGTGGTGTTCCTGTTGTGGGGCAGCTACGCCAAGAAAAAGGGCCAGCACATTGACCGGAACCGCCACCTGGTTCTGGATGGCCCACACCCGTCACCGCTCAGTGCCTACCGTGGATTCTTTGGTTGCCGGCATTTCTCGAAGGCTAACGAATGGCTGAGGGAGCAGGGCAGGCCCTCCGTTGATTGGGCTTTGCCAAGCAAAGCTGCGTTGATTGCCAAGTATAAAAAGTGACGCGCTGACGAAGGCAATGCAAAGGTAGTCTTCAGGGCGGGGCAGGCTGCCGAAACCGTGCGGAGCCGAGCATACAGGGAGGTATTCACAGCGTGTTTCGGGAGCTGGTCCCATCGCAAGGACGGGCGCCAAACTCCCAAAACCACGAGGTATTACTGAAGCAGCGCCATAGCCGCTTCCATCTGCGCATTCAGATCCTCTTCCTCGCTCATATCGACATTCGGATCCAGTCCCAGCCGATCGAACGCAGAAATCTTCGTCCAGTCCATCTCGTTCCAGGGATGATCGCTCCCGGCAACCAGCTGCAGGTTGGCCACCATGACCAGATCGGCATAATCCGCTGCCGGCACCTCACGCTGGAAGTTGGCGTATTCCAGAGGCACATTCTGCAGTTCCTTTGGAAAATCCCATTTTTTCAGAATCATAGAGCCAATACGTGGGTGCAGCTCATCAATCACATTGTCCAGCATGATGCTGCTGATCTGGATATCCTGATCCTCCACATAACGCAGAATCGGCAGAATACCGATCAGGTGCACCAGGCCAGCCAGCGTTGCCTGATCCGCCTTCAGGCGGGTGTAATGTTGCGCCAGAACATGGCACACGCCCGCCACTTCGGTGCTGGTCTGCCAGGTGGCGCGCAGGCGCTTGTCGATCATATCTGACGTGGCCTGGAACATCTGTTCCATCGCCAGCCCCATGGCCAGATTACTGGTGTAAGCCATACCCAGCCGGCTGACCGCCATGTTCAGGTTTTCGATGGCGCGACTGCCGCGAAACAGCGGGCTGTTGCACACCCGGATGATACGCGCCGAGAGCGCCGTATCGTTGCTGATGACCTTCACCAGATCGGCAATGGCAGAGTCTTCGGACTCGGCAATCTCCCGCACCTGAAGCGCTACCTCAGGCAGGGTTGGAAGTACCAGCTTGTCGTTTTCAATGGCAGCCGTCAGGTCAGACTTGATGGTTTCAACAATATTGGCCATGGTCAGTTAGGTTCCACTTGTCTGGAGGCATCCCACGTACGGGGATAAAACCGGTATGTGTTTTAATTTATAGCAAATTTTTCCGGTATTTCCTGTCAACTTATGTATCCGGCTGTTCGGCTTTCTCTCGTTCAGGGACCGGATAGGGTATCGGCCGCACCTCAAGTTGCAGGCCCTCATGACCGTCTACGCCCAGATGCTTGCTGGCCGCGTCATGTCGGATCACCGCCAGCATTTCCCCCTGCTGCTCGCCAGTCAGTACTGAGTTAACCACCTCGCCCACGGCACTGCCATCGGCGATCAGGCGGGTACCGGGTGCCGGGGCGGCATCAGTGCCGGAGAAAGCGACCCGGAACAGGCTTTTCTTTAACTGGCCGAGGAAATGCATCCGCGCAATCACTTCCTGTCCGGTGTAACAGCCTTTCTTGAAGTGAATGCCTTGCAGATGCTGAAGGTTGAGCATCTGGGGAACATAGGCTTCCCGGGTTGCCTCGGTCAGCCAGGGTACGCCGGCGCTGATCTCCGAGGCCTGCCAGGTCGGCATGGAAAGTTCGGAGGTGGGCGGCAACGAAGGCTGGGCATCGGTTTGCCAGAGTTCGAAGCGAGCGAGGTGGTTGCTGTCATCTTCGACACGAATCAGGTACCCGTTATCGGTACTTAACACCTGACCGGGGCGGGTCAGTTCGTCTGTGGCCGCGCCGGCAACCTGTCGGGCGGTCTCGATCCCCAGCAGACCGGTGATCCGGCCTGCGTCAAGAACGGCAAGCGATGTGCCCCGGAACAGCATCAGGTACTTGTTCAGGTGCTGAACGGTGTCTTCTGCGGTCTCCCGCTCGAGGCTGAGCAGCAAGTCTTCGCCATCCCGGACCAGTCGGGTAATGCAGTAGGCCCTGCCCTTCGGGGTGCAGGCTGCTGCCCTGAGCGACTGTCCGGCAGTGACTTCGTCCACACTCTGGCTGAACTGGCCCTGGACAAACTTGTCGGTACCCGGCCCGCTGATTCTGGCCAGAACCCGGTCGGTCAGATGAGCCCAACCCTCGTAAGTGGGATTGGCTGGCGTTTCGGTATTGGCGTTAGTCATCGAAAACTCCGGATGGAATCGGGGGTTCACCGTGAAATAGCTGCTGGCCCTGCAAGGAGCCACATGCGCAGCCGACGGAATGCCTGTTCGGAAACATTGCCACGACATAGCCGGGATGGGCTGAGCAGGATCGCGGTCATGGTGTCTGATCTGGTGACAACGGACTCTACTTTCAAGACCAGAAAGGATGCACCGAGCGAGCTGCAGCCGCAAACTCTGGCGGTAACTTCCTGGCCATTGGCCAGCTGGCATCGAAGATGCCGGTCGTCAGTGGTTAGGCTGATAATGGCATTGGCTCCACGGAGCCGGCCACAACGACGGAATTCCTGCCAGCCCAGAAGCAGGGAAACCGGTAACAACACCAGTGCCAGCGGGGTGATGGACAGGCTGATTGCCAGTAGTACAGCAGACAGCGCCAGCCAGGGCAGGCTGGCGCAAATACCCGCGGCCCTGGAGGGCGACAGGTTCAGTTCAATCGGGTTGGACACGGTTCAGGATCATGTCAACGATGTGACGAAGATCCGGGTCCTCCGGCTTGCTGCGCTGCATGAACCACTCGAACATGTCCGTATCCTCGCAACTTAACAGCTTGCGGTAACGGGCCTGGTCTTCCGCTGAAAGATCCCGGTATACCTCTTCAAGGAACGGGAGCAGCAGGACGTCCAGTTCCAGCATGCCGCGGCGGCTGTGCCACCACAGGCGATGAAATTCAGTGTGATCCTGAGAAGTATTGGTTTCGGACATAACGGATTCTGCCTTTGGAAACGGAGTAAGGCCCGGTCTCAGGGAGACGGGGTGCGGTAAGTCGTCGGCACCAGCACGGTATCCTGGGCGTCATTCAACAGGCCCGGATAATCCAGTGTGTAATGCAGGCCTCGGCTTTCCTTGCGTTGCAGTGCCGAGCAGATGATGAGGTCGGAGACTGTGACCAGGTTGCGCAGCTCGATCAGGTCATTGGAGACCCGGTAGTTACTGTAAAACTCGCCGATTTCACGGGACAGCAAATCAACCCGGTGTTTCGCCCGCTGCAGGCGTTTGGTGGTTCGGACGATGCCGACATAGTCCCACATAAAGTGCCGAAGTTCGTCCCAGTTATGGGAGATGATGACGTCTTCGTCGGAGTCCCGCACCTGGCTTTCGTCCCAGTCCGGGGCTGACGGTGGTGGTGGAATGTCAGCCTCCCTGCGGGTGATGTCCTGAGCCGCGGCCCGGCCATAGACCAGACATTCCAGCAACGAGTTGCTGGCCATGCGGTTGGCGCCGTGCAGGCCGGTGAAGGCGGCTTCGCCAACGACATAGAGTTGGTTGATGTCGGTACGCGCCCGTTCATCACTGACAATTCCGCCGCAGGTATAATGGGCAGCAGGCACCACGGGGATGGGTTCGCGGGTAATGTCGATCCCGAAGCTCAGACACTTTTCGTAAATGGTCGGGAAGTGCTGTTTGATGAAGTCGGCCGGCTTATGGCTGATATCCAGGAACAGGTGGTCTGCACCCAGGCGCTTCATCTCATGGTCAATCGCCCGGGCAACAATGTCCCGGGGCGCGAGTTCCGCCCGTTCATCAAACCGGTCCATAAATCGACTGCCATCCGGCAGCCGGAGCACGCCACCTTCGCCCCGAACCGCCTCGGTAATCAGGAAGGACTTGGCGTGCGGGTGGTACAGGCAGGTGGGGTGGAACTGATTGAACTCCATGTTGGCAACACGGCAACCGGCTCGCCAGGCCATGGCAATTCCATCTCCGGAAGCGCCGTCCGGATTGGTCGTGTAGCGATACGCCTTGGAGGCGCCGCCGGTGGCGATGACGGTGAACCTGGCTCGAAACAGTTCCACATGATTGTCTTCGAGATTCAGGATGTAGGCGCCGACGCAGCGGTTGCCGGGAAGCGCAAGCTTGCGGTTGGTAATCAGGTCCACAGCCACCCGGCCGGCTTTCAGGTGAATATTCGGCCTGGCCTGGGCCTGGCTCGCCAGGGTGGTGGAAACCGCGTGGCCGGTGGCATCGGCGGCGTGGATAATCCGGCGATGGCTATGGCCGCCTTCGCGGGTGAGGTGGTAGTCCTCGCCATCGTCCTGCCTGGTGAACTTCACGCCGGAGTCGATCAGCCATTTGATGCTTTCCTTGCTGTGTTCCACGGTAAAGCGGACCGCATCCTCGTGGCACAGACCGCCGCCCGCGTTGAGGGTGTCCTGTATGTGATTCTCCACGGAATCGGTATCGTCCAGAACCGCAGCGATGCCTCCCTGGGCCCAGAGGGTGGCGCCAGAGCTGATATCGGCTTTGCTGATGACGCAAACCCGCAAGTGCTCCGGAAGATTCAGTGCAACGGTAAGGCCGGCAGCGCCGCTGCCGATGATCAGAACATCGTATTCGTAGGACTGTGGCATTGAGTCGTGGTCGCGGGCCATAATGTGGACGTGTATTGAACTAAACTTTACGCTTGCTGTCTATTTGGGCTAACGGATAACCCTGTCAGCCGGGTGCGGTCTGCATCAAGGGTTAGTGAACGAACGCTGGAACAGCCCAATGACACAAGCCACTCGTATCGAGGCCAGACCACTGGCTCCCAAAACAGGACTTTCTGTTGCTTCGTCCATGACGCCTGAAAATGACTGGAAACCCGGTGAGCAGTCCGACAGCCAGACGGATCTGCAGTTGGTTCGCAAGGTCCGGAACGGAGATCGTGCGGCCTTCGATCTGCTGGTGGTGAAATACCAGTCCAGGGTCGCGTCTATTATCAGCCGCTATGTCTACGACAGCCAGGAAGTCATGGATCTGACTCAGGAAACCTTTGTCAAAGCCTTCCGCGCGATTGATCGCTTTCGCGGCGACAGCGCGTTTTACACCTGGTTGTACCGGATTGCCGTAAACACCGCCAAGAATTTCCTTGAGGCCCGCGGCAGGCGGCCCCAGGGATCGGCGGATGTCACCGATGCGGAAAACTTTGATGATGGCGGCCGACTGCGTGACCCGGCCTCGCCGGAGCGGTTGCTGCAGAGGGAGCAGTTGCAGAAAGCTCTTGCGGAAGCCATTGCCAGCCTGCCGGAGGAACTGCGGTCGGCGTTCCTGCTCAGGGAATACGATGGCCTGAGTTATGAAGATATTGCCCGGATACTGGAGTGCCCCATAGGTACCGTGCGCTCAAGAATTTTCCGGGCGCGGGACTCGGTGGATCGCCACCTTGGCCCGCTCCTTGATCAGTCAGTAACGTGAATGAGGTTGCATCCTATGGATGAGCGTCTCAGAGAAACACTGTCTTCGATGATGGATGACGAGGCCGATGAGCTATCGGTTCGTCGGTTGTTGTCACATGGCAACCAGGAGGACGTGCGCGGCCAGTGGCAGCGATGGCAGCAGATACGTGATCTGATGCACGAGCAGCACGGTCCTGCCGATGGTATTGATGTTGCCGGCGCGGTGAGGGAAGCGCTCGATGGCCATGCTCGCTCAGAACAGGCCCGGTCGCCGGTGGAGGTGCCCAGGGTGTCGGTCTGGCGCTGGCCGGTGGCCGCCATGGTGTTCATGGCGTTGATTGTGGGCTTCGGCGCCGGAGCCGGCTGGGATACCCGCACCGGAGTACCTGTTCAGGCACTGGCCGGCGGCAGTGCCGAGCCTTCAGCCTCTGGGGTAACGCTATCGGCGGCGGTTGAGGAAGTGGCACTACAGCGGCTGGACGAAGACCAGTTGCGCCAGATGCGTCAGTACCTGCTTGAGCATGCCCAGCACAACAGCGTGGGTGCAGGTCGTGGCTCGGTGGGTTACGCCCGCCTGGTCAGCGCCAGTGGTAACTATTGAACCGGGAGCATGGGTTTATGAACAACCGGGTATCCAGCAGGTCGGTATTCGGAGCGGTTGCCGCTCTTGTGGCTCTGCTGTGCCTGTTGATCAATCCGGTGAGGGCCGAGTTGGCCAGCGAGACAACGAAAAGCGGTGAAGCCCCGGCGGCCATGGCCTGGCTGGAGCGGCTTGGCCCTGCACTCAACATGACATCGTACCGCGGGGTCTTTGTTTATGCCCGGGGCGAACAGGTACATTCCATGCGCATCGCCCACCGTTACCGGAACGGGCGTGTTGAGGAACGCCTGGTGATGCAGGACGGCGGCAGTGGTGAAATCGTCCGTAAAGGCATGAACGTGGTCTGTGTATTGCCTGACCGGGGCAGGGTCCGGCTGGACGAGGTGATTCCTTCGGGCCCGTTCGCAGAAGCGTTTACCAGTCAGTTGATGCCGTTTGGCCGCTGGTATCTGCCTGAACTGGCGGGTGAAGACCGGGTCGCCGGCTACGATGTGGTGATCGTGGCGCTCGGGGCCCGGGATGATGATCGCTACAGCCACCGCCTCTGGCTGGAAAAAGAGACGGGGCTACTGGTCAAGAGCCAGGTGCGGGATGTAAACGGTGAGGTACTGGAGCATTTTCAGTTCACCGATCTTGAGATCACTGACGATATTTCCGACGAGGAACTCGAGGTTCAGACCCGTGGTCGTGAGATTAGCCGTACCCTGGACGATGGCCGGAAACAGGAGTCATCGGTTGGCCGGATGAATGGCTGGACTCTGTCCTGGCAGCCGGAGGGCTTTGTGCCGGCGGCTGCACCACGTTCGGGCAGTGGCAAGGCCGTGGCGTTCTCCGATGGCCTGGCTGCGTTTTCCGTATTTGTCGAGCCTGTCGGGCGGCTGAAAATGCCGACAGGCGCTTCCCGTATCGGGGCAACCACCATCTACATGCGCGAAGTCATGGTCTCTGATCGCCCCTTCCTGATAGCGGTGGTTGGTGAAATTCCGCCGGGCACTGCACGAAAGGTGGCAGATGCCGTGGAAGTGGATGACGATTTCGTAGCTGAGCTGTCCGGTCATGATCACGGAAACCGGTAAAGTCGTGGCCCTGGTGGGTGATCAGGTTTGGGTTCAGACGATAAGAACCAGTGCCTGTCAGAGTTGCTCGGCCCGCTCGGGCTGCGGGCAGCGAGCCCTGGCTGCGGTATCCGGCGGCCGGGCGAACCAGGTACTGGTAGATAATTCCGTGGGCGCCCGGGTGGGGGATGAAGTGGTCATCGGTCTGGATGAACAGTCGCTGCTGAATGCCTCGCTGATTATTTATGGTTTGCCGTTGGTGCTGATGGTGCTTGCCAGTGTGATGGCGCATACCTGGGCCGCGGGGTCAGACCTGGGCGCCATAGCCGGAGCGGTGGCAGGCCTGGGCGTCGGGTTCTGGCTGGTGCAGCGTTGGCAGGCCGGGGCCGGTGATCGCTACCAGCCGCGGTTGTTGAGGATAAAGACAATTCCATCCTCGACATGTCCATGATCCCTACCGTTTTTTAAGTTGAAAATTCACGCCCCAGCCCCAGAATAGCTCAATAAACGCAAGTAAAATCAGGGGGTTCTACATGCCAGAAAAAAATATAGAAGCTGCCCGTATGCCTTCCCTGGCCAGGCCCGGGGCCATGCTGGGCGTTCTGCTGATGCTGGCTGCCATGGTGTCGGTATTCTGGAGCCAGGGCGTCGCAGCCAGAGGCCTGCCGGATTTCACTGAGCTGGTGGAAGATAACTCCAGTGCGGTGGTGAATATCAGCACTACGACGGATCCGGGCAGCCAGAGCTCTGGCTTCCATGGGCTCCCTTTTGATGAAAGGCAACTGGAGCAGTTGCCGCCTTTCCTTCAGGATTTCTTCCGCGGCCCACAGTCTCCTTTTGGTGGTTCCCCTCGCCCGCAGCAGCCGCGCAGGAGCATGGGCTCCGGCTTTATTGTGTCAGCGGATGGTTACGTCTTGACCAACAACCACGTGGTTGAGGGTGCCGATGAGGTGATTGTGCGCCTGAATGACCGCCGCGAGTTTTCCGCCACCATCGTGGGTACCGATCCCCGCTCGGACATGGCGGTTCTCAAAATCGAGAATGGTGAAGACCTGCCGGTGGTCAGCGTTGGACGTTCCCGGGATCTGAAAGTCGGCGAATGGGTTTTCGCGATCGGCTCGCCATTCGGGTTTGACTACACGGTGACGGCGGGCATTGTCAGTGCTCTGGGCCGCTCGCTGCCATCCGAGAACTACGTGCCGTTTATCCAGACCGACGTTGCCATTAACCCCGGTAACTCCGGTGGCCCGCTGTTCAACCTGGAAGGCGAAGTGGTGGGCATAAACTCCCAGATTTACACCCGCTCCGGCGGCTTCATGGGGGTGTCGTTCGCCATTCCGATTGACGATGCCATGAACGTATTCCGCCAGCTCCGTGACAAAGGCACCGTCGCCCGGGGTTGGTTGGGCGTGCTTATTCAGGAAGTGAACCGGGATCTGGCCGAGAGTTTCGGGCTGCGCCGTCCCCGCGGCGCGTTGATTGCCGAAGTGATGCCGGATTCACCGGCGGAAAAGGGTGGCCTTGAGGCCGGTGATATTGTGCTGGAATACAATGGCGAGGATGTTCAGTTGTCCTCTGACCTGCCGCCCATGGTTGGCCGCACACCGGTAGGTGAATCGGCGCGCCTGACCGTGTTGCGCGGTGGTGATGAAATCACCCTCGACGTGGAAATTGGCAAGTTGCCGGAAGACGGCGATGACGCTGCCCAGCCCTCAACCGGTAGCCGCGACAATAGCGCGGGCGCACCGCTTGGGTTGTCCGTTGAGCCACTGGCCCCCGAGACTGCCCGCTCAGTTGGCGTGGAAGGCGGTGTTGTAGTCGCTGGGGTGGATCGTGGCCCGGCTTTTGAGGCTGGTATTCGTGCCAGGGACATCATTACCGAGATCAACCGCCAGCAGATTCGCTCGGTGGAGGACTTCCGGTCGGTGGTCCGCGACTTGCCGGAAAACCGGGCGGTTTCGGTCCGGATTGTAAGGCAGGGTCGGGCAATCTATCTGGTCATGAAGCCCTGAGTCTATAACCACATTTCAAGTAAAATTGGGCCCCCGGCGTGTCAGGACACGTTCGGGGGCTTTTGGTTTTCAAGCCTTAGTTTGTCCGTTTTGAGCGAGCACTATAAAAGCCATTCGATGCTTTGTGCCCGCCAAGTCGACCCGGAATTTCTGTCATTAACGATTAAGCCGCTTTTAAACAAAAGCGAACATTCGGAGTACCTCATATCCTTGGCGTTATCTGCCCCAGTTAAGCGCTTGGTCGCTTCTCAAGAACCTGGCAAGCGATCAAATGGACTAACTGTTCCAGCTCGTCGATCGCCAATAATGTGGGTGTAGATTTCAGTCGTCCGAATATCGCTGTGGCCGAGGATTTCCTGAACTGTTCGAATATCACTCCCTGATCTCAATAACTCCGTCGCGAAAGCATGCCTAAAGGTGTGTGCTGACACTCGTTTGGTGGTGCCGCTATCCAGAACCGCCTGCCTCAGTTGCCGCGAATAAGAAGAACGATGAAGATGGTGCCGGCACACATAGCCAGCGATGGGGTGAACGCATCTTGTCGAAGATGGGAATAGGTATTGCCATCCCAAGTCCTTCATAACCGGCCCG